>JAIXVP010000049.1 GCA_027482905.1 Opitutaceae bacterium
CATGCGCGGGATCGAGGGCGAGGCCTCCGCAGATACCGCCGGACTGCCATCGCCCAACTACACCACCCGCATGCTGGTGTTCGTTGCCGGCGCGACCATGAACATCCTCTTCGCCTTCGCCCTCGCCACCATCCTCTGGCAGGTCGGGCTCCCCGCCAACGCCGACACCCAGCGCGCCAAGATCGGCCACGTCGCCCCCACCCTCACGCTGCCCGACGGCCGCGTCGTTCCCAGCCCCGCCGCCGAGGCCGGCCTGCGCCCGGGCGACACCATCGCCGCGATCGACGGACACCCCGTCGCCACCTGGGACGAGATGCGCCAGATCCTCTTCACCGGCGATGGCCGCACCGCCGACGGCCGCCCCCAGGCCCTGCTGACCATCCGGCGCGACGCCGAAACTCTCATCCTCGCCGCCAAGCCCGTTCTCGCCGGCGACGAGCAGATGCGGATGCTCGGCGTCTCGCCCTACCAGGAGTTGAAAATCGCCGAAGTCGCCCCCGATTCCCTCGGCGCAAAGGCCGGCGTCCAGACCGGCGACCTCGTGCGCCGCATCGACGACCTCGCCATCACAAGCTTCGCCACCTACGCCGCCGCCCTCGAGGCCCGCCCCACCCCGCCGAGCACCCTGGTGGTCGAGCGCGCCGGCGCCGCCGTGACGCTCACCATTCCGCCCCGCCCCGACGCCGCCCGCGCCGCCGAGCTCGGCCTCGGTTTCGACCCCGAGCTCGTGCTCATCCACCCGACCCCGTGGAAACAGGTTTCCGACACCGCCCGCATGACCGCGCGCACCTTCTGGAGCCTGCTCAACCGCGACAGCGACGTCGGCATCTCCAAACTCAGCGGCCCCATCGGCATCGCCCGCGTCTTCCACATCACCGCCCAGGCGGACATCCGCTACGTCTTGTGGTTCACCATCCTGGTCAACGTGAACCTCGCCATCTTTAACCTCCTGCCCCTGCCGGTGCTCGACGGCGGCCACATGCTCTTCGCCACCATCGGCCGCCTGCGCGGCCGCGCCCTGCCGGCGACCTTTATCCAGAACGTCCAGGGCGCCTTCGTGGTCGCGCTGCTCTCGATGATGCTCTACGTGAGTTTCTTCGACGTCCGCCGCATCGCCCGCTCCGGCCGCGAGGACGATCCCACCGCCGCTCCGGCGGCAACCGCGCCCAGTCCGGCGGCTCCGACCGCCGCGCCCGCTCCCGCCCCGGCGAAGTAAACCGCGCGGAGGGCCGCCAAAACTCAGGCGGGGCAAACGCCGCTCGTCGCTCCGCCACGTGGCCGGCGCCGGCGCGACGCATCGCGGCCTTCCACGACCGGCGGCGATCAGGCTTCGGGGTTGCTGCAGTTTGACTGTAAGATCCATGCCGGCGTTTACGCGGGAAACACCATCGCTACTTTACGTTAGCAGCACGGGTTATGACCCCCTCGAAACTCGTGCGTCCATTGTTCCCCGCCCCATCCACCCCTCTCCGCGCCAGCGGCCTGGTCCGCGCGGCCGATCCACCCCGCCCGATCGTCAGCCAAGATTTGCCCTCTCCTGCCCCCGCACATGAGCACCCTTTCGGGCCGCCACCACCCTGAGTCGTTACGATTTTCGGGCAATCGTGCGACCCGCCTATAAACCCAAACAAACACCCCAATGAACACCAAGCACACCGGCTCCGTCGCTCTCCTGACGGGTCTTCTAGCCCTGCAGTCCAGCCTCGCGCCGACCGCATTCGCCGCCACCGCCGAAGTCACCAAAAGCGGCAGCAACTACATCGTGAGGGTCGACGGCGTGCAAACGCTCTCGACCACGAGCTACCTCGCGGCGCTGCAAAACGCCGCCGGCACCGGCAACCGCGTGATGAACATCCGCACCTCCGGCAGCTGGAACGGCGAGGTCCGGCTCCGCGCCACCTCGAGCTTCAACTACCTGACCTCAACCTACTCCGACATCGCCGGGTCCACCGCGATCTACAGCTACAAGTCGGCCGGCATCCAGATCAACGGCGCCAAGCTCAGCGGATCTCCGGGCATCGCGATCCGCCTCAGCAGCTGCGCGTCGCCCCGGATAACCAACTGCGACATCGACGCCCGCAACGGCGCCGTGTCCGTGCTCTACCGCATCGACTCCGAAGGCAGCACCCGCACCACCGGTCTCTACGCGCGCAACGTCAACTCGCGCAACACCGCGAGCGGCGGCGACCGTCAGGGTTTTGAAACCTACTCGATCGACAACTACGACCTCAGCGACATGAAAGCCACCAGCGTGGCCGGCTGCGGCGTGCTGATCAACGACGGGCGCAACGGCACGATCGGCACGACGAACACGAACACCTGCGGCAAAGGCACGACCTACGCCGGTCTGCGCTGGGCGAACAACAGCAGCGGCGCGACCACGTCGTCGGCCACGGATGCCGGCTCGGCCCGCGGCATCTTCATCCTGAACTCCACCGGGGTGACGATCAACAACGCCAACGTCAGCAGCAACCCGGTCGACAGCATCTGGATTCAGAACGGCAGCAACAACCGCGTGCTGGCCGGCACGGCGCGCGGACCAAAACGCCCGGTGATCACCACCTCCCCGGGGAGCTCGATCAACGTCGCCTACACGCCCTGAGGCCCGGCCTCGCGCTCGCACCGTCCCATCGCCGCCCTCCGCGCCACCCTGCGGCGGGCGGTTTTTTTGCGCCCTTCTTAAGCCTTCAACGGCGCCAGCCGCCCCGCCCTCCTCCGCGCACATCCCCGTCGCCCGGTAACTCTTCCCGTCGCCATGAAATTCTCCCGTCTGATCGCCCCCGTCGTGTTCCTCGCGGCGGGAACCGCCGCCGGTTACTGGATCGGCGCCGGCTCCGGCCCCGCCGCCCGTTTCTCCGTGAAACCGCTGGCGCCGGCGGGCCCGGCCGAGCGCGCCCGACTCGCGGCCCGATCCGGATTGGTCCCGGGCGCGCTGTCGCCAATCCCGGGCACAACCACGACGTATGACCATATCCAAAGCGGAATCTGGAAAAACACCCGGGCTTCGCGCGCCGCGTTGGAAGCCCTCTCCGGCGCGGCCCTCGGGGAAATGGCCGCCGCGCTCGCGGACCCCTTGGCGCATCCCTACCAAACCCAGTTCCGGCGCGCCTTTTTCTCCGTCTGGGCCGCCAAAGATCCCGCCGCCGCGCTCGCCTTCGTGGAGGGCCGGCGCTCGTCCGCGATGAAGGAAGAGATGCGGTCCGCCGCCCTGCAGGGCTGGGCGGAGACGGACTTGAACTCGTTTCTCGGCTGGATCGACCAACAACCCGGCGGAACGGTGCGGAACGAAGCCGTGCGCATCGCCATCCCGGGGCTGGCGGACACGGATCCGCAGGCCGCCCTGGCGCTTACCGGCAAACTCCCGCTGCAGTTCCGGGGTTCCGCGTGCACGGATATCTTTTCGTCCTGGGTTCTGGTCGACCCGGCGGCGGCCTGCGCGGCGCTCGCGACCGTCGATCTTCCCCAACGGGAAAAAACCCAGGTGCAGGCCGCCCTGGCGGCCGGCTGGGCCGTGTCGGACCCGAAATCCGCCGTCGCCTGGGCCTCGACCCTGCCGGCCGGGCCCCAACGCTTCGAGACCTTGTCCACCCTGGCCTCGGTCTGGGCCGAGCACGACCCGGATGCGGCGGCCCGCTTTGCCCAAGCCCTCCCGCCCGGAGCGGAACAGGATCGCTTCTTCGCCGCCGTGGTGGGCGGCTGGCCGCAGGATCGCATCGGCGAGGCCTTCGACTTCGCGGGCCGGATCGCGGACCCGATGCAGCGCGACGGCCTCTCGATCGCCGCGATGGAAGCCTGGGGACGCGCCGACCCCGACGCGGCGTTGCGACGCATCCGCGAGCTGCCGCCGGGGCCGTTCCGCAACCGCGCGGCGGAGGCGCTCGCGATGCAGATGTCCGCGGCCGACCCGGAGGCGGCGCTCCAGCTCGCCGTATCCGAAATCCGCGACGCGAAGGCGCGGGCCGACGCCATCCACGCGGCCGTCGACGGCCTCGCCCGGCGCGACCCGGCGATGGCCGTGGCGCTCGTCTCCAGCCTGCCCCCCGGCCAGGAACGTTCCGACGCGATCCTCGCGACCTGCCGGACACTCTCCGATATCGACCCCGCGATGGGCCAGACCCTGCTCGACCTGCTTCCGCCCGGCTCCGATCGCACCGACGCCGTGATCAACCTCGCCATGGGGATGGCGGCGCACGACCCCGAGGCGGCCAAAACATGGGCGATGCAACTGCCGGAGGGGAGCGCCCGCACCGAGTCCCTTCTCATCGTCTCCGGCAGCCTGATCGAACTCGATCCGGCCGCCGCAGCGCGCTGGGCCGCGACGCTCACCGACGCCGACGGCCGGTCCCGGGTGCAGGAGCGCATCGCGAGCGAGTGGGCCCAACGCGACCCCCAGGGCGCGATCGCCTGGATGCGCGGTCTCACCGATCCGGACCTGAAACAGCACGCGCTGGCCTCCGCGGTCGAGGCGCTCGCCTACACCGACCCCCGGGAAGGACTACGGCTCGTGCTCACCGAGGGCGGCAAGGACAACGCGCAACTGGGCCTCGCGTTGGGCGCCCTGGTAAAACAGTGGAGCGAGCACGACCTCGACCAAGCCATCGCCGCCGCCGATACCTTGCCGTCGGAGGACCTGCGCTCGACCTACGTGGGACACCTGTTGGAGCAGGTCGCCAACACCGATCCACGCCGCGCGGTCGACCTCCTGCAACGTTTCGACACGGTCCCGCTGGACGTGGACATGGTCGGGAATGTGGTCACCAACTGGGCGCGCAAAGACCCCGAGGCGGCCGCCCGCTGGGTGGGCGGCTTCGAGGATGCGTCCCTCCGCTCGTTCGCGACGCAATCCGTGCTCCAGGAATGGGCGCTGCAGGCACCGCGCGCGGCGGGCGATTTCATCTCCCGCCTGCCCACGGACGCCGGCAAAGACCGCCTGATGGCGGATTTCGTCGCCCGGATCGCGCAGGACCACGCCCGGCTCGCGGTCCCCTATGCCCGAAGCATCACCGATCCGATCCTGCGCGAAGAAGCGCTCCGCCGCCTCGGCCGCAACTGACTCCCATACCGTTTACACGTCAAAGCAGGTCTGTTTGGTCGACTGACCTGCTGAAAAGGTCCGGCCCGCCTCAGTCCCGGATCAGATTCGACGCGAACTGGAAGGCCAGGAAACCGACGAAAAACAGGGCCAGCAAGGCCCCCGCGTCTTCGCCGCCGGCGAAGGCCAGACCGAAGGCGCCAAAGGCCAGCGCGGCGAGCGCCGCCGTCGCCCAGCCGAGGATCTTGCGGCCGCGCGGGCCGGGCCGCGAGACGGTCGCCGCCACGCAGACCGAGAGCACCGCCGCCACGATCATCGCCTGGATCGAGGCGTAATGCGGCGCCACCACCCACCACGCCGCCGCCAGCGCGATGAGCGCCACGGACGCCCCGAACCAGTTGGTCCCGACTCGCTCGCGCCGCGACAGCACATAGCGGCCGTGCCGGTCGAGCCGCAGCAGAAGGTTGAACATCGGCACCGCCGTCCACGTCAGGTAGACGAAGGCGTAGAAAAGAATCAGCAGCGGCCAGAGCAGCGCGCCGGCGGCCGGCTGGCTTTCGGCCAGCCCGCGCACCACGCGCTGGCCGAAAAAGGTCACGATCACGAAGGCCCACTGCACCCGTCCGCTCTGGCGGCCCATCCAGAGAAAATAGGCGAGCATGCCGCGATAGACCGGGTTGCGGGCCTTGAGCGCCTCCAGCATGCCCTCACGCGCCGACTCGAAGTCCGGCCGCAGGCGCAGGGCCTCGCGGAAGTGTTCCTGCGCGCGCCGCGCGTCTCCGCGGTGCAGCTGGGTCCAGCCCTGGGTGGCATGGCTATAGGCGTCGTCCGGCGCCTGCTCGAGGGTGCGCGCGCCGACCGCGTCGGCCTCGTCGGCGCGGCCCAGCCGGGTGAGCGCGGTGGCGCGTAGGTTCTGCGCGAATACGTTGGCGGCGTTCAGCCGCAGGGCCGCCTCGGTGTCGGCCAGCGCGCCGGCCCAGTCGCGCAGGGCCAGCCGCACCGCCGCCCGCTGGGCGTGGAACTCGTCGGCGTCCGGCGCGAGGCGGAGCGCCTGCTCGACCGCCGCAAGGGCGTCCTTTGGCCGACCGAGCCGCAGCAGCACGTGGGCCCGCACGTGGTGGACAAAAGCCCAGTCCGGCGCCGCCGCCACCGCCGCGTCGGCCGGCTCGAGCGCCTCGGCCTCGCGGTTCTGGTCGACCCGCGCGCGCGCCAGCAGGGTCAGGGCGAGCGGATCGCCCGGGTCCTGCGCGAGCGCCAGGCCGGCCTCCTTCTCGGCGTCGACCGGCCGCGATTGGGCGAGAAGCAACTCGGCGCGGGAGTGGTGGGGCGTCATCGGCTCAGGGCTTGGCGATCTTCAGGTATTCGAGGACGTCGTCGTAGAGGCCGCTCTGGTTGGCGTAGAGGGCGTAGTTGCGGGCGTTCTCGAACCAGTCGCGGGTGGTCGGGCGGTGTCTTTTGGCGGCGTCGAGCAGGTCGCGCGTCGTCAGCGGCGCGAGTTTGCCCGACTTCATGGCGGCGCGGAGTTTCTCCTCCACCGCGAGATCGACCAGCGCGCGCAGATCGGCGCCGGAGAAGGCGTCGGTCTTTTTCGCGACCGCCTCGGCGTCGACGTCGGCGGCGGGTTTGCCCTTGAGCAGGATGCGCAGGATCTCGGCGCGCGCGGTCTGGTCGGGCGGGGCGACGAAGAGGATGCGGTCGAAGCGACCGGGGCGGCGGAAGGCCGGATCGAGGTGCCAGGGGGCGTTGGTCGCGGCGAGGATGAGCACGCCTTCGTTGGTCGCCTGCACGCCGTCGAGCTCGTTGAGGAACTGGTTGATCAGGTGGCGGCCGCCGGACTTGAGCATGTCGGTGCGGTTAGCGCCGAGGGCGTCGACCTCGTCGAAGAACAACACGCAGGGCCGGTGCGAGCGGGCCTGCTCGAAGAGGGCGTGGAGGTTGCGCTCGCTCTGGCCGATCCACATGTCGAGCACGTCGCTGATGCCGACCGCGATGAAGGCCGCGCGGACCTCGCCGGCGGTGGCGCGGGCGAGGTGGGTCTTGCCGCAGCCGGGCGGCCCGTAGAGCAGGATGCCCCCGCCGGTCTTTTTGCCGTAGGCGGCGAACATCTCCGGGTGCTGGAGCGGGAGAATGATCTTCATCCGGATGTCCTCCTTCATCTTCTCCATGCCGCCGAGGTCGGCGAAGGTCACCCGCGGGCGCTCCACCTCGGCCGCGTCGCGCGCCGGCGGCAAATCGCCGGCCGGCAGGCGTTCGCGTTTTTCGGCGTCATCCTCGTCGGCGGCGGACGAAAATTCCGGCGGCGCCTCGGGCGGAGGCGGCGGGGCCGGGCGCTCCGCCGGCTTGGGCGCAAGCGCGGGCGCGGCGGGCAGATGACCCGCGAGCTCCTCCTCGAGGTGCGCATCCGCGACCGGCGGCCGGGCCGAACGCGCGCGTTGATAGAGTCGCGCCGCCAGCCGGGGCTCGCCGGCCTTCAGGGCGAGCCGCGTATGCAGCAACAGCGCCCGCCCGGACGCGTTCTCCGGCGCGGTCAGACCCTCGACCACCACGAGCGCGGCGGAGTGTTTGCCCAAGTGGTAAAACGCGTGCGCCAGCCCGAGCTTCGCCTCGGCATCGCCGGGCGCAAGGGCGAGGGCGCGCTTGTAGAGCGCCTCCGCCTCGGCGAAGCCGCCCAGGCCGAGCACATGGCCCGCCACGTGGACGAGCAGGGGCGCGTTGTCCGGGCTGAGCCGGAGCGCCTCGCGCAGGGCGGCGGGGACGAGCTCCGAGGAGAGGGGATCTTCGGCGGACATGGGCGCCCAGTAAACCCCGCCCGCTCCGACCGAGTCGAGCGACAAGCGGCCCGCCCCACGGTAACGCGACGGCGGCGGTTTCATTTGCCCGCCGCGCCCGACCGGCGCTGAGTGGGCGCATGGAAATCGATCTGCGGGCGCTGCCCGCCCGCGACGCCTACGGCTGGATGTCCTCGCTCATCACCCCGCGCCCCATCGCCTGGGTTTCGACCCTCGACGCCGCCGGTCGGTCCAACCTCGCCCCGTTCTCCTTTTTCAACGGCGTGACCGCCAACCCGCCTACGCTGCTGTTCGTCCCGGTCAACCTCCGCGACGGTTCAAAAAAGGACACCGTCCTCAACCTCGAGGAGATCCCGGAGTGCGTCGTGCACATCGTGCCCCGCGCCCTCGCCGACCAGATGAACGCCTGCGCCGCCCGCCTGCCGCGCGGCGAGAGCGAGTTCGCCGCCTTTGGCATCGAGCCCGCGCCCAGCCTGGTGGTGCGCCCCCCGCGCGTCGCCGCCGCGCCCGCCGCCTTCGAGTGCCGCGTCCGCCAGATCGTGCCGGTCGGCGACGGCCCGCTCGCCGCCCACATCGTGATCGCCGACATCCTCCGCCTGCACGTGCGCGACGACATCCTCGGCCCGGACGGCGCGGTCGACCCCGCCAAGCTCGACGCCGTCGGCCGCCTCGGCGGCGAGAGCTACGTCACCACCCGCGAACGTTTCGAACTCGAACGCCCGGACCGCGCCCGCTGACCATGCCCCGTCCCGTCCCTCGCACCGGCCCCCTTTTCTCCGATTTCAAAACCGCCTCCTTGCGCGGGGCGCCCGGGTTTTTCCGCCTCGGGCAGACCACCGCGAACGTCTGGTGGCTGCTCACCCCCGAGGACGAACCCGTGCTGCTGCGCGCCGTCGCCGGGGTGAACCGCCACGGCCGTGCCGGTCCCCCGCCCGTGCGGCGCAGCGCCTACGCCCGCACCATCGAGAGCCTCTACGATCCCGCCGCGCCCGCCGCCTGGGAAAAAAGCACCGCCGCCCGCCTGCACGCCTGGGGCGTCGACACCGTCGGGCCCTGGACCGACCCCGGTCTGGTCGATCGCGGTTTCTACTTCACCATGCCGGCCGATTTTGTGCGCGCCGCCATCCCCACCCTTCACGGACCCGGGGTGCGTTTGCCGGATGTCTTCGACCCGCGCTGGCCCGATGCCGCCGCCGCGCACGCCGCCGCCGTCGCCGCGCCGTGGCACGGCCGCCGCGAGCTGGTCGGCTGGTTCACCGACGACGCCCTCGGCTGGGGCGAATCGGCTGAAAACCCGATTCCCCTGCTCCAAAGCTGCCTCAGCCTCGAACCCGCCTTCGCCGCCCACCACGCCGCGTGGGAATTCGTGCTAGCCAGCCACGGCGGCACCCTGGAGGCCCTAGCCCGCCGCTGGGGCCTGAACCTCGTCCACCGCGAACACCTCCGCCAACTGACGCGCGAGGATCGCCCCATTGCCCACCCCGCCTTCGCCGCCGACGCCCGCGCCTTCGCCCAGGAATTTGCCCGCCGCTATTTCTCCGCCACCGCCCGCGCCCTGCGCGCCGCCGACCCCGGCCGTCTCGTGCTCGGCTGCCGCTTCGCCGCCCCGCCCCCGCCCGGCGTGCGCGAGACCTGCGCCTGGCCCGACCTCGACGCGGTATCCTGGCGGCTGCGCGCCGGCGAAAAATTCACCGTCCAGGCCGATGCCGCCGCCGGCGCGATGCCGCAATGGATCACCGGCGGCGGCCTCGGCCACGCCGACTTCCGCCGCCTGCCCGTGCGCGACGGCACCGGCCCCACCCGCCTCGAACGCCTGCTCCGCGCCGGCCGCGAGGGCCTGGTCGCCGCGTGCCGCGACCCCCGCACCGTGGGCATCGAGTGGGCCCACTGGGCCGACGGCGGCGACGACGCCCCGCCCTTCGGCGCCGGCCTGGTCCACGCCGACGACCACGAGGCCGTCGAACACACCGAACTCCTCGCCCACCTCCACGCCCGCGCCCGCCGCTTGCACGGAGACGCGGAAAGAAGTCGGTGAAGAAGAAGTCAGGAGTCAGGAGTCAGAATTCAGGAGTCAGCATCGAACCTCGCACCCACTACCGCCTAACCGCATCCCGACTTCCCTCTTCCGCCTTCCGCCTTCTCACTCCTGACTTCTGAATTCTGACTCCTGATTTCTTTCCAGCAACCATGCCCCACCTCGACCCCGCCGCCACCATCAAGGAACGCATCCGCACCGTGCGCGACTGGCCCATCCCCGGCGTCAATTTCCGCGACGTCACCACCCTCTTCCACGACCCCGAGGCCTTCCGCATCCTCGTCGAGACCATCGCGTGGGACGCCACCCGCCAGGGCGTGAACCTCATCGCCGCCGTGGACGCGCGCGGCTTCATCCTCGGCGGCGCCCTCGCCTACCAGCTCCACCGCCCGTTCATGCTCGTGCGCAAAAAGGGCAAGCTCCCCTTCCGCACCGTCGGCGCCGACTACGCCCTCGAATACGGGAGCGCCTCGATCGAGATCCACGCCGACGCCTGCAAAGCCGGCGACCGCGTCCTGATCGTGGACGACCTCATCGCCACCGGCGGCACCGTGCTCGCCGCCGCCGGCCTTATCCGTTCCCTCGGCGCGGAGGTCGTGGGCGTCGCCGCCATCATCGACCTGCCCGAACTCGGCGGCTCCGCCCGCCTCCGCGCCGCCGGCCTCGACGTCCGCGCGGTCTGCAGCTTCACCGAGACCGAGTAAACCCTCTCGCCTGCCTCGCCCGCCATGCCGCTAACCGTCTGGACCAACACCGCGCTCGCGCCCGCCGCCCAAGCCCGCCTGGCAGATACCCTCGCCGCCGCCGGCCATCGTCTCGTCGTCTCCACCCAGGCCTCCGCCTCGGTGCTCGCGGCCGCCGGCGACGACCCCGCCCTCGCCGAGGCCGACGTCGCCTTCGGCCAGCCCGACGCCGACGCCTGCCGGCGCCACGCCCGCCTGCGCTGGATCGCCCTCACCTCCGCCGGCTACACCCGCTACGACAACGAGGAAACCTTCGACGCCCTCCGCGCCCGCCGCGCCGTCCTCACCAACGCCTCCTCCGTCTTCGCCGAGCCCTGCGCGCAACACCTGCTCGCCATGATGCTCGGCCTCGCCCGCCGCCTGCCCGACTCGCTCGACGAACAGCGCGGCGCGCGCGGCTGGAGATACTTCGAACACCGCGCCGCCTCCCGGCTGCTGACCGGCCAGACCGTCCTGCTTCTTGGATACGGCGCCATCGCCAAACGCCTGGTCGAGCTGCTCGCCCCTTTCCGCATGCGGATCTACGCCCTGCGCCGCCGCGTTTACAGCGAAGCCGGCGTGCACGTGATCGCGGAGGAAAAACTCTCCGCCGTCCTCCCGCTGGCCGACCACCTGGTCGACATCCTGCCGGAAAACCCCGCCACCCACCGCTACGTCAACGCCCGCCGCCTCGCGCTGCTGAAACCCGGCGCGTTTTTCTACAACATCGGCCGCGGCCCGACCGTGGACGAAACCGCCTTGGTCGAGGCCCTCGAAGCCGGCCGCCTGGGCGGCGCCTACCTCGACGTCTTCGCCACCGAGCCGCTCCCGCCCTCCAGCCCGCTCTGGACCACGCGCAATTGCTACGTGACCCCGCACACCGGCGGCGGCCGCACCGACCAGGACGACGCGCTGGTGGATATGTTCCTGGGCAACTTGTCCAAGTTCACCGCCGGCGACCTGGCCGGCATGGGCGACCGCGTGGTCTGAGCCGCCATGGCCCGGAGCGTCGTTCTGCAAGGCACCGACCGCTGCCCGCGTTGCGAGCTGCCGCCGCGTTGGTGCATCTGTTCCGCCCAGCGCGCCGAGCCCTGTCCCGTCCGCGTGGATGTTCTCCAGCACGTGCTCGAAGCCCATCGGCCCTCCAGCACCGGCAACCTCATCCCGCGCGTGGTCGCCGGCGCCCGGGTGTTTCCCTACCGCCGCGAACGCCCGCTGGTCCGCGCCGAGTTCTCGCGGCCCGACATCGACGAACTCTGGATCCTCCACCCGCACGGCGAGGAACCACCCGCCGCCCCGCCGCCGGCCGACCGCATCCAGGTTCTGTTGCTCGACGCCAGCTGGGCCCAGGCCGGCGGCATGCTGGCGCAGGTGCAGGACTGGGGCCGCCGCGTGCGCCTGCCCATGGCCGGCACCAGCCGCTACGCCCTGCGCGCCCAGAACGGCTCCGACCGCTTCTCGTCCTTCGAGGCCCTGCTCTTCCTCCTCGAAGCCCTCGGCCACGCCGCCGCCGCCGCGCCGCTGCGTCTCCAATTCGAGCTGCACGTCTACGCCGGCCTGTGCTCGCGCGGCCGCAAGGCCGAGGCCGAGGCCTACCTCGCCGATTCACCCGTCGCGGACGCCTTCCCCGAACTGCTCGCGGAGTTCGCTCGTAAACGCCCCAACCCCGGCGCGAAACGCGAGCCCCGGGGCGCGGGACCTGCTTGATTCCGAAGAAACCCGATGACCCCCTCCGACCTTCCCCCTGGCCCGGCCGGCCGCCTCGTCGCCCACCACAAGATGGCCCTCATCCCGGACGAAGGCGCGTGGTGCGCGCTCAACTACGTCAGCCCCGACCG
The DNA here is from genome assembly GCA_027482905.1 of Opitutaceae bacterium. Lineage (GTDB taxonomy): Bacteria > Verrucomicrobiota > Verrucomicrobiia > Opitutales > Opitutaceae > IMCC26134_A. The sequence goes on from JAIXVP010000049.1 coordinate 12,417, forward strand.
CCTGGAAAACGCCGCCCTGCCCGCGCGCTACGCCGGCACGGGCCCGCGCCCGGTGGGCAGCGCGATCTACTCCTTGGTCACGCGCACGGATTTCTCCGCCCTGCACCGCCTGCGCACTGACGAAACCTGGCACTTTCACGCCGGCGATCCGGCCGAGTTGCTCCTGCTCCACCCCGACGGCCGCGCCGAAGTCGTAGCCTTCGGCCCCGACTCCCTCGGCGATCAGCGCCCGCAGGTGACGGTGCCCGCCGGCACTTGGATGGGCGCACGACCGGCCCGGGACCATGCCGAGGCCTACACGTTTTTCGGCTGCACCCTCGCGCCGGGCTTCGATTACGGCGACTACGAGCCCGGCTACCGAGACGAGCTCCAGTCCGCCTATCCCGCGCAGACCACGTTGATCGCGGCCCTCACCCGCCCGCCGTTCTTCCACCGCCCGACCGTCGCGCCCGCGGCCGCGCCCGCCGTGGGGATCGCCCCGGCGAGCGCCGGCCGCGTTTTCGATTCCGGCGAACTCTCCGCCCTCGCCCTCGGGCCCGGCGTCGAGGTGACCGAGCTGATCGGACGTCTTGCGCCCGCCCGCAACGAGGCGCTGAGCTGCGCGCGTTTCCGCCTCGCGGCGGGGGCGAGCAGCGGTTCCAGCCGCTACCTCGGCTCGGACGAATATTTTTTCATCCTCAGCGGCACCGGCCGCATGACCCTCGCGGCCGGCGTGTCGTCGGTCGGCCCCGGCTCCGTGGTGGTGATCCCGCGCGGCGAACCCCATGCGCTGGTCGCCGACGCATCGGGTCCGCTGGAGTTTCTCACCCTGCTCGCGCCCGCCTTCAACCCGAGCCATTACAGTCCCGAAACGCCCTCCTCCGCATGAAATCCCGCTCCTGCCTTTTCCTCCTCGGTCTATTCCTGACCGGCCTTTTCGCCCGCGCGGCGGAAACCCGGATCGAGCTCGGCGGCGAACTCAACGCCCGCTGGCTCACGCCCGACGCCGGTTGGTCCGGCCGCGCCGTGCTCATCCTGCACGGTTTCGCCAGCGACAGCGAGGGCCCGGCGGATTCGCAACGCCGGCTGGCCGAGGCGCTCGCCGCGCGCGGCATCGCTTCGCTGCGCGTGAACTTTCACGGCGAGGGCGATTCCGCCCGCACCGCCATCGAGTCGACCTTCGACGGCCGCCTTGCCGACACCGAAACGGCCCGGACCTGGGTGCTCGCGCAACCCGGCGTGGATGCGACGCGAATGGGCGTCTTTGGCTGGAGCCTCGGCGGCGCCACCGCCCTCGGCTCGGCCGGCGCGCATCCGGACTGGTTTCGGGCCATGGTCCTCTGGTCCAGCGTTACCGGCGACGCCCACGCGGCCCTGACCGGCGGCTCGCTCGCCGCCGCCGCCGCGCAAGCCGAGGCCACCGGGACCGGCACCTGCGAAATCGTCGGTTGGAAAACCGTCACGCTGCGGCGCGCGTTTTTCGAGAGCTTTCGGGGCGTGGACCTCGACGCCGCCCTCGCCCGCCACGCGGGCAAATTCCTGAGCGTGCGCGGCTCGGCCGACTACCTTCCCCGGCGCGAGGCGGAGATTCTGGAGCTCGCGAAAGGCCGCCCCGCCGAGGCCGTGCTGATCGGCGGCGCCGACCACATTTTCAACGTGTTTGATCCCGCTGCGGGCCACTTCGACCACGCCGTGCGTGTGACGGTCGACTGGCTCGACCGGGAGCTGTGATCACCAGTGGTGGTCCGGCCGCTCTCGGGTGAGCAGGATCCAGAGCCGGGCGAGAAACCAGCCGGGCGCGAGCAGCAGAACAAACAAGCGTAGAGCGAAGAATCCCAGCGCGGCGACCAGCGCGAGCCGCCCGCCCGGCCCGGGCGAGAGAATCGCTTCGAGCAACGACAAACGCACGAGCACGAAGCTCGCCGCGAAGTGCAGCGCATACATCGCGGCCAGCTCCAGCGCGATGCGTCCCGCCGTCGGGGCGGGTCGCGCCAGGCGGCGCTCCCACGCCCTCAGCCACCAGGGTTTCTGCGCGTTGGTCTTCATGGGGCCTCGGGGCGGGCGGTGCACATCGCCAGCATGATCGCGTTGCCCAGCGGTCCGCCGGTGGCAAAAACGCGCCGGTCGCCGCGCGCGACGGGCGTGCCCACCAGGTGGGCGGTGCGGTAGAGCGAGACGAAAAGTCGCCGGTCGCCGAAGGCCCGCGCCCCGCCGAGGGCGAAGCCGGTCGCGGACGGGCTGACCCCGAAAATCAAGGGACCGGAGTCGATGTCGCCGCCGCCCGGCGCCACCGAGCCGATATGGTATTCGTTGAGGTAGCCGAAGCCCCAGAACGAGTCCGCGCAGCGGTCGCGCGCGGCGGCGAACAGGACGCCCGACACGTCGCGCTCGCCGTAGGAGAGGAGAAAGGCCGCCAGCGCGGTCCCGCTGGCCCGGGCGGCGTCGGCCGGCTCGCCGTCTCGGGGATTGATGGCCTGGTAAAGCAGGCCGGAGCGCGGATCCAGCCAAGCGATACGGAAACGCGCGAGGGCCGCAGGCGCCACCGCCGAGTAGTCCGCGCCGGTGGTGCGGGCGTGAAGGAGCAGGGAGCCGAGCACGGCCGCGTTGTCCACCGGGTAGGCTTCGAGTGGATACGTTTCCAGGATGCCGTGACGGCTCGCCTGCAGGCGGCGGGCGAGGGCGGCGGAGATGCGGTCATTGAGCTCGGCGAAACGTGATTCCGGCACGACCCGACGATGCAGGGAAAGAGCGAGGTTGAGGTAACCTAGGTAGGCCGCGTGGCCCTTCGCGCCGTCGAGCGTGGCGAGCGGATCCTCCCGCCAGCGGGCGGCGTCGAAGGCCCGCACCCGCTCGGAGAGCAGCTCGTCGATGGCACGTTCGGCGACCGGCAGAAACTCGGCCCGGCGCGCCGGTTGCTCAAGGCAGACCTGGAGCAGTCCGAGCGCCGACATCTGGTAGGTGCCGAAGAGCCACTCGTTTTTGAACAGGTCGCCCTGAGCGGAGAGATCCTCCGCCTTCACGCCGGCCTCCACGCTGGCAACCACGGTCCGGGCGTGGGCGAGGACCAGCCCCTCGTCGTTCGCCAGCCAGCGGGCCGCGTCGCGACCGCACCAGGCGCGCGGCAGAGTCATGGCCGTGACCAGGATAAGGAGCAAGGCCACCGGCCAGCGCACCCACCAACGCGAATACTCCTCCGGCAGGCGCAGGGCGGCGATGCGGCGAATGAGAACGCGGTGGGGCATGGCGGGGCCGGTCTCGGTCAGCGGCCCATCGCCGCGCGCGCGGCGGCGGCCATGGTGGCGACCGGCACGCTCGCGCCGGACCAGATCTCGAGGGCTCGCGCGCCCTGGTGCACGAGCATCGACAGGCCGTTCGCGGCGGGCAGTCCGCGGGCGCGCGCGGAGGCGAGCAACGCGGTCTCGGCCGGGTTGTAGATCATGTCGTAGACCGCACGCGGCGCGGGCAGCGCGGCGAGATCGACGGGCAGCGGATCGGCGGTCTTCAGGCCGGCGCTGGTGGCGTTGATCAAGACGGCGCCCGCGGGAAGATCGGCCGGCGGACGGGCGGGGTCGAAACCGGTCACGGGCACGCCCCCGGACAACGGCGCGAGCAGGGCGAGCAGACCATCGAGATTCTCCCGCGTGCGGTTCGCGATGTGCAGCGAGGCGCAGCGGCGCAGCAGGCACTCGACCGCCGCGCCCCGGGCCGCCCCGCCGGCGCCGAGCAGGATGACGTGCGCGCCGGCCAGGTCGATCCCGAGGTCCTCGCGCAACCCGGCGGCCAGACCGTAACCGTCGGTGTTAAACCCTTCCCAGCCGTCCGCGCGGCGACGCAGGGTGTTGACCGCGCCGACCGGGCGCGCGTCGGGATCGACCGAGGCCACCTGGGATACGGCGAGGATCTTGTGCGGCACGGTCAGGTTGACCCCGAGAAACCCTTTCGCGTGCAGGAGCGCGAGCGCGCGCGGCAACTCCTCGGGCGGCACCTCGAAGCGGAAGTAGCGCCACGCCGCGTAGGCGGGCTCCGCCTCCGCCATGACGCCGAGGGCGGCGTTGTGCATGGCGGGGCTGATCGAGTGCCGGATCGGGTGCCCGAGCACAGCGAGCGAGACGCCCGGACGCGACCAGGTTTCGAGATCCTCGAGCGTGAACGTGGCGGCCGGATCGGGGCTCATGCGGTCGAAAGCACGAAACCGAAGGCGTGGCGGCCGGCGGCCAGCCGATACTGCGGAAGGGTGTCGGGGCCGCAGCTCGCGGTTCCGAGCCCGCGCTGGGCGGCGTCGAGGTAGAGGATGGTCTCGGGCCGGGCCTTCAGGTCGGTGGTGTGGCGGGCGGCGTAGAGATCCTCGGCGGTGAAGTGGGACGCGTTGAACTCCAGCGCGCCGGCCGCCTCGATCCGCAGGGTGGCGGGCCGTTTGGCGGAGACCGGCCCGGACAACTCCAGCCAACGCACGTCGGTGTGGTGGCCGTGCTCCTGGGGCATCACGTAGTCGACGTATTCGCCCGCGACGGTGTTTTCCCAGACGCCGAGATCGGCGGCGGTCTTGCGGTCGGAATAGTTCTCGAAGGGCCCGCGTCCGAAGTAGACGAGCCGGCGCAGTCCGGGCACGAGGTCGAGGCGCACGCCGATACGCGGCAGGTCGGCGTAGTCGGCGGCGAGAACCACGTCGTTGGCCACCGCGATGCGGCCGTCAGGAAAGACGGTGTAGCGGTGGGTGTGGAGAACGTCCTTCCAATTCGCGCGCAATGGCGTGGTGACGGCGTGGGCGAGCGTCACGGTCACGGAGCCGTCGGCGGCGGGCGCGGCGACGGCGAAGCGCTCCGCGCGGTGGTCGAGACCGGCGTCGAGGCCGAGTTTTTGCCAGCGACCGAGGGCCTTGCCGTCCTGGCCGGACCAGAGGCGCACACCGTCGTTGTCGGTGGCGGCGCGCCAGAGCTGGAGCAGGGGGCCGCGCGCGAGCAGTTCGCGCCCGTCGCGGCGCAGCGAGGCGAGCGAGCCGGTGGCGCGGTCGAAGACGACCTCGACCGCCCCGGCACGCAGGGCGTAGCCGCCAAGGGTCTCGGCGACCTCAACCGGCGGAAGCGACGCGGCCTTGGCGGCGGCGCGGGCCTTGGCGGGCCGGGGCGCGGGCAGCGCGAGCTGCACGCCGGCGACGACGTGGCCGGCCTCGGCCCAGGCGTTGTCGCGCGCCAGGTAAAACTCCACGATGAGGTGGAGCTCCGTCGCGCAGGCCGGCGCGGCGCCGACCGCAAGAACCAGCTCGCGGCTGGCGCCGGGGGCGAGGCCTTTCAACGCGGCGACGGGCACCGCGCCCTCGCGCACCACCTCGCCGTCGGCCTGGAGGATCCAACGGGCGCGCAGGCCGACGCGGTCGAGGGCGGTGAAATCGTGGTCGTTGGTCACCCGGATGCGCGCGGAGGCGCCCTTGGCGGAGACCAGCGCGACGGCCACGGGCTGGGCGAGGCGGTGGTGCTCGTGGCAGGCCGGATGCGGTATCCGGTCGGCGGAGACCATGCCGTCGCACACGAAATTGGCGTCGTTCGGCGTGTCGCCAAAATCGCCGCCGTAGGCGAAGTGCTCGCGGCCGTCGGGGGTTTTCACCCGCAGGCCGTGGTCGAGCCACTCCCAGATGAAGCCGCCCTGGATGCCGGCGCGGGTCTTGAAGAGGTGGAAATAGTCCGAGAGCGAACCGTTCGAGTTGCCCATGGCGTGCGAGTATTCGCAGAGGATCACCGGGCGGGCCAGCGGGTGGAGCGGCGTGGGCAGGGGATAGAGTTTGGCGCGGTCGGAATCGGCGGTCTGAAGGCCGGCGGCGAAGAGGGCGTCAAGCGTGATGCGGTAGTCGGCGGCCGGGGGCGGGCAATGGCGGTCGGCGAAGTCGAGCCAGCCGACGAGGTCCTTGAGCTCGGTATACATCGGGCAGATCAAATCGCTCGCGGCCGAGCCGTGGACGAAGGTGGTTTTCGACTGCCAGCGGGAGACCGCACCCTCGTAGTGGACGATCCGTGACGGGTCGAAGTGCCGGATCCAACCGGCGGCGGCGTCATGGGCCGGACCGTAACCGGACTCGTTGCCCAGGGACCAGGCGATGATGGAGGGGTGGTTGACGTCGCGCACGACCATGCGCTGGGCGCGGTCGAGCCAGGGGGTGGCGTAGCGATGGTCCTGGCAGAGGGTGTTGTGGAAATCGTGCGACTCGGCGTCGGTCTCGTCGATGACGTAGAGCCCCAGCTCGTCGCAGAGGTCGAGAAAACGCGGGTCGTTCGGGTAGTGCGAGCAGCGCACCGCGTTGAAGTTGAACCGTTTCATCAGCACCAAGTCCTGGCGCATGGTCTCGACTGTGACGGCCTTGGCGACGTCGGGGTGGTGGTCGTGGCGGTTGACGCCCTTGATCAGCACGCGTTTCCCGTTGATCAACAGGTCGCGGTTCTTGATCTCCACGCGGCGCAGACCGGTGCGGATCGCGGCGTGGGAGGCGTCGGCGCCGGAGGCTTTGGGCGGGGCGAGGGAGACGAGCACGGTGTAGAGCGCGGGGTCCTCGTGCGACCACAGCCGGAGGCGCGAGGCGGGCACGGCGATCCGGAAACGCGCGGAGCCCCGGTCGAAGACCAGGGTGCCGCGCGCGTGGGTCACCTCGAGCGCGGCGGGTTTTTTCAACCCCGCCCGGCCGCTTGGATCGAAGAGCTGCACGGTCACGCGCGTGCCGGGCAGCGGGAGATTTTGCGGGAACCCGACCTTTACCAGCACCTCAAACTCGGCGGGGCCGGCGGCGGGCAAGGCCGGATCGAGGTGCGGGGTGATCTTGATGTCCGCCAGGTGGACGCGGGGGGTGGCGTAGAGGTAAACGGAACGGTGCAGACCGCCGAGGCGCCACATGTCCTGGTCCTCGAGGAAGGAGGCGTCGGAATACTGGACTACGATCGCGACCAGCTCGTGGTCGACCCCGGGGCGGACGAGCGCGGTGAGGTCGAACTCGGCGGGCAGGCGAGCGTCCTTGGATAGGCCCACGGCCACTCCGTCGACGTAGACCGCGAGCACGCTGTCCGCGCCGCCGAAGTGCAGCACCACGCGTCCGCCCTGCCACGCGGCGGGGATGCGGAAGAGGCGGCGGTAGACGCCGGTGGGATTGGCGGCGGGCGTGAAGGGCGGCTCCTCGCGGAAGGGCATCTTCACGTTCGTGTAATGCGGGATGCCGTGGCCGTGCATCTGCCAGTTCGACGGCACCGGTATGACGCCCCAGGCGGCGCTGTCGTTGAAAGGCCGACCCTCGGCGAAGCGCTGGGCGTCCTCCGGGGAACGCTCGAGCCGGAACTGCCACTCGCCGTCGAGAGACCGAAACCACGGGGACTTTTCCCGCCGCCCGGCCCGGGCCTGGGCGGCGGTGGGATGGGCGTCGAAGGTCGCCCGGGGCGGGAGTTTGTTGAGCGCGGTGAGCTCGGGGGTTTCCCAAGCTTTGATCAGGCCGTTTGTTAACATGGTCGGAAAGGGGTTCGTCCTAGGAATCCGATCGGTGGCCCAGCGGCAAGCCCCGGACACCGCTGCCGGAGGGCTTCGCGATGAAAGGTTGAATTTTCCTCCGAGTCCGCGCACTGAGGAATCAGTCCATGGTCGCCAGTCACGCATCCACGCTCCTCCCGTTCGCACAAATCCAGGCGGCGGAAGACCTGACTCTTTATTGGCCGTGGGCGGTGGTTTTGCTCACCGGGGCGTCGGCGGGCTTCGCGGTGGTCTGGCTCGTGACCCAGGCGACGCGCCGGGCCGCGCGTGAACAGGGCGCGGAGCTGATCGAGGTCGCGCGCCGCGAGGCCGGGGTGCGGGCGGAGGAGGAGCGGCAGCGCGCCGAGCGCGAGCTGGTCGAGCGCCGCGCGGAAGTGAACCGCGAGCTCGATCGCCGCGAGATCGAGATGGATCTCCGCCTGCGCGAAATACGCTCCCACGAGGAATCCATCGCGCTGCTCGACCACCAGCTGGAACAACGCGCCGAGCGCCTGGCCCGCGAGGACAGCGCCATCCGGCAGGCGCGAGACGCCATCCGGTCGCTTTCCAAATCCCTGCGCAAACGCCTCGAAGGCGTCTCCCAGATGGACGCCGACGAGATCCGCAAGGCCCTGCGCGAGGAGGTCCAGCTCGAATGCCAGGACGAATTGCGCGCCCTCCGCCGGCAGATCCTCGACCGTTCGGAGCAGGACCTCCAGGCGGAGGCGAAACGAATCCTGGTGACCGCCATGCAGCGCATGTCGTCACGGCCGAACAACGACATCACCGCCACCATCGTCTCCCTGCCCAACGAGGAGATGAAGGGCCGCATCATCGGTCGCGAGGGCCGCAACATCAAAGCCTTCGAGGCCTCCACCGGGGTGACCCTGCTGATCGACGAGTCACCCCAGATGGTCCTCGTCTCCTCCTTCGACCCGGTGCGCCGCGAGGTCGCGCGCGTGGCGCTGGAGGCCCTGGTGAAGGACGGGCGTATCCATCCGGCCAGCATCGAGGAGGCGGTCCGGCTGGCCAACGACGAGCTCGAGGTGAACCTCCAGCGCGACGGCGAACAGGCGGTCCAGCGCCTCGGCATCAACGGCCTGCGCCCCGAGATCATCCAGCTGCTGGGCAAACTGAAGTTCCGCTTTTCCTACTCCCAGAACGTCCTCGATCACTCGGTCGAGGTGGGCTTCCTCTGCTCCCTCATGGCAAGCGAGCTTGGGCTCGACCCCAACGTGGCCAAACGCGCCGGCCTGCTGCACGACATCGGCAAGGCCATCGAGGGCGACTACGAGGGCAGCCACGCCACCATCGGGGCGGACTTCGTGCGCCGCCACGGCGAGACGTCCATCGTGGTCAACGCCGTCGCCGCCCACCACGAGGAGGTGAAACCGGAGACGGTCTACGCCGGCCTGGTCATCCTCGCCGACACCATCTCGGCGGTGCGTCCGGGCGCCCGCGCCGAGTCGATGCACACCTACATCCAGCGCCTCGATCGCCTCGAAAAGCTGGCCGGCGCGATCGATGGCGTGCAGCAGGCCTTCGCCATCCAGGCCGGCCGCGAGGTGCGGGTGATCGTGAACCCGCAGAAGGTGGACGACGAGCGCGCGCGGGAGATCAGCAAGATCCTCCGCCAGAAAATCGAGGAGGAGCTGCAATACCCCTCGACGATCAAGATCACCGTCATCCGCGAGACGCGTTTCAGCGAGACCGCGGTCTGATACGCGGCGACCCATGCTGCCCGGCTACTGGACCCTGCTCGGTTTGGTGCTGCCCGTCTTCGCGGTGATCGCGGCAGGGGCGGGGGCGCGCAGGGCCGGCTGGCTGCGCGCGGAGGCGGACGAGAGCCTGCTGAAGCTGGTGGTCAACCTGCTCTACCCCTGCCTGATCTTCAGCCACGTGCTGGGCAACGCCGCCCTGCGCGCGCCGGGCAACCTCCTCGCCGGGCCCCTCCTGGGCTTCGTGACCATGGCCGGCGGAATCGTGCTCGCCTACTGGGTCGCGAAGAAGGCCGGCTTCGCGGTGGGCGGCGGCCTGCGCACCTTCGCCTTCAGCGTCGGGATTTTTAACTACGGCTACATGGCGATCCCGCTGGTCGAAGCGCTCTTCGGCCGGGAGACGCTGGGCGTGCTGTTCGTGTTCAACGTCGGCTGCGAGGCGGCGATCTGGACGGTGGGCATCCTCATGCTGGCCGGCATGCCGGTGCGGACGGGCTGGCGGCGCGCGCTCAACCCGCCGGTCTACGCCCTGGCGGCGGCGGTCGCGCTGAATCTCGGCGGGGCCGCCGCTTGGCTGCCGCCCGTGGTGCTGGAATCCATCCGCATGATCGGCGTGTGCGCGGTGCCGGTGGGTTTGCTGGTCATCGGCGCGACCCTGGTGGAGTTTCTCGCCGAGCCCCGGACGCTGGTGGACCGCAAGGTCACCCCGCTGGCCTGCGTCCTGCGGCTCGGGTTGATCCCGCTGGCGATGCTGGGCGCGGCCGCGCTCCTGCCTATCCCGCGCGAGTTGAAACAGGTGCTGGTGGTGCAGGCCGCGATGCCGGCCGGCATCCTGCCCATCGTGATCGCCAAACACCACGGCGGCCGCCCGCTGACCGCCGTGCAGGTGGTGCTGGGCACGACGGCGGTGGGCCTCTTCGTCGTGCCGCTGTGGTTGAAACTCGGCCTGCGCTGGATCGGCTGAACCGGGGCCAAACGCCTCAACCCGCCGCGCGCCGGGCCGCGACCGCCCAGCCGTAGAGTTCCTCGAAGCGCCGCGCGTTCGGCCCCCAGGAGAAATCGCGGTCCATGCCGCGCAGGCGCATGGCGTGGAGTTCTTCGGGCCGGTCGTAGTAGGTCGCGCAGGCCCAGCCGACGGTGTTGTAGAGGGCGGGGGCGGTGGCGTCGTGGAAACGGAAGCCGGTGCCCTCGCCCTTGCCCTCGACGTATTGGTCGACGGTGTCGAGCAGGCCGCCGGTGGCGCGCACCAGCGGCGAGGTGCCGTAACGCATCGCATACATCTGGGTCAGGCCGCAGGGCTCGGCCCGGCTCGGCATCAGGAAAAAATCGGACCCGCCCTGGATGAGGTGGGCGAGGGCGTTGTCGTAACCGACGTGCACGCCGACGCGGCCGGGGTAGTTCTCCGCCGCCCAGCGGAAGGTCTGCTCCAGCCCGGGGTCGCCCGCGCCGAGGAACGCGAACTGCACGTGCATGCGGTCGAGGATGTGGGGCAGCGCCTCGGCGACGAGATCGAGGCCCTTTTGCGCGGCGAAACGCGAGACCACGCCGAAGACCGCGATGTGCGGATCGGCGTCGAGGCCGAGGCGCTCCTGCAGGGCGAGCTTGGCGGCCTTCTTGCCCACCGTGAGCGACCGCTGGTCGTAGGGGCGCGGGAGAAAGCGGTCCATGGCCGGATTCCAGACCGCGGCGTCGATACCGTTGAGAATGCCGACGAGATCGGCGGAGCGGAAACGCAGGACGGCGTCGAGCCCGTGACCGCCGGCGGGGGTTTTGATCTCCTCGGCGTAGGTGGGGCTGACGGTGGTGAGCTTGGTCGCGTGGTAGAGCCCGGCCTTGAGCTGGTTGACCGCCCCTCCGCTCTCGGTGCTGTCGGAACGAAATTCGCCCGGCGGGATGTGCGCGAAATCGAGCACGCGGCGGTCGGCGTAGCCCTGGTGTTCAAGATTGTGAACCGTGAAGACCGAGGCCACGCCGCCAAGCGGGGTGTGGCGCAAGGTGGTGTTGAGCAAAACCGGCAGCAGACCCGTGGTCCAATCGTGGGCGTGGGCGACGTCGGGAATCCAGCCGAGCTGGAGACAGAGGTTCAACGCGCCTCGGCAGAGAAAGGCGAAGCGCAGGTCGTTGTCGACGTGGTTCCCCCAGGGCCCGGCGTAGACCTCGGGCCGGCCGAACAGCCCCTCGTGTTCCAACGCGTAGACCGGCACGCGCGAATCGGGCAGCACGCTCTCCCAGGTGCGGGCCCAGTGGGCCGAGGCGCCGACGTCGACCCCGAGCGGATCGGGCCGCGCGCGCCAGGACGAATCGAGCCGCAAACCACCGTAGGCCGGGAAGACGACGCGCACATCGTGGCCGAGGGCGGCGAGGGCCTTGGGCAGGGAGCCGACCATGTCGGCCAAGCCCCCCACTTTGACAAACGGTTCAACCTCGGGCGAAACGAAGAGGATTTTGAGTGGAGCCACGGTCGGTCAAAAAGTCGTGAGCCGGGCCGGGCGCCGAGCAAAAACCATCCGTTTGCGTATTTAGTCGCAGAACGCCCCCGCGCGACGGCGCCAACGGCCGGCGGCGGGGATGGGCAGAGGGACGCGGCGCGACCGCCGCGGGGGACCGAGCTCAGCCGCCGGCGGCGGCGACTTTGTCCCGGCGATGTCGGCGTTTGCCGGCCAACGCGTCCCGCCGTGCCAGGAGGCGGTCGAGCTTATCCATCAGCAGGTCGGCGGCCTTGTAGGCGTCCTCGGCCGCGACGGACGCGATCAAGTCGGGCCCGCCGATCTCGATGTGGCCCTTGGCGACGAAGACGTCGCGGCCGCGGGTGAGATCATGGTCGAGGTCGATGCGGATGCGATCGATCCGGGGCTCGTGGCGCAAGAGCCGGGCGGCCTTGGTCGAGAGCGCCGCGCGCATGGCGGGCGTGAGGCTGAGATGGATGCCGCGAAACAAAAGTCGCGGATCGGCGGAGGCGGGAGCGGGACGGGATTCGTTGGTGATCATGGCACCGGTTCCGACCGCCTTCGCGACGGACGGTGGCCTACAAAACCCCGCCGCGATTGGAGGACGGCCCGCTCGCGCTCAGCTGCCGGGTTTCTCGACCGGCAGGGCGGCGAGCTCGGGCGGGACCTGGTCGGCCGGGAAGGTCGGGAAGCTCAATTCGAGCAGCGAAAGCGCGGGCACATCGAAGCGCGTCGCGCCGGCGCTGCGGTCCACCAGCATCGCCACCGCCACGGCGTGGCCACCGCCGGCGCGCACAATCTCCAGCGCCTCCAGCACCCGGCCGCCGCGCGTGACCACGTCCTCGACCACCAAGACGCGCTCGCCGGGGGCGAACTTGAAACCCCGCCGCAACACGAGTCGGTCGTTTTCCTTCTCGGCGAAGATGTAGCGTGCGCCGGCCTGGCGGGCGACCTCCTGGCCGATGACCACGCCGCCCATGGCCGGGGCGAGCACGGTGGTGAAACCGAGGTCGCCGGAGGCGCGCAGCTTGGCCAGCAAGAGCTCGGCCAGCCGCGTGACCGCGCCCATGTCCTGGCAGACCTGCGCGCATTGGAAGTAGTGCCCGCTGTGCAGCCCGGAACGGAGCACGAAGTGGCCGCGCAGCAGGGCGCGGGTGCGGGTGAAGATATCGAGAATCTCTTGTTGGGAGGCGTCCATGGCGCGCACGGTGCCGGGCCGGCGGGACGAAATCGAAACCAAAGTTTGAGCCCGGGGCGCGCAGCGGATTCGCTGACGGCATGGTCATCGAACAGGCACCCTTGGAGGACGAGCTGGGCGACGTCCTGGAAAAGGGCCTCGCGCACGCCGGCCTGAACCCGGACAGCCTCGGCGCGCGCGCGGGCGTGTCCGCCGAACGGATACGCGATGCGATCGACTACCGTTACGACTTCACCCCGGATGAAATCGACCGCCTCGCCGCCGCGCTGGGCCTCAACCCGGCCGGCCTGCGCGAGCTGGCCGGCGGGCGCTACCCGCTGCCGCGCATCCAGGGTCTGGCGTTTTGCCTCCACGCCCTGCGCTCGCCCCACGGGCTGGGCACGGCCAACGCCTACCTGGTGGGCGACTGCCGGGGCGGACCCGGGGTGCTCTTCGACACGGGCCCGGACCCGGCGCGGCTGCGCCGCATGTGGCCGGCGGGCGTGCCCGGGGCGGCGGCGGTCTTCCTCACCCACGACGAGACCGAGCACACCGGCGGCCTGGCCGAGGTGCGGCGCATCTCCGGCCCCGTCCCGGTCTTCGCCCCGGCCGGCGCGCGGGTGCCCGGCGCGACCGGCATCGGCGACGGGGCGCGGATGGAGAGCGCGGGCTACCGCATCGAAACGCTCGCGACGCCCGGCCACGCCGAGGCGCACAACGCCTACCTGGTGCGCGCCCCGGGCGCGGCCCACGCGGCGCCCTTGCTCATCGGCGGCGACCTGCTCTTCGCCGGCTCGGTCGGCGGGGCCTACTTCTGCGGCCGGCGCCTGCGCGAACAGGTGGCGCGGGTGTTGCGCGATCTGCCGCCCGAGACGGTGGTGGCGCCCGGCCACGGGCCGCTCACCACCATCGGCCACGAACGGGAACACAACCCTTTCGCCCTCCTCGCCGCCGCGCGATGACGCCGGTTCAACGCAATCCCGGCGCGGCGAGGGTGCCGGGGTCGACGCCTTCGCGCACCCGCACCGTCGCGAGGACTTTCGGCACGTAGAGCCGCGTTTCGGACGGTAGCCGCCCGACGATGCCGGCGAAATCCTTCGCGCCCTCCGCCTCCAGCGTCCGCGCGACCCGGCCCTCGCCCGCGTTGTAGGCCGCCAACGCCAGCGGCCAGTCGCCGAAACGAGCGTGGAGCTTGCGGAGATAGCTCGCCGCCGCCCGCGCGCTGCGGGCGGGCTCGGTGCGCTGGTCGAAGGGAAGCAGCGACAGGCCCAGGGCGCGCGCCGTGCCCGGCATGAGTTGAAACAAACCTTTCGCTCCCGCCGGACTGACCGCCCGGGGATTAAAGCCGCTCTCGACCTCCGCCAGCCAGGCCAGCGCCACCGGCACGCCCTCGACCGCGAAAGCCGCCTTCACCACCGGCAGCAGCGCCTCCGCCCGTTCGGGCGGACGCCGGTTCGCGAGCCGCGTCTGCCACAGTTCATAAAACGGCACGACGGACGGCTTGGGACGCCCGGGTGGCGGCGGCGGCGTGGGAACAGGCACGGGGCCGGGGGTCGGCACGGGTGGCGTCGGCGGAGCGGCGAGCGCCTCGCCCGCCGCCTCCATTTCGTCCAGCCGCTCGCCCGCCCATTCCGCGTAGTCGGCGAATTCCGGCAGCCCGCGGATCGCGGCCAGCGCCGCCCGCGTTTCGGGCGCGTGGGCCGCGTAAGCCGCCAAATCCCCGTCGCGCCCCGCCGCCGCGATCCGATCCAGCCACACGGTCATCTCCTCGGCCGAAACCAACTCGTATTCGGCCTTCACGGCGGCCGGCGCGTGTTGGTCCCACAGCTCCTGCGCCAACGCGTGCAACTCGCCCGCCGCGGCCGAAGACGGCGCTTCCGCCGCCCGCGTCGAGTCGACGACGAAGGTCGCCAAACCCGCCCAAACCCAGCGCCGCAGCATCCGCAAAACGTTCATGCGGAAAACAAAAGCGCCACTCCAGCCGAAGCACAAGCTCCGCCGCCGCGAGCCCCGAACACGCGACTTATTCGGTCGCGGGCGGCAAGACTTCGACGCCGAAATCGCCGCAGGGCACCACCCAGCCGCCCGCCGCCGTCGGATTCACCCGGTCGAGCGAAAAACCCGCCGGCAAGGTCCACTCGCGCGTGGCCCCCGTTCCGGTCGCGGGCGCCTCGAACAACCGCTTCCAATCCGCGCCCAGCAAGCGGCCGCCCGCTACCTCCAGGGCCGCCGGATTCCAACCGAACCGCAGCGGCGCCAAGGCCTCGAAACGTCCGTCGTCGGTCACCCGCAGGCCGGCGACACCCGCTCCGGTCGCATACCACAGGCTGCGCTCCGCCGCCGCGCTCGCACCGGCCGCGGACACCGTCGTTTCGGCCACCTGAAAAGCGTCCAAACCGTCGTAGACGCAGGCCTGCAGGGCCGGGCCCGCGCCGCCCGCCCCGTCGGTCCGGGTGAAGAAAAGAAACCCGGCGCGAGAGACCTCAGGCACCGCGATCAGGGACCCCGGCAAATCCACCGGCGCACCCGCCTTGGCCGCGCCGACCTCCGGAACGGTCACCACGCACAGCGCGTGGTTCAAACCTTCCGAGGACCCGCCCTTCACGGGCTTGTCCACCGGACTCCACCGATCCAGACCGAGCACCACGAGGCCGTCGCCCGCCGCCTTCAGCTCGCTCGCGTTGACCGCGTCGGTCGCCAAGGGCAGCCACTGCGCCGGCCCCGGCGCGGACGGATCGGTGACGTCAAAAACCAACAGGCCGGGTTTGTCGTCGAGGTTGAACCAACCCCCGTCCCAAACCGGCGCGATCGACGAACGCGGACGATTGGACCGCACGGCGAAACCCACCACCGGATCGTTGATGAAAACGGGGCCGCCATACCAACCCCAGGAACTCGCCTCGAGAACCACCGACGGCCGCGTCGCCCGGGGCCAGAGCAGGCGACCGACGCGGCTGGCGCCGCTCGCGCCCGCATCCCACTCGGTGGTGCCGAGGAGCTTGAGGTCGGCCGGATCGGCCGCGTCGTAAACATCGAGGTGCAGACGCCCGACCGGCACGGCCCAGTAGCGCAGGTAAATCCCGTCGTCGGCCGCGTCGCTCGTCTCGCGCAGCACGTAGAAACGTCCGTCGCGCAACGCGGTGTCGTGCACGTAGCCGAGCGGCAGATCGAGCTCGGCGAGCAGGGCGTCCGGATCGGCCAGGGTGGAGGTGCGGGCGGCGGGATATCCCTGGTCCCAGGCTCCGCCGGTCTCGACCGCGAGCAGTTTGTCACCGACGGGCAGGGCGTGGTTGACCGGCCAGGCCAGAAGGATGTCCGCCAGCGTCGCGGGCGCATCGCGGTCCGCGATGTCGGCCGTCGCGAGCGTGCGCTGCGAAAGGGTCACGACCGCGTCCTCGACCAGCGCCGCGCGCCGCGCCTCGAAACGACCGGGGATGATGCCGCGCAACCGCAGATCGCGGGCGGACAGATCGACGTCGATCAGGCGCACGCCTTGCTCGCGGGTCTCGCCGGCCCACGCGTAGCCGTTCACCGGCACCAGGGCGAGACCGGCCTCGGGGATGAGCTTGAGCGCCTGCGGATCCCAGTTCGCCTCGCTGTAGCCGGAGCCCTCGGTGAGGGCGAGACGGCGCAGCAGACTCGGCGCGGCGGGATCGGAAACATCAAAGAGCGAAGCCGTGACCGCGCCCGCATCCCAGCCCACCGAGAAGAGCATGTCGCCCAGGGGTTCCAAATGGGTCGACCAACCGGGCACGTCGAGCTGACCCGCCACCACGGGCGCGGCCGGATCACCGAGGTCGATGACAAAGAGCGGGTCCTTCTGGAAAAATGTGACGATATAGGCCTTGTCGCCCGCGAAACGTGTCGCGTGCAGCGATTCGCCCCGCGCGAGCTCGAGCTGGCCCAGCCGCGCGCCGGCGTCGTCGGCACCGGCGGCGGAGAAATTCTCCAGCCGCGTCACCAGGCCGCCGGGCCCCCACTGCTGCGCGATGGTGGTGAGAACGCCGTCGCGCCACTGGATCTTGTAGGCGTCGTTCAACCACCCCTGCACCGCGACCGGCGCGGCGGTGAGGGCGGTCAGGCCGGATTCCTCCAGCCGGTAGGCGCCGACCTCGGAGCGATCCCAGGCACCCGGCGGCGTCATCGCGACCGCCAGCCAGTTCGCGCCGGCCGCCAGGGTGGCGAAGCGCCCGACCAGGCTGATCTCGGCGCCGGACCGTGGCGCGGTCTCTCCGTCGGCGGGCCAGAACCACTCGGCCAGCTTCACGCCGTCGGCGTTGTCATCCAGGCATAAGAAAAGCCGCCGACCGACCAGCCGGCTGTCCACCGGACGACCCGGCACGTCGACCGCTTGCAAGGTGCGGATCGCGCCGGCCTCGACCCGCACCGACTGAAGCCGCGTCGTTTGGGCGCCATTCGCGTCCGTCACCGTCTCGACCAAAAGCACATCCTGAAACCCCTCCGCCGAGGGCAGCAGGTAGAGATCCTGGCCCGCCGCCGGCAGACGCAGGCTGGCGATGAGGCGGGGCGCTTCCGGTCGGGCGAGGTCGATGACCTGGAGGCCGCGAAACTGGTTGAAAAAATAGGCCGTGGTCCCGGCGAGCTTCCAAATGTCGGCCTCGGCCGGCGCCTCCGGCTGCGCCGCGTCGTCCGCTTTGGGCATCACCGCGACGACGCCCGCGTAGGCCATGTCCAAAAAGGAGGCCCGCAAGCCGCCCGACACCACCCGGCTCGGTCCGAACGTGCTCTTGCCCTGATAAAACACCTTCGGAAACCGCGTTTGCTCGGGGTTGCGCACATTGACGCTGACCCGAAACTTCGTGTTTCGCCCGGCCGGTGGCAGCCGCATCGTCATCGCCCCCGGCGCGGCCGGGATCGTGCGGACCTTGACCCACCTGCCCCCGGCCGCGGCACGTTGCAGCGTGAGCGAAGTCGTGCCTTCGGGCAAAGTCACCCGCCCGGTGACCCGGTTGGCCGCCACCGTGACCGGCATCACCACCTCCGCCGCCCGCACCAGGCCGCCCGTCCCCGCGCAGAACAGGATCAACGCCAACCAGCCGCGCGCCGCCAACAACCGGGTTCGGGGTAAAAGAAAACGCATGGCGATGGCCTAGCCTTCGGTCGTTGCGCCGGCAAGCCCGCACCCGTTGCCGGCAAACACGCACGCACCCCGCCCGGCTTTCGCCATTGCCGCCCGTCCCCCGCGCCTGCTTGGCTCCGCGTTTCCCGGAATGAACCGCGTCCACATCAAGACCTACGGTTGCCAGATGAACGAACGCGACAGCGAGGCGGTCGCGGCCATGCTGCGCGCCCGCGGCTACCGCATCGTCGCCGACGAGGACGCCTGCGACATCCTCCTGCTCAATACCTGCTCGGTCCGCGACGCCGCCGAACAAAAGGCCCTCGGCAAGGCCGGCTACCTCTCGCAGCGCAAAAAACACCAGCCCGACTTCGTGCTCGGGATCCTCGGCTGCATGGCCCAGAACCGCGGCGCCGAGATCCTCGAACGCCTGCCCGACGTCGACCTGATCATCGGCACGCAAAAATTTCACCAGGTCCCCGGTTACCTGGACAACATCCGCGCCGCCCGCGAGGCCGGCCTGCCCATCGGCGCCGGCATCGTGGACATCGCCGAGGAGGCCGGCTCGCAAAACACGATCAAGGACCACCTCCTCTCCGAGTCCGAATCGACGCTCGACGGCGCCGACGCGGCGCCCGCCCAGGTCTCCGCCTTCGTTTCCATCCAGCAGGGCTGCAACATGGATTGCGCCTTCTGCATCGTGCCCAAAACCCGCGGCGACGAACGCTCGCGGCCGATGGACGACATCGTCGC
Organism: Opitutaceae bacterium; assembly: GCA_027482905.1. Classification (GTDB taxonomy): domain Bacteria; phylum Verrucomicrobiota; class Verrucomicrobiia; order Opitutales; family Opitutaceae; genus IMCC26134_A. The sequence continues at coordinate 31,047 of JAIXVP010000049.1, forward strand.
GGAGTGCGCCGCCCTCGCCGCGCGCGGCGTGCGCGAGATCACCCTGCTGGGCCAGATCGTCACCTCCTACGGCCGCCGCGATTACGCGCACACCGACGGCGTCTCGCCTTTCGTCCAGCTGATCGAGCGCATCCACGCCATCGAGGGCGTCGCGCGCATCCGCTTCACCTCGCCGCATCCGCGCGGCTTCAAGCAGGACCTGGTCGAGGCCTACGCCCGCCTGCCCAAGCTCTGCCCCTACGTGCACCTGCCGCTCCAGAGCGGGAGCAACCGCATCCTGAAGGCGATGAACCGCCCGTATTCGCGCGACCGTTACAAGGAGATCGTGGACGCCCTCCGCGCCGCCCGCCCCGGCATGTATTTCTCCACCGACGTGATCGTGGGCTTCCCCGGCGAGACCGAGGAGGAGTTCCGCCAGACCCGCGAGCTGTTCGAGGCGTGCGACTACGACATGGCCTACATCTTCAAGTATTCCATCCGCTCCGGCACCCCGGCCGCCGAGCTCGGCGACCAGATCCCCGACGAGGTGAAGGAAAGCCGCAACCAGGAGCTGCTGGACGTGCTGCGCCGCAATTCCGAGCGCCGCACCGCCACCCTGGTCGGCACGGTCGAGGAGGTGCTGGTCGAGGGCCCGGACAAGACCGGCAAACGCCACACCGGCCGCACCCCCGGCAACCGCGTGTGCATCTTCGACGCCAGCCCCCGCCTGGTCGGCCAGCTCGTGCCGCTCCGCATCACCCGCGCCAGCGTGAGCACCCTGTATGGCGACCTCGTCCTGTCCGAGGTCTGATTCCCGCCCTTCCAGCCTTCCACATTCCGCTCCTCTCCGATTTCAGCTTTCCGCTTTTCCGCTTTCCGCTTTCCGCTTTTTCCGATGTCCCTCCTTCTCGCCCAGCTCCTCGTCGGCCTCGCCCTGCTCGCCCTGGGCGGAGCGCTCGCCGCCGACACCCCGCTGATACGCGCCGGCCTGCGCGCCCTGCCGCGCTCCTCCGCCGCCGCCTACGTGCTCTTCGGCGGCGCGGCGGCGTGGTTCGTCTTCCTCGTCTACAACATGTCCGACGCGGACCTGATCGTGCCCGCCCCGAAGAGCTACTACGCCGCCGCCTTCGCGATCCTCGCCGTGCTGGCGTTTTTTAACGTCGCCGAGTTCCTCGCCGTGCGCGGTCTCGCCGCCCTCATTCTCATCGCCGCCGGCCCCCTGCTCGCGGCCGGTTTCGGCCACTACGGCCTCGCCCTCGTCTACAAGGTCGCCGTCTACCTCGCCCTCACCGCCGCGCTCTGGCTGGCGGGCCAGCCCTGGCGCCTGCGCGATGCGATAGACTGGCTGCAACGCGTGCCCGGCCGCGCCCGCCGGGTCGGCGCCGCCTTCGCCGCCTGCGGGCTGGTCGTCGTAGGCGTGGCCTTCGCCGCCTGATCCCCGCGCCCGCCATGCCCGACCCGCTTCCAACCGCCCCCGTCCTGCTCGTGCTCGCCGGCCCCGCCGGCTCCGGCAAGACCACCCTCTGCGAGCGCCTCGTCGCCGAGGTGCCCGGCTTCACCCGCGTGGTCACCAGCACCACCCGCGACCCCCGCCCCGGCGAGGTGAACGGCGTCCACTACCACTTTTTCACCCCGGCCGAGTTCGACGCGCGCATCGCCGCCGGCGCCTTCCTCGAATGGGCCTGGGTGCATAAAAAGAACCGCTACGGCACCCTCGCCTCGTCCGTGCGCGATCCCCTCGCCGCCGGCCGCAGCCTGGTGATCAACGTCGACGTGCAGGGCGTGGAGAACTTCCGACGCGCCGCCGCCGCCGACCCCGTCCTGGCCCGCCACCTCGCGACCGTCTTTATCGACGTGCCCATCCCCGAGCTGCGTATCCGCCTCGGCGGCCGCGGCGAGAGCGAGGCCGAGATCGCCCACCGCATGGCGACCGCCGAGCTGGAGCTGCGCGAACGCGACAAGTTCGACCACGTCATCACCAGCCGCGACCGGGAATCCGACTTCGCCGCCCTTGTCGACATCTGGCACCGCGTCGCCGCCCGGGTGGCCGCCACGCCGGCTTGATGGCGAACCGGGCCTTGGACGGATAGGCGTCCCAGGCGGGCCGGTTGATCCGGCCGAAGCGACCGGGTTCAGAATTCCGCCCGCTCGACCTTGCCGAGGCGCCGGTCCTCGCGGCCCTCGCAGTCGCGCAGCGTCACGCCCTCGACGTGTTTGAAGACGAACTCCGCCCCGCCGTCGCGCCGCCCGCCGGCCACGGCGTCGAAGACCAGCCCGGTCGCATGCTCGGCCACCACCGCCGGCCGAGCGTCGGGTCGCAGGGTCTCGAACCGCACATCCTCCACCCGCAGGCCCTTCACGTGGCGGACATACAGCCCGTGCGCCGGGGTGACGCCAAACATCGACGGCTCCGGGTAGGCGGCCTCGTTCTCCGGCAGCTCCCGCGCCGCCTGCTCGGCCGTGCCCCCGCCCGCCGCGACGACGCGGATATGGCTGAGGCTCACGTCCTCGATCTCATGCCCCGCCAGCCCGGCGAGGATGGAGGCGAAGTTCGGATCGGCGTCGTAGACGGTGATGTTGCTCAGGCGGATGCGGCGCATGCCGCCGATGGTCGCGCCGTCGGGACCGCGCATGCGTCGGCCCACCCGCAGGAAAATCGGCGCGGTCGTGATCTCGCGCATCACCAGATCGCTGATGTTCACATCCTCCAGCACCCCGCCGTCCACCGTCTCGAGCGCGATGCCGCGGCTGCGCTCGAAGACGCAGTTGCTGATCGTGATGTTGCGGAAACCGCCGTTGGACTCGGTGCCGAACTTGATCCGCCCGGTCACGCGGTCGCGATCGGGCGCGAACTCCTGGGTGCGGCCGCGTGTGCCGTCGAGCAGGGTGCCGGGATCGAAGCCGCTGACCTGGCAGTTGGTGATCACGACGTTCTCGGTCGCGCGGGCGAACCCGAGCCCGAAGGAACTCTTGAGCACGATGGCGTCGTCGTTGGGCGTGTTGACCGCGCAGTTGGCGATGCGCACGTGGCGGCAGGCGTCGATGTCGAAGCCGTCGCGGTTGGTGTCCACCGTGACGTTGTCGATCAGAAGATTGTCCACCCCGGTGGCGAGAAGGGCGAAATGGCCGCCGTTGAGGATGGTGAAATCGCGCAGGACGACGTTGCGGCAGAGTTTGAGCGCGAGGGCCTTGTTGCCCTCGCCGACCATGGCGGCGAACTCGTCCCGCCCCTTGGCCTTGCCCTCCGGATCGACCGCGCGGGCGGCGTCGGCGGCGTCCTTGAGCGTGGTCGGGGTGTCGCCGGGCTTTTCCACCCTACGCGGACCGGGGCCGCGGCGGGTCAGGCCGGCGCCGTCGATGCGCCCGGGGCCGGTGATGGCGATGTTTTCCAGGTTCTCGCCCCAGAGCAGGCTGTTGCGCCAGTGGCTGTGCCCAAAATCCTGATACATATCCCAGATGTTGGGCTCGGGGTCGTCGTAGGCGCCGAAACCGGGCGCGGGCGTCGCCGCGCGCAGCACCGCGCCCGCCTCGAGCCGCAGGGCCACGTGGCTGCGCAGGCGAAGGGAAAACGAGAGGTAGACCCCGGCCGGCAGCACCACCGTGCCGCCGCCCTCGGCCGCCGCCGCGTCGAGCGCGCGCTGGATGGCGGCGGTGTCGAGCGCGCGGCCGTCGCCCACCGCCCCGAGCGCCCGCACGTCGTGCTCCCGCGCCGTCGCCGCGCCGAGGGCGGCCAGACAGGCGAAGAGGAGACGACCGATCCGGCCGGAGAGACGGGGACGCGCGGATGCGCGGACGGACAAAACAAGGGGTTGGGGCATGCTCTCACCCTGATCGGATCACCCGCCCGGCCAAGCCCGGCCGTTTCGGACCGTTCGATCCGCCCGCGCGCGACTTTTTTCCGACCGGATCGGTTTAAGCCTTTCGCCGGCCCGCCGCCGGCGTTTCGCTCCCCGGGCCGTCCCACCGCGATCACCCCATGCCCACCGCGAAAAAGCCGAGCCGCCCCCGGTCCATCCCCGTCAAGGCCCCCTCCGCCGCCCGCCCCCGCTCCGCCCGCGCCCGTCGGGAGCTCGCCGACCGCATCCCCCGCAAAACCTACGACGTCCGCACCGCCCGCCTGCGCGAGCGCCTGGTCGATCTGCAAATCGAGCTGAAGGAACAACCCTTCCGCGTCCTCCTCATCGTCGCGGGCGTGGCCGGCGCCGGCCGCGGCGACGTGTTGAACACCCTCGGCGGCTGGCTCGACCCGCGCGGCGTCGAGACCTTCTCCTTCACCGATCCCACCGACGACGAACGCCGCCGGCCTTTTCTCTGGCGCTTCTGGCGCAGCCTCCC
>JAIXVP010000368.1 GCA_027482905.1 Opitutaceae bacterium
CTCGGTCGACCGCGTGGACCAGCTCAAGCAGGCGCTGGGCAAGGACCTGACCGTGCTCAGCGGCGACGACGCCCTCACCCTGCCCTTCATGGCGGTCGGCGCCGAGGGTGTCATCAGCGTCGCCTCCAACCTCCTTCCGCGCGAAGTCGGCCGCCTGGTCGATCTCGCGCTGGCCAACGATTTCGCCAAGGCCACCGCCGCCCACCGCCGGCTCTACCCGGTCTTCAAGTCCCTCTTCCTCGAACCCAATCCGGTGCCGGTCAAGTTCGCGATGCAGCAGGCCGGCCTGATCGGTTCCGCCGAGGTGCGCGGGCCGTTAAGCCCGATCACCAAACCCACCAAGACCGCCGTGCTTGCCGCCCTGGCGGCCTTCGAGGCCGCCGCCAAAAAGTAAACCCATGCCCACGCGCATCACCCTCATCGGAGCCAAGGGCCGCATGGGCCAGGCCAACCTCGCCGCCGCCCGCGAGGCGGGCGCCGTCGTCGTCGCCGCGCTTGACCAGGGCGACGACCTCGCCGCCGGCGTCGCCGCCGCCGACGTGGTCGTGGACTTCAGCTTCCACGCCGCCACCGCCGAGATCATCCGTCTCTGCGTCGCCCACCAAAAAGCCCTCGTGATCGGCACCACCGGCCATGCCGCCGAGGAGAAAAAACATCTGCTGACCGAGGCCGCGCGCATCCCCTGCGTGTGGTCCGGCAACTACTCCGTCGGCGTGAACCTGCTCTTCGCCCTGACCCGCCGCGCCGCCTCCGTGCTCGGGAGCGACTACGACGCCGAGGTCGTGGAGATGCACCACCGCTTCAAAAAAGACGCCCCCAGCGGCACCGCCGCCCGCCTGCTCGAAATCATCCTCGAGGAACGCAAACTCGGCGCCGAGGCCTTGCGCCACGGTCGCGAGGGCATCACCGGCGAACGCACCGCCACCGAGGTCGGCATCCACGCCCTGCGAGGCGGAGACGTCGTCGGCGACCACACCGTGATGTTCGCCGCCCTCGGCGAACGCGTGGAGCTCGTCCACAAGGCCTCCGATCGCGGCATCTTCGCCCGCGGCGCCGTCCGCGCCGCCGCCTGGGTGGTCGGCCGCCCCGCCGGCGTCTACGATATGCAGGACGTGCTGAGCCTGCGCTAAGGGCGCAGACTCAGGAATGACCAATGCCAAATGACCAATTCCCAATGACCGGAACCGCCGAACACCCGTCGTTCGCGATGATTTGTCCTCGGTCCTACGCCATTAGTCATTGGACATTGGACATTGGTCATTGGTCATTGTCCCTATGATCACCTCCATCCAAGGCCTCCTCACCGAATGCACCCCGCTGCGCGCCGTGGTTGAGCTGAACGGCTTCGGCTACGAGGTGAACATCCCCGTCACCACCGCCGAAAAACTCCCGGCACCCGGCGCCCAGGTGAAGCTCCACACCTTGGTTATCTACCGCGAGGACGCCCAGACCCTTTACGGTTTCGCGTCTCCGGCGGAGCGGGACTTTTTCCGCCTGATGATCGAGACCGTCTCCGGCGTGGGCCCCAAGCTCGCGCTCACCATCATGAGCCGCATGTCCCTCGCCGTGCTCGAGGGCGCGATACGCGACGGCGACGTAAACTCCCTCTCGAAATGCCCCGGCATCGGCAAAAAAACCGCCGAGCGCCTGGTGGTGGAACTGCGCGCCAAGGTCGGCGCGAGCGCCGGCCTCTCGCCCGTCGCCGGCCCGGCCGGGAGCGAGGCCGCCGTGGCGCCGTCCGGCGACACCACCCTCCGCGACGCGATTCTGGCCCTTACCGCGCTGGGCTACAAACAGGCGGACGCCGACGCGGCGGTGCGTCGCGCCCAGATCGCCCTCGGCGCGGGTGCGACCACGGAAAAGTTGATCAAGCGCGCCCTGACCGGCTGAGCGCTCAAACCGGTCGGGAGATTACCGCTCGAAGGTGTAGGACGCGCCCTGCACCTGATAACCGGATTGCCCGGCCCAGGCGTTGATCGGGCGACCGGAAAACTCGCGCGGCGCGGACGCGGCGCGATTCCACTCCGCCAGAGTCGAGGCGCTCACATCCGGCTCCCAAGTCGAAGCGAGGATGGGGCCGGACTCCTCGCGCACGACTTCGGGGCCTTCGGACCAGCGGGAGAGCGAACCGCTCGCGCCACGCTCCGGAGCAATGCCCAAGGCGGCGAGGGTGAGGTGCTCGGGCACGCGGACGTGCGCGCGCGCCGGCGCGGCCTCGGCGACCAACAGCGGGGCAGGCGCGGCGGCCTGCCGGGCGAGACGAACGGTAGGCTCCGGGACGGCGTCGGTGTTGACCACCAAAGCGGGCTGGCTGACGCGGGCGACGACCAGGGCCACGGCGGCGGCCAGCCCCACCGGAACACCCCAGGTGCGCCAGCCGACGACCGGCGCGGCGCGACCGGCGCGGCGGACCATGCGGTCCTCGGCTTGGCGGAGCGAACGGACGAGGGCGTCGGGCGCAGGCGCGTCCTGGGCGGAGCGGCGGAAAAGCTCGGCGCAACCGCGCTGCATCGCGGCGTAGGATTGGAAGGTGCGGCGGCGGGCCGGATCGGCGGCAAGTGCCCGCTCGAGCAGCGCGGCTTCCTCGGCGGAAAGACGGTGGTCCAGGTGAAGGTTGAGCAGTTCCTTGAATTTGGCGTCGTCTATCATTGGTCGTCTTCTCCGATCAGTTCACGTAGGCTGTCGCGGGCGCGGGCGATGCGGCTCTTCACCGTGCCGACCGAAATGCCGAGGATGCCGGAAATCTCCTCGTAGGACAGGTTCTTCACATTGCGCAGGATCAGGATTTCGCGGTGTTTGGCACTCAATTTCTCCATGCCGACGGCGATGCGGTCCACGAGTTCCTGGGTGACGGTGACGTCCTCGGGGGACTCGGATTCGCCGACAAACACTTCGGAGAGCGGCGTGTCGTTGTCCGCTCCGACCGGTTGGTCGAAGGACACGGTGCGGTCACGCTTGCGGCGCCACCAATACCAGTAGCGATTGCGAGCGAGGTTGGTCGCTATCTGGTAGAGCCAGGTCGAAAAGGCCGAATCGCCCCGAAAATTCGCGAGGCCGCGGTGGGCGCGGATGAAGGCGTCCTGCGTCACCTCCTCGGCGTCCTGCTGGTTGCGCAGGAGTTGATGCACCATGCCGTAGATCCGGTCCCAGTGCCGCGAGACCATCTCGTCGAAAGCGGCGGGGTCCCCGCTGCGAAAGCGGTCGACCAATATCCGGTCCAAGGCGACTTCTTGCGATTTGGCGGTCATGATTTCTTCCGCCTTCTGACGCGTGGCGGCGACAAATGTTCCGTCCGTCGCGGAGGCGGCCGGCGCCGGCTCGGGCGCGAGGCCATCCGCCTCGCGGGGCGGCCGGGACGGTGAACTCATGGGACGACCAAAAAGCCGTCCGGAGGTCCTTCCTGTCAATCGCATGCGGACTCCGCGCCCGGAAAATACCCGGAAGGGAATCCGTCCGAGTGACAGCGTCTCCGCTCAGGGCGCGGGGGGGGCGGCGGGGAGCACCGGGGCGGATGCGTGGCGAGGCTGAAACCGCTGCGTCTCCGGGATGCCCATCTCTTCTTCCAACTCGCGGATACGGCCAAGCACCACGTCGGGCATGGCCCCGATATCGTTGGTCGGCAGCGTGGGGTGCAGCTGTTTGAGGAAGGCGTAGGCCTCGGCGTTGCGCCCGAGTTTTCGCAGCAATTCGGCGTGGATCCGAGCGGCGTAAAAAGGGGCGTCCGGATGACGGGAGGCCTCGAGGTAGAGCTTGGCCGCGGTCTCGTTGTCCTTGAGCCGGTTGAGGTGCACGTTGGCAATCTCAAGGATGAGAAGGGGTTCGCCGGGGTGAAACTCCAACGCGTTTTCGAGGTATTTGATCGCGACGGAGGATTGTTCCTCGTCGAAGCGGCGCTTTACCGCGTCCGGCACCGCGTCGTAGCCGCCGGCCTTGTCGATACGCCAGTTCGGCATGTCGTAGGCGATCATGCGGCTGCCGTTCAGCCAGAAGTAGAGCGGACGCGGGTCGATCGCGGTGACCAACTTGATCGAGGTCTGCGTGCCGGGCAGGTCGTTGCCCTCCCAGATCGTGTTGGTGCGAATCCAAAACAGGTCGGCCACGATGGCGCGAAACCCGCCAAGCAGGCCGACGGTCACGCCCTGCCCGAGCGCATCTTTCAGCGACTCGAGACGCAGCGCGGGCTGGCCGGCGCGGATCGACTGCCACGCGGGAGCCTCCAACGGGCGCAGGGCCACGCCGGCGGCGAAGAGCCCCAGGGCGACGACCGCGCCGGTGCGAAACGGACGAAGGGCGGCGGAATCAAATCTCACGGTTGCGGAAGCTATACACGGCCAGACCACCAATCACCCCGATGTAGGCCACGGCGTAACCGGCGACCTGGAGGGCGACGATAGGCGACACCCCCGCGCCCTGCCCGATCTGGTCGGCCAGGTTGAAGAGTTGGAAATTGGGAAACACAAAACCGAGGACCCGCACCACCAGCCCGACCAGAGGGTTGTCCACGTTGCCCCAAGCGTCGCGGGCGAGGTATTGCAAATGGCAGATCACCAAAACAAAAAAACCGGTCACGACCGTGAACAGGTTGGTGTTGGAGAAGCTCGCGATGAGCAGCACGATGGCCGCCAGCACGCCGAATTTCAGCCACTGCAGGACCCCCACCACGACCAGGTCCCCATAGGCGATCAGGCGGCCGTTGGCGAAATCCTCGGGCCGTATGTCCATCAATTGCCCTTCCCGGTGCCAGAGCAGCGCCATCATCAGGCCGATGGTCAGCGCGCAAAACACCCCGATCACCGCGAACACGCCCAGAAACTTGCCGAAGACAAACTCCGCACGCCAGAGCGGCTTGGCCAGGAGGGTGAGCGCGGTGCGGTTCTCGATCTCGCTGAAAAAGAGCTGCGCGGTGGTCGCGATCGTCAGGGCCGAGCCAAAGAAAATCAGCGCGCCGAAACCAAAGTCCGAGATGAACTTCAACTCGGACGACCCGAAGTTGAACTCGCGGAAAAACTGCGCGCTGGCGACCAGACCGACGGCGAGCAAGAGTAGAAAATTAAACAACTTCTGGCGCACGGCCTCCAGAAAAGTGTTCCCGGCGATCAAGCTCAGACGGGAAAAGGAAAAGGGAACGGATGCGACGCTCATGGACGGTGACGGGGCGGGGGCGAAAAAGGGGCGGCGGAAAGAGAAAAACGAGAAAAGGGAACGCGGTGAGATACCTTGCGAAAGGGACGGTGTCGCGGTCGTTCAGGGTTTGGCGTCGAGCGGAACCTCGTTCGAGCCCACGCCCGCCGAGGCGCCACCGGGACGGCCGGGGCGCGAGACCTTGCTGAGGAAGAGTTGGTCCAGCCGCGCGCGCGGTTGCTCGACGGCGTTGAGGGTGTGCCCGCGCGCCGCCAGCCAGCCCCGCAGGGCCTCCAAATCCGCCTCGGGCAAAGGATCCACGATCAGGGCCTGGCGGTCGCGCTGCCCGACCAGCTCGAGCACCGAGCCCTCGACGATCAACTTGCCCCGGTCGAGGATGGCCACGCGGTCGCAGACATCCTCGATCTGCGCCAGCAAGTGCGACGTGATGAGCACCGTTTTACCCTGGTGTTTGAGCTTCCGGATGAGTTCGCACATCTCGGCCGAACCCACCGGGTCTACGCCGGCCGTGGGTTCGTCCAACACGATGAGCTTGGGGTCGTGCACCAAAGCTTGGGCGAGGCCGATGCGCTGGAGCATGCCCTTCGAATACGTGCCGACCCGGCGGTCGGCGGCGCCGGAAAGCCCCACCCAATCGATCACCTCGTCGACGCGGGCCTTGAGCGTGGCCCCCGATACGCCGCAGACCCGCGCGTAAAACTTAACCAGCTCCCGCCCGCTGAGATAACGATAAAAATAAGGCGCCTCGGGCAGGTAGCCCACGTTGCGTCGCGCCTCGACCCGGTTGGCCGGCACGCCAAACACCCGCACGTCGCCCACGGTCGCATCCAACAAGCCGAGGATGATTTTGATCGTGGTGGACTTGCCGGAGCCGTTGGGGCCCAGCAAGCCATAGACCTGCCCCTCGGCGACCTCCAGATTCAAGGCGTCGACCGCGCGGAGTTTCACCCCGCGCAGCGTGACGGAGAAGTCCTTGGTCAAGCCTTGGATGGAAATGGCGGAAACGGATGGGCTCATCGGGGGAACGGGCGGGGGCGGAAGAAGAGGAACGCGTGAAACCGGTGGAAAGGAATCAACGTAGGGCGAAACCTTGGAACTGTGCGACGCGGATTTGTTGCACGCGCTCAATATTTCTCACGTGGCCATGCAACCGGTCGAGCACCCCGGCCACGAACGCCTCCACCGCCTCGGACGCGCCCTCGACCTCCAAGCGCACGCGCCCGTCGGTCAAATTCATCACAAAGCCCGCCACCTCATATTCTTTCGCCACCTGCAAGGTCGCCTGCCGGAAACCCACGCCCTGCACATGACCCGAAAAATGAACGCTGAGATGAACGACGGAGGGGGGCATGAAAATTTCGACGCGAATTCCTCACAAAGGGTAAGACGTTGCAGGATTTCAACCTGTAATCGACCCCACCCCGCGCCGCGCCTTTCCATCCCGATCGCGGGTTTTTCCCGTTGCGTTTACCCTGCGACGAAACATGGTGCGCCGAGGATCGCCGATCCTTAAAAACCAATGGGCAACACGAATTCCGAAAACCCGTCCGACAACGACTGGGAAGATCGCGGTGAGCTGGTCTGGAATGAATTCGATTGGGAGCGTTACCTCCGCCAACAAGACGAGACCGTCTTGAAATATCTATCTTTTTACGAGGAACTTAAAACCACTCCCGAGCGCCTCGACGAGGCCGCCAAACGCATGGGTTGGGGCGTCGAGGAGTGGACCAGCGAGGCCGTGCTCGATGGCGACGACGAGGACGATGACGAGGATGAGGACGACGAGGCTTCCGAAGTGGATCTAGGCGACGAATCCGATCCCTACACGCTGCACAAAAACCCCATTTACGTCGCCACCCGCGCTTTGTTTCTCAGCCTCAAGCGGGCTTGGGAGCAACTGGCCGACGCGCCGGATCGCGTGCCCCAAAAGCTTGCCCTGAGCTATTACGCAGCGCTGCTCCGCACCGAGGACCAGGCCATGCAAGCCGTGTCCGCCCTCGATTTTGGCGACTACGCGATGGCTATCAGTCTCTTTAAGCGTGCCTTGCGGGATCTGAATGCCACCCTCGCCGCCCTCCTCGCGGAGGAAAACGACGCCATTCGCTCCCTCGTCCACTACCGTGCCTTGGCTCTGCCGCGCCTCTTCGACCTGCGCGAAGTCTGGCTCCGCGTGATGAGCGAGTGCCGCGACGAACTCGCCCGCCCGTCATCCGAGGAGACCGACGAAGAGTCGGAGGATTGATCTACCTAACCCGAGCGGAGGGACCAGTTCAGAGCGTGATTCCGCGCGTAGTTTTCATCACGAATGAAGTCCGATTCGGGACTCGGGCTCATCAAACCCTCCCGAACAGAGAGCTAGACTGAATTCAGTGCCTAACAGGCACTTCTAAAATGGTGGACCCTACTGGACTCGAACCAGTGACCTCTTCCATGTCAAGGAAACGCTCTAACCAACTGAGCTAAGGGTCCGGCAAACTTGGGAGGTAGAGTAAGGGACGCCCGCGCCGGCTCCCGCAAGAAAAAATCTCGCAAATCTCCGCGCCGCCCAGCGTCGCTCCGTCGAACTGGGTGAACCGCGCCGGATTCCGAGAACCCGCTTGCCCCCTCCCGCCCGCGTCGCTCACTCCCACCCATCCACGCCATGCTCCAGACCCTGCGCATCCGAAACCTCGCCCTGTTGGAGGAGGTCGCCCTCGAATTCGAGTCGGGCTTCACGGTCGTCACGGGCGAGACCGGCGCGGGCAAGAGCATCCTCCTCGGCGCCCTCGGCCTGCTCGCCGGCGAACGCGCCGACAAAACCATCATCCGCCAAGGCGCCGCCGCCTGCGAAGTCGAGGCGGCGCTTTATTTCCCCGATCCGGCCGCCATCGACGCCCTGCTTGCCCAACTCGATCTGCCGCCCTGCGAAGACGGCCAACTCCTGCTGAAACGCAGTCTCCCCCGCGAAAAAGCACCGCGCATCACCGTGAACGGCGGCCTGGCCACCCTCGCCGCCCTGCAACGCCTCGGCGAACGCTGGATCGACTTCCACGGCCCGAGCGAACCACGCCGCCTGTTGAAGGAATCCTGCCAGCTGGAACTGCTCGACCTCTTCGCCCGCGACGAAACCGAACTCGCCGCCTACCACGCCGCCTACCAGGATTGGCGCAACCTCCTCGCCGAGCGCGCCCGTCTGACCGGCGAAACCAAGTTGTCCCCCGAGCAAGCCGCCTTCGTCGAGGCCCAGCTGGCCAAACTCGACGCCCTCGACCTTTCCGAGGAGGCCATCGCGACCCTCGAGCGTGATTTTTCCCGCCTGAACCGCGCCCAGGAACTCACCCGCCTCTGCGGCGGATTGGAAAACGGTCTCGCGGGCGACGATGGCGTCACATCCCGCCTCGGCGCCCTCCTTCGCGAGGCCCACCAGCTCGAACAACTCGACCCCGCCAGCCGCCCGCTGACCGAGCGCCTCCACGCCGCCAGCATCGAACTGAACGACCTTGCGGAGGAACTGCGCGCCCTCGGCGGCGAATTCCATTTCGACCCCGAACAGGCCGAACGCGTTTCCCAGTCGATGTCCGCCTGGCTCGACGCCAAACGCCGCCACGGCCCCGATGTCGCCGCCGTGGCCGCCGCCCGCGACGAACTCCGGCGCCGCCTGGAAATCCAGGGCGATCTGGAGGGAGCCCTGGCCCGCCTCGACGGCCGTATCGCCGCCACCGAGGGCGCCGCGCGCGCCGCCGCCCGCCCGCTGCGGGCCGCCCGCACCAAGGGCGCCGAGGCCCTCGCCCGCGCCGGCGCCGCCGGCATCGCCCGCCTGGGTTTCAAAAAGGCCGAATTCCTCGTCCGCGTCGTCCCGCTCGACGACCTAGGGCCCCACGGCGATTGCGCGGTCGAGTTTCTGTTCTCGCCCAACGTCGGCGAGGCGCCCCTGCCCCTCTCGCGCATCGCGTCCAGCGGCGAACTCGCGCGCGTCATGCTCGCGCTGAAGACCGTGCTGGCCGACCTCGACGGCGTGCCCGTGCTGGTTTTCGACGAGGTCGACGCCAACGTCGGCGGCGAAATCGGCCGCGTGGTCGGCGAACAGATGGCCGGTATCGCCCGCGGCCACCAAGTGCTCTGCGTCACCCACCTGCCCCAGGTCGCCGGCCTCGGCGACAGCCACCTGCTGGTGGAAAAGGACCAGTCCGGCGAACGCGCCGTCGTGCGCATCGCCCCCATCCACGCCGACCGCGCCACCCGCGTCGGCGAACTCGCCCGCATGCTCGGCGACCGCCACGCAAAAAGCGCCCGCCAACACGCGGAGGAGTTGCTCAAGCCCTGATTCGGGGCGCTCGTGGAGGGTTCTTGATCGCCCGCCTGACCTTCCTCGAGGGCACTGATGGCGCCATCGCGGAGTTTGACGTAACATCCGATTCCCTTGCGCGGTCACCCATCGAGCAACCTGTTACACGAGGCAAATCGAACCGAAATTCGCTTCCGCGACTCCCTTGGGTATTCCTCCTAGACCGCAAAGACCAAAGCCGCCCATGATGCGGTCGCGCCATGCCCTCGAACGAATCCTCTCTCCTTCATATCGCCCGGCTCGGCGTGGGCTGGGAACACGACGCCAGCTTCGTCATCGACCGCCCCGGCACCGGCGATTTTTTGTTCATCCACTTTACCCGCCCGGCGATCGTCACCTTGGAGGACGGTCCGGTTCACGCGCCGGCCAATAGCTGCATCCTCTACACGCCGGACCACCACCAAAACTATCGCGGCGACGGCTGCGGCCTCTCCGACAACTGGATTCATTTCCTCGGCGACTCCGCCGAGACGCTCGCCCATCGGCACGCCATCCCGCTCAACCGCCTTTTCCGTCTCGCCCAGTCCGGTTTCGTGCCCGCCTTGATCAACGAGATGCGCACCGAGATCCACCGCAAGGACCCGCATTACGAAGAGGTGGTCGACCTCCTGCTTCGTCAGCTCTTCCTGCTTCTGCAACGCCACATCGAACTCGCAGACCGCAAACGCTTGAGCGGGCGCCAGGCCGAGCTCGCGGTGCTCATCGGAGAGCTCCAAGCGAACGTCCTCGGCACCCTCGACCACCCCTGGACCATCCAGGAAATGGCCCGGGCGGTCCACCTCAGCCGCTCCCGTTTCATGGGCCTCTACCGCGAGTTCTACGGCGTTTCGCCGATCGAGGACCTGATCCGGGCCCGCATCAAACACGCCCAGTGGCTGCTCAGCGCCACCACGCTCTCCGTGGGTCAGGTCGCCGACGAATGCGGGTTCGGCAGCCTCTACCACTTCAGCCGCCTGTTCAAAAAACGCGTCGGCTCCTCCCCTTCGGATTTCGCCTCCAAATTCGGCAAATCCACCTCCCTCACCTGGGGACGCAACGAAACCATCGCCGACCAGGAGGTGTCGTTTCCTTTTGTGCTCCCTCCCAAAAACGACCCTCGCCACTGAGCCGCGACCCGCGCGCGTTTGCCCCTTCCAACCGACCCTTTGCCCAAAACACCCGCCGCCCCGCATTCGCGTTGTCCCCGGCGCCCCGGCCTTTTCCAACCCCTGCCATGCCCATCCCCTCCCTGCTCACTCCCCGCATTCTCTTTCTCTCGCTGTCCCTTGCCGTGAACGCACTCGCCTCCCTCCCGCCCGCCGTAGTTGCAACCGCCCCGGCCACCCCCGCCGTCTGGAGTAATCCGCTCGTGCGCCATCGCGCCGACCCTTGGGTCTGCCGCGACGAGGACGGCCGCTATCTTTTCACCGCCACCGCGCCGGAATACGACCGCATCGAGCTGCGCCGGGCCGACACCCTCGCCGGCCTCGGCGCCGCCGAATCCGTCGTGATCTGGCGCAAACCGGCCTCCGGCCCCGCCAGCCACCACATCTGGGCCCCCGAGCTCCACCAGATCGACGGCAAGTGGTATGTCTACTTCGCCGCCGGCCGCGCCGACGCCATCTGGGCCATCCGCATCTACGTGCTGGAGTGCGCCGCCGCCGATCCGCTCGCCGGCCCGTGGGTCGAAAAGGGCCGACTGGTCACCCACCTGGACTCCTTCTCCCTCGACGCCACCACGTTCTCGCACCGCGGCGTCCGCTATCTCGCCTGGGCCCAGCACGACCCCGCCATCGGCGGCAACACCAACCTCTACCTCGCCCCTCTCGCCAACCCCTGGACGCTGGGCGGCGCGCCCGTGCTGCTCTCCAAGCCCGACTTCGCCTGGGAGACCGCCGGCTTCCGCGTGAACGAGGGCCCCGCCGTCCTCGTCCGCCACGGCCGCGTCTGGCTCGCCTACTCCGCCAGCGCCACCGACGCGAACTACTGCCTCGGCCTCCTCTCCGCCGACGAAAACGCCGACCTGCTCGACCCGTCCGCGTGGAAAAAATCCCCCGTCCCCGTGCTCGCCACCTCGGATTCGGCCCGCGTCTACGGCCCCGGCCACAACAGCTTCACCACCCTGCCCGACGGCCGCGACGTCCTCGTGTATCACGCCCGCGACTACCGCGACATCGCCGGCGATCCCCTGAACAACCCCGACCGACACACCCGCGCCGCGGTGTTGTCCTGGCGACCCGACGGGACCCCCGCGTTCGATTTCGGACCCTGAGCCTGGCGACGCCCGCCTTCGCCGTTCCGCGCGTCGCCGCCCCCCGATGAACCTTCCTCGCGGACGACTCGTCCTCTGGATGCTTTGCCTGTTTCCCGCCGGTCTCCGCGCGGCCGGGGCGCAACCCGCCCCCGTGACCGTCACGCACCAGGCCGACCGCGTTGTTTTGGCCAACGGCCTCGTGACCGCCGAGCTCGCCCTGAAAAACGGCGACCTGCTATCGTTTCGACTCGGCGACCGCGAACTCCTCTCCGAGCCAGGCTACCTCGACTGGCATGACGGCCGGCAACACCGCCTCGCCTCCGCCGCCCTGGAGCTGCGGTCCGACCCCGCCACAGCGCCCGACGGCCGCGCCGAGATCGCATTTTCCCAGTCTTGGTCGCGCGCCGAACGCTCCGCCCCGCTCGATGTCTCGCTCCACTACGTGCTGCGGCCGGGCGAGACCGCCCTGCGCCAGTTCGCCGTCTTCCGCCACCCGGCCGACTACCCCGCCGGGGGCTTCGGGCAATCGCGCTTCGTGCTGCGCGTGAACGAGGGCTGGTTCGACACCATATCGGTCGACGACTCGCGCACCCGCCTCCTGCCGCCCGGCGCGACCCCGTCGGAAGTCGTCGGACCGAAGGAGTCGATGCGCTTCACCGCCGGTCCGTTCGCGGGCGAGATCACCGACAAATACCACTATTTCACCGAGTCCGGCGGCCACTTTTTCCACGGCTGGATGGGCTCCACGTCCGGCCTCGGGCTGTGGTTCGTCTACGGCTCGACCGAGGACCAAAACGGCGGCCCCACCCGTCAGCACAACACCGCCCACTGGCCGCGCATGCTGTTGAAAATTCTCTCCTGCGGACACTACGGCGCCCCCGGCGTCTCGATCCCCGCCGGCCAGGCGTGGAAAAAAGTCTACGGTCCCTGGGCGCTCTACGCCAACGCGGCCGCCACCCCCGCCGCCCTGCGCGCCGACGCCGGTCGCCAGGCCGAGGCGGAACGAAACGCCTTTCCGCCCGCCTGGCTGAACCACCCCGCCTTCCCGCCCGCCGCCGGGCGCGGTGCGGTCTCCGGCCGCCTCGTGGTGCGCGACACCCACGCGCCGGATCAAACCGCCGCCGGCGCCTGGGTAGGTCTCGCCGAGCCCGCCCCCGACTGGCAGGCGCAATCCCTGGACTACCAACCCTGGGTTCGCGCCGACGCCGACGGCCGATTCGCCCTCCGCGCCGTCCGCCCCGGACGCTACACCCTCTTCGCATTCGTGCCCGGCGTGCTCGACGAATTCCGCCGCGACGACGTCGAGGTGACCGCCGCCGGCGAACTTGCGCTCGGCGAACTCGAATGGCGTCCCGTGCGCCGCGGGCGCCCGCTCTGGCAGATCGGCGTCCCCGACCGTTCCGCCGCCGAGTTCCGCCACGGCGACGAGCCCCGCCGCTGGGGTCGCTGGCTCGACTACGCCCGCGACTTCCCCGCCGACGTAGACTTCACCATCGGCCGCAGCGATCCCCGCCTCGACTGGAACTTCGCCCAGGGCACGCGACCCGGCCCCGGCGGCGAGGGCTGGGTCGGCACCACCTGGCGGGTTCGTTTCGAAGCGCCCGCCCCCGCCCCGACCGACGGCGAGGCCGTGCTGCGCCTCGCCTTCGCGGCCGCCCACAACGCCAGCCTGCGCGTGCTCCTCGACGGGAAATTGCTCGGCGAGAAACGCGGCTTCGGCTCGGACAACGCCCTCGCCCGCGCCGGCGTGCACGGCCGGTATTCCACCTGGGACGTCGCCTTCCCCGCCCGCCTCCTCTCCCCGGGACCGCACGTGCTTTCCCTCGAACAAAGCGCCGGCGGCGCCCCGTTCAAAAATGTGATGTATGACTGCCTCCGTCTGGAAACGCCGTAACGTCTCGCCGCCCCCGTTCCCTCCATGTCCACCCCGCCCTTTCTTTCCCTGCCCCTCGCCCTGCTGGCCTTCGCGACGGCGGCCGCGTCGCCCGCCACGGCCGCGTTGATCCTGAAGGTGGACACCTCCGCGCCCGGCAAACCGATCGGCACCGACCTCGTCGGCGTCTTCTTCGAGGACATCAACTACTCCGCCGACGGAGGTCTCTACGCCGAACTGATCCAGAATCGCTCCTTCGAATACTCCCCTCTGGCGCGGCGCGAATGGACCAATCTCACCGCGTGGGAACTGGCCCCGCGCGGCGGGCGAGGCGAACTCGATGTGGACGGCGCCTTCCCCCTGCACCCGAACAATCCCCACTACGCCGTGCTCTCGGTGCGTGATGGAGGCGAGGTGGCCCTGATCAACGACGGCTTCGACGGCGTCGCCCTGCGCGCCGGCGAAAACTACCGGCTGTCGTTCTTCGCCCGGCGCCTCTACGCCGGCGGCCGCTGGGACGGGCAAAAATCCGCCTCCCCGCTACCCCTCGTCGCCCGCCTCGAGACCCGCGACGGCGCCGTGCTCGCCGAACAGCACTTCTCCATCGCCGAGGACGCCTGGGTGAAGTTGTCCGCCACCCTTACACCCACCGCCACCGCCCCGGCCGCCCGGCTCGTGCTCATCGCGCGCGAACGCGGCGGCCTCGCGCTCGACGAAGTCTCGCTCTTCCCCGCCAAAACCTTCCGCGATCGCCCGAACGGCCTCCGCGCCGATCTCGCCCAGGCCATCGCCGACCTGCGCCCGCGTTTTGTCCGTTTCCCCGGCGGCTGCCTCGTCCACGGCGACGGCATTCCGAATTTCTACCGTTGGAAGGACACCATCGGCCCCGTCGAGCAGCGCCGCCAGCAGGCCAACCTCTGGGGCTACCACCAGACCGTCGGCCTCGGCTATTTCGAGTATTTCCAATTTTGCGAGGACATCGGCGCCCGCCCCCTGCCCGTCGTGCCCGCCGGCGTCAGTTGCCAGAACTCCGGCCACACCGGCGGCACCGGCCAGCAATGCCTGCCCCTCGCCGACATGGACGCCTACATCCAGGACGTGCTCGACCTCGTCGAGTGGGCCAACGGCCCCGTCACCTCGACCTGGGGCGCGAAACGCGCCGCCGCCGGCCATCCGGAGCCCTTCGACCTGAAATACCTCGGCGTGGGCAACGAGGACCGCATCACGCCCGGCTTCCGCGAACGCTTCGAGTTGATCCAGCGCGCCGTCCAGGCCCGCCACCCCGAGATTGTCGTGATCGGCACGGTGGGCCCCGCGCCCGACGGCGAGGACTTCGAGCGCGGTTGGCGCATAGCGGACGAGCTGAAGGTGCCCATGGTCGACGAACACTACTACAAATCGCCCGGCTGGTTCTGGGACAACCTCGCCCGCTACGACGCCTACGACCGATCGCGCGCCCAAGTCTACGTCGGCGAATACGCCGCCCACGACGACAATCGTCGCTCCACCCTGCGCGCCGCCCTCGCGGAGGCCGCTCACCTCACCGCCCTCGAACGCAACGGCGACGTGGTCGCCCTCGCCTCCTACGCCCCTCTCCTCGCCAAACGCGGCCGCACCCAGTGGAGCCCCGACCTGATCTACTTCGACAACACCGGCGTCTACCCGACCCTCAGCTACGAGGTGCAGAGGCTGTTCGGCAACAACGCCGTCGCGACCGTGCTGCCCGCCACCCTGTCCGACGCGCCCGCCGCGCTCGCGTTTTCCACCGCCCGCGACACCGCCGGCGATCTCGTGCTGAAACTGGTCAACGGCTCCGCCGCTCCCCGCCCGCTGCGCATCGAGCTCGCCGGCTTCGCCCGAGCCTCCGCCCCGGCCTCGCTTTCCGTGCTCGCCCACCCCGACGCCGGAGTCGCCAACGAGGACGGCCGCCCGCCCGCCGCCGCCACGCGCACCGAAGGCATCGTCGTCGCGCCCGCCTTCGAACACGTTCTGCCCGCCCACTCCCTCACCATCATCCGCATCCCCTCCGCCCCGTGATCCCGCGTCTTCCCTGGCTTGCCCTGCTCACCCTGCTGTTGTCCGCCTTCACCGCGAAACCGCTCCACGCCTCCACCATGCCCCGTCATTCCTTCAGCATCGCCGCCGAGGACTTCCTCCTCGACGGCCAGCCCTACGTCATCCGCTGCGGCGAGATTCATTTTCCCCGCGTGCCGCGCGAATACTGGCGCCATCGCCTGCAGATGTGCCGCGCCCTCGGACTCAACACCGTGTGCGTCTACCTGTTCTGGAATTTCCACGAGTGGGAGGAGGGGCGCTACGACTGGAGCGGCCCGGCCGACGTCGCCGAGTTCTGCCGCCTCGCCCAGGCCGAGGGCCTGTGGGTCATCCTCCGCCCGGGCCCCTATTCGTGCGCCGAGTGGGAGATGGGCGGCCTGCCGTGGTGGTTGGTCAAGACCGACGGCATCGGGCTGCGCTCCACCGATCCGCGTTTTCTCGAACCGGCCACCCGCTACCTCAAGGAAGTCGGCCGCGTGCTCGGTCCGCTCCAGATCACCCGCGGCGGCCCCATCCTGATGGTGCAGGTGGAAAATGAATACGGCTCCTTCGGGGACGACGCGGCCTACATGGGGGCGCTCCGCCAGTCTCTGCTCGACGGCGGCTTCGACGTGCCGCTCTTCGCCTGCAACCCCGCCGGCGCCATCGGCCAGGGTTGGAGATCCGACCTGTTCCAGGTGGTGAACTTCGGCGCGGGCGCCGCGCGCAAATCGTTCGAGACACTGCGCAAGTTTCAACCGACCGGCCCGCTGATGAACGGCGAGTATTACCCCGCCTGGTTCGACGTTTGGGGCCGCCGCCACCACACCGGCCCGGCCGGACCCATCGTGGCCGACCTCGACTACATGCTGACCCATCGGCACTCGTTCAGCATCTACATGGCCCACGGCGGGACGTCCTTCGGCCTCTGGGCCGGCGCCGACCGTCCCTTCCTCCCCGACACATCGAGCTACGATTACGACGCCCCGATCAGCGAGGCCGGCTGGGTCACGCCGAAGTTCGACGCCATACGCGAGGTCTTCGCCCGCCACCTCCAGCCCGGCGAAACCCTTCCGCCCCCGCCCGCGCCCAACCCGGTCGTCGCCGTGCCGCCCTTCGCCCTGACCGAGACCGCTCCCCTGCTGGCCAACCTGCCCGCACCCGCCGCCGACGACACCCCGCGCACCATGGAGTTCTACGGCCAGTCGCGTGGCGTCACCGTGTATGCGACCACCCTTCCCGCCGGCCCCGCCGGCCTGCTTTCGACCGAGGCGGTGCACGACTTTGGCTGGGTCTTTCTCGACGGGCGCCCCGCCGGCGTGCTCGACCGCCGCAGCCGCCGCTTTGCCCTCGCCCTGCCCGCCCGCGCCGCCGTCACCCGCCTTGAAATCGTGGTCGAGGCGATGGGACGCGTGAACTTCGGCCGCGAGGTGTTCGACCGCAAGGGCATCCACGGCCCCGTCCGCTTCACGCCGGCCGACGCCGAACCGTTCGTGGTCCGCGACTGGCGGATCCACTCGCTCCCGCTCGACGCCACGACCCTCGACGCCTTGCGTTTCCGGCCGGCCGACGCCACCGAATCCGGTCCGGCCTTCCGGCGCGGCGCCTTCGACCTCGCCGCGCCCGGCGACACCTTTCTCGACGTCCGCACCTGGGGCAAGGGCGTGGTCTGGATCAACGGCCACTGCCTCGGCCGCTTCTGGAACATCGGGCCAACCCAGACGATGTATGTTCCCGGCGTCTGGCTCCGCGCCGGCCGCAACGAAGTCGTGGTGCTCGACCTGCTCGGCCCCGCCCGCCCGGTTCTGGCCGGCCTGGAACGTCCCATCCTCGACGAACTGCGGCCCGAGCTCGATTTCGCCCGCTCCGTCCGCGCGCGCGGCGCCTTCGACGCCGACGGCCTAGCCGCCGCGTTCACCGGCGAACTCCGCCCCGAGGCCGAGTGGCAGGCGTTGGCCTTCGCCCGCCCCGCCACCGGCCGCTACCTCGCCTTCGAGGCCCTCGACGCCCATGACGGCCAGGCCCACGCGGCCATCAGCGAACTCGAGACCGTGTCCCCCGCCGGACAGGTCTTGTCCAAATCCGCCTGGACCATCCTCTGGGTCGACAGCGAGGAAACCGCCGCCGAACCGGGCTACGCCGAGAACCTACTCGACGGGCAGCCCAACACCCACTGGCACACCGCCTACGGCGAAAAATCCACGCCGTTCCCCCACCGCGTCGTGATCGACCTCGGCGCGAACGTCGAGATCGGCGCCGTCCGCTACCTCGCCCGCGCGGGCGAGCTCAACAAACCCGGCCGGGTGAAGAACGCCCGCGTCTACGTCTCCGACCAACCCTACGGTCTCGCCCCCGCCCGCTAAAAACCGTCCCGCATGCGCGCCCGAGTCCTGCTCGCCATGTTCTGCGCCTGCTCGCCGCCCGCCTTCGCCGGACCCGCTCCGCGCGTCGCCGAACCCTTCCCGGCGGACCGGGTGCGCCTGCTCGACGGTCCCTTCCTCGCCGCCCAGCGAACGAACGCCCGCTTCCTGCTGGAGGTGGTCGAGCCCGACCGCCTGCTCGCCGGCTTCCGCGCCCAGGCCGGCCTGCCCGCCAAGGCCGAACGCTACGGCGGCTGGGAGGCCCGCGGCATCAACGGTCATTCGCTCGGCCACTACCTCTCCGCCCTCGCATTCCACACCGCCGCCTCCGGCAACGCCCGCGCGCTTGAGCGCGTGAACTACGTCGTCGCCGAACTCGCCGCCTGCCAGACGGCCAACGGCGACGGCTACGTCCTCCCGGTCGCCAAACGCGTCTACGAGGAACTCCGCGCCGGTCGCATCAAGGCCGCCGGTTTCTCCCTCAACGACGAGTGGGTCCCCAACTACACCCTGCACAAGGTCTTCGCCGGCCTGCGCGACGCCCACCGCGTCGCCGGCAACCGCCAGGCCCTCGAGGTCGAACGCCGCCTCGCCGACTACCTCGCCGGCGTCTACGCGAACCTCACCCCGGCCCAGGCCCAGGAAATCCTTCGCGCCGAGTTCGGCGGCCTGAACGAGGTGTTCGCCGACTTGTCGGCCGACACCGGAGACCCGCGCTACCTCGACCTCGCGCGCACCGTCTTCCATCACGACGCGATCCTCGGTCCGCTGGAACAGGGCCGCGACGAACTCGACGGGAAACACGGCAACACCCAGGTGCCCAAAGTCGTCGGCCTCGCCCGCCGGTATCAGCTCACCGGCGAACCCGCCGCCCGGGACGGCGTCGACACGTTCATGGAAAGCATCATCCGCCGCCGCTCCTTCGCGAACGGCGGCCACGGCGACCACGAGCATTTTTTCCCACCCGCCCAGTTCCCGGAAAAACTCGGCCCGCAAAACGCCGAGACGTGCAACACCTACAACATGGTCAAGCTCGCGGGCCTGAAATTCACCTGGCTGCCCGACGCCACCGACATGGATTTCGTGGAGCGCGGCCTAATCAACCACCTCCTCGCCAACCTCGGCCGCCAGCCGGGCGAGTTCGGTTATTTTCTCCCGCTCGGAAACATCGCCTACAAGACGTTCTCGACCCCCGACGTGTCCTGGTGGTGCTGCGTCGGCACCGGCATGGAAAACCCCGCCCGCTACGGCGAACAGGTGTATTTCCACGGCCACGACACGCTCTGGGTAAACCTCTACGTCGCCTCCCGCCTCGACTGGCGGGAACGCGGGGTCGTCCTGCGTCAGGAGACCTCGTTTCCCGAGTCCGACCGGGTGCGTCTCGTGATCGAGAACGCGCCAGGACGCTTCGCCCTGCGCCTGCGCCATCCCGCCTGGTGCGCCGCCCCCGAACTTTCCATAAACGGCAAACCTGTGGATACCGGCAGCTCGCCCGGCTCCTACATGGTCCTCGACCGCGCCTGGCGCGACGGCGACGTGATAGACCTTCGCCTGCCCATGGCGCTGCGCGCCGAGCCCCTGCCCCACTCCGATGACCAGATCGTCGCCCTGATGTATGGCCCGCTCCAGCTCGCCGCCGTCGTCCCGTCCGCCCCCGGCGCGCCCGACCCGGCCCGCCAACGTTACGGCGACCACCTGAAGTCCCCCGGCCGCGTCCCCGGCAACCCGCCTGTCTTGGTCGCGGCGGACGCCGCCGCCGCGCTCGGCGGCCTCCGGCCCGATCCGGCCGGAGGTTTCGCCGCCTTCCGCGCCGTCGGCGTGATGCAACCGGCCGACCTCGTCCTCGTCCCGCTCCACCGTCTCTACGAAGAGCACTACGCCGCCTATTTCCGCCTCTATACCCCCGCCTCCTGGACCGAACGCCAAAACGAAGTGCGCGCCGAGGAGGCCGCCCGCGCCGCGCTCGAAGCCGCGACCCTCGACCGCGTCGATCCCGGCTTCCAACAATCCGAGGTCGAGCACGGCTTCGCCTCCGACCGCAGCGAAACCGGCGACCACCGCGACCGCAAGTGGCGCGACGCCCTGCCCGGCGGCTGGTTTTCCTATCGCATGGCGGTTAGTCCCGATAAACCCGTCGCGCTCGTCACCACCCACTGGGGCGGCGACCGCGGCCGCGAATACGAACTCTGGATCGACGACCACCGCATCCCGGTGCGCCTGCCGGCCGGCCCTCGCGACGCCTTTTTCGAGGCCGCCTACGCCCTCTCCCCGGAACTCACCCGGGGCAAAAACCACGTCACCGTCCGCCTCGCCGCCCCGGGAGCCCGCGCCGGCGCCTTCGGCCTGCGCATCGTCGCGGCCGCAGCGATCACCGCGTCCCAATGGCGCGAGGGTCGCCGCTGAGCGGCGGGCCGGTCTCTCCGTCTACCTCACCCCAGCCCGTGCCATCCCTACCCTTCGTTCGCCCCTTCCTCGCCTTCGCGCTTCTGGCGCTCGGTGCGCTGCTTCCCTGCTTCGCGTCCGCCCAGACGATCGCCATCACCGAAGGTGTGCAGACCTACGGTTCGCTCAGCGGCGCGACCGTGACCCTGACCGGCAAGTCCGAACTGCGCCTGACCGCCGCATCCGCCGCGCTGACCGGCTCCGTCGTCAACCTCAACTCCCTCGACTCCGCCCTGCTGTTCACGAACGTGCGGCCCTCGACGGTCGCCTCGGCCTACCTGGGTCAAATCCGCGTGAACGGCGCGGCCGCCGTCTCGGGCACGAACGTGCGGATCGTCCAATACGGCGCCGGCGCCATCATCCTGCCCCACACCCAGGGGCTCGCGCCGCTCCAGGTGTTCACCGGTCCGGATTTCTCCGGCAGCTCGCGCGACATTCCCCAATACCGGACCTACAACAGCTCCGGCACGCTCGGCGCGTTTGACCGCACCATCAGCTCGCTCCGGCTCCGTCGCGGCTACATGGCCACCGTCTCCACCCAGACCGACGGCACCGGCCCGAGCCGCCTCTACATCGCCCAGGACGGCGACCTGGAAATCGGCCGCCTGCCCGCCGAACTCGACAACGCCATCGCCTTCATCCGCGTCCTGCCCTGGCGCTGGGTCTCCAAGAAAGGCGCCTGCGACATCGCCCCGACCACCCTCGACGCGTCGTGGTTCTACAACTGGAACAACGACGGCAACGTCGTCCAATCCACCCTCGATCACGAGTTCGTGCCCATCCGCCAGCAACGCTGGTGGCCCGCCTACCCGACCAACAAACCCGAATCCAACCACCTGCTAGGCTTCAACGAACCGAACAACCCGGTCGAGGACGCCTACACGTCGCTGGACAACGGCAACGTCGACACCGCCATCGCCGTGTGGCCCGAGTTGCTCGCCGTCGGACTGCGCGTCGGCGCCCCCGCCGTCACCGACGGCGGCGAGACCTGGCTCTACGATTTCATGGCCAAGGCCGACGCCGCCCGCCTCCGCGTCGACTACGTTCCGATCCACTTTTACCGCTGCGGCTATTCCGCGTCCCAGCTCTACGCCTGGCTCTACAACATCCACGTCCGCACCGGCCGCCCGTTGTGGGTGACCGAGTTCAACAACGGGGCCAACTGGACCACCTGCGCCGACCCCACCCTGGAACAAAACGCCACCACCATCGCCGCGTTCACCGAGATGCTGGACAACGCCCCGTTCATCGAGCGCTACGCCATCTACAGCGCGGTCGAGCCGGTGCGCCAGATGGTGGACTCCAACGGCGCCCTCACCCCGGCCGGCACCGCCTACAAGGCCAACGCGTCCCCCATCGGCTACACCCAGCGCCTCCCCGCCGCCGGTTCGCGCGCCGCCGCCCAGTTCTCCTTCGACGGCACCACCCTGGACAACGCCGGCCTCGGAAACCACGCGATCGGCGCCGGCCGCCCCGCCTTCACCGCCGGCCGCACCGGCCAGGCCGTCCGCCTCGACGGTTCGACCACCCACCTGCAACTCCCTCCGGACGTCGCCAACGCGACCGCCTTCACCTTCGCCGCCTGGGTGCGCTGGGATGGCGGCGCCGTCTGGCAACGCATCTTCGACTTCGGCCGCGACACCACGCACTACATGTTCCTCACCCCGGCCGCCGGGTCAGGCACGCTGCGCTTCGCCATCAACAACGGCTCCGGCGAACAACTCGTCGAGTCCGCCGGCCTCGCCTCCGGCCAATGGCAACACGTCGCGGTCACCCTCTCCGGAGGAGTCGCGCGGCTCTACCGCAACGGCTCCCTGGCCGCGTCCGCCGCCGTGAGCATCACCCCCGCCCAGCTCGCCGCCGACTTGAATTACCTCGGCAAGAGCCAGTTCTCGGCCGATCCCCTTTTCGCCGGTCGCCTCGACGACGTGTTGATTCTGGACCGCGCGCTCGGCGCCACCCAGATCGCCGCGCTCCAGACCAACACCGCCCCCGCCTTCTCCGCCGCCACCCTGCCGGACGGAACCGCCACCCAGGGCGTCGCCTACACCGGCTCGCTGGCCGGCTCCGCCACCGACCCGGACGCGGGCGACACCCTCTCCTACGGCAAGGTCGCCGGTCCCGCCTGGCTCCAGGTCGCGCCCGGGGGCGCCCTCTCCGGCACCCCGACCTTCGACGAGGAGGGCACGCAGGAGTTCGTGCTGACCGTGACCGACGCCGCCGGCGCCACCGACTCGATCGTGCTCAAGCTCACCCTGCCCCTCGTCATGGGCTCCGGCGTCTGGAACACCGACGCGTCCGGCTCGTGGGGCACCACCACGAATTGGACCGCCGCGTTCCCCGCCAACGGCCGCGGCCGCAACGCCGATTTCAGCACGGTCAACCTTTCCACCGATCGCACCGTGACCCTGGACGCCGCCCGCACCCTCGGCGGCCTGGTTTTCGGCGACACCACCGGATCGGAGAACCAGACCATCGCCACCACCGCCGGAGCCGCCCTCACCCTGAACACCGGCACCTCCTCCGCGCCCTCCATCCAGGTGAAGCAGAACACCGCCACGCTCAACCTGCCGCTCGCCGGCAGCTCGGGCTTGGTCAAGGACGGCGCGGGCGCGCTTGTCCTCGGCGCCGTCAATCCACTTTCCGGCAACATCACCCTCAACGCCGGCACCCTCGCCGTGATCGGCTCGGCCGCGCTTTTTCCCGGCGGCTGGAACAACACCGCCGTGGTCACGGTGAACGCCGGCGCCACCCTCGAGCTCGACCGCTGGGGCTACGGTCCGGGCGGAACCTATCGCACCCAGGCGCTGGGTGGCCTCGACTACGCGCCGGCCCGGCTCGTGCTCAACGGCGGCAAACTGCGCTACACCGGCGGCACGGCCGGCGCTCCGCTCGATCCCGCCGAGCTTCCCTACGGCCCGGGCTTCACCATCGGCGCCGGCGGCGCGACCTTGGAGGCCGCCAAGGCGGACGATACGTGGACGGTGAAAAACGACAGCCGCGGCGTCGGCGTGATCGCCAGCGCGTCCGCCGGCACCCTGATCCTCGCCGGCGCCGGAAACGGCGTGCTGGAAAAAGTGATACCCGGGGCGGGCGGCCTGCTCAAAACCGGCGCCGGCACCTGGACGCTGCCGCTGGCCAACACCTACTCCGGCCCCACCGCCGTCAACGGCGGCACGCTGCGCGTCACCGGTTCCCTCGCCGGCGGCGCC
This sequence comes from Opitutaceae bacterium, assembly GCA_027482905.1. Classification (GTDB taxonomy): domain Bacteria; phylum Verrucomicrobiota; class Verrucomicrobiia; order Opitutales; family Opitutaceae; genus IMCC26134_A. The sequence goes on from JAIXVP010000368.1 coordinate 23,621, forward strand.
GTTTCCGTGGGCTCCGGCGCCACCCTCGAGGGCACCGGCGTCGTCGGCGGGGCGCTCACCCTCCAGTCCGGCGCGCGCCTCGCCCCCGGCGCCGGGGGCGTCGGCCGCCTGATCGCGACCGGCGGGGTCACCTTCCTAGCCGGGGCCGCCGCGCGCTTCGAGTTGAACAAAACCGCCGCCTCCCGTGATTCGCTCGCCGTCACCGGCGCGCTCGTCCTGGCCGGCACGCTGGAGGTCTCGAACCTCGCCGGCACCCTCGCGCTAGGCGACTCTTTCGACCTCTTCGACGCGACCACCTGCTCCGGCTCATTCTCGACCTTCAGCCTGCCCGTCCTGCCCGCCGGCCTCGCGTGGGACACAAGCGCCCTCACCGCCTTCGGCGTCATCCGCGTGGTCGCGGCGGCGGACTACGCCGCCTGGGCCGCCGGCCTGCCCTTTCCCGTCGGCCAGTCCGACCTCACCCTGGATCCCGACGGCGACGGCCTCGCCAACGCGTTCGAGTGGCTCTTCGAGGGCAACCCGCTCGCCGCCGACTCCGCCTCGCGCCGCCCGGGCGCCTTGGCGCGCACCGTGACCACGGCGGAGTTCCCCGGCGCGGCGGCCGACAAGACCTACCTCACCATGACCGCCCGCATCCGGAAAAACCACCCCGGTCTGTCTCTCGTGCCCCAGGCCGCCTCCGCGCTCCACCTGCTCGACGCCGCCGAAGCCGCCACGCCGGTGACCTCGTTCGTCGTCGCCGACGAAGCCGGTTTCGAAACGCGCACCTGGATCTACACCACCGCCCTCCAGGACAGCGCCACCGGATGCGGCTTCATGCGCCTGAAGCTGGTCGCGGAATGACCCGGGCGCGACATCTCGCCTAGACCACCTTCTCGCGTCGCGAATCCGTTCCGGCGGACCGGACGAAGCCGCCGGAACGCTCCATCCGCGCCGGGAAATCCACCAGCTCGGCGCGCTTGCTCGCCAAAGTGGAGGCGACCGGGGAGATAGGGCGAAGAGACGGCGCCAAGGAACGATCCGCGGCGTCGGAATGAAACACCAGACCTATCGCGGTCGAAGGCGGCCCCTCGCCAACGGCGTTGCTCGCGGTCACGACGTAGTGGTAACCCGAACCGAGGGCGGCGATGGCGCTCGAGTGCTCGGAAGACAACAATCCGGACACCACCTCCTCGTAGCGCGCATCCAGTCCCGGGGAACGCGTCCGCTTCAGGCGGTAGACCAGGGCGGACGCGGAAGCCCTCCAGGTGAAGACAGCCCGACCGGCCTTTATCTGCACCGCCAGCCCGGAGGGCGCGGGCGGCCGCGCGGACGCGGCCGGCAAGCGCACATCAAGCTCCTGACCGACGCCCAAAACCACCCGATGATCCGGACGAACCGGCACCCCCGCGCCCGCGCCGCGTCCCGGGCCAACGAGCACCACTTGAAATTCGCGACGCGCGTCCGGATTCGAAACCGGGCCGCCGGACGACTTGAACCGCAACTCCCGCGCCCGCTCATCCCACATCACGGTGATCTCCGCGCCGCCGGCGTGCGCGGGCAGGGTCAAACTGGCGTTCGCCCCCGGATAGACCCGGAGTTCAAGACCGCCGGCGGCCTCACCCGGCCGACCGGTCCCGATGGCGAGCGGTAAAATCGTCCCGGCCCGCACATAAAGCGGGATCACTTCAACGTTCGCGCCGGGCCGCACGGTTTGTTCTCCGGCAAAAACCGCGCCCGCCCAGAAATCGAACCAGTCCGCGCCCGCCGGCAAGGCGACGGGCACGGTTTCGGCGCAATCGACGGGCACTGGCTGCACCCAAAGCCGCGGACCAAAGAAAAAACCCCGCAACCGGGCGCCGGATCGGGCGTAATCCTTGGGACTCGCCGCCAGGGCCCGAACGGATGCCTCCGACCCGGCCGCCGTGAATTCGGAGCGGTGGCAGTCGATGTAAGGCTCGAGCCGGGCGCGCAGCCGGATGATTTCCCCCAACGCGCGTTGGGTTGGAGCGGGCGCCAGCCATGCATCCGGGCCGGGGTTGGACGGGCGATAGGCGGGCGAAAACACGCTCGATTGAAACCAGCGGGTAAAAAGGACGGTGGCCATGGGTCGCTAAACGGGGTGGGGAAACAAAGACGGAATCGGTCGCTATGGGGTAAGAACGCAAAGTCCCCGCGAAACCCGCCAAACCGGCTGTTTTTTCCAGGCCTCGCCCCCGCCCGAAGCGCGGACCGGAGATCTTAGCGCGCGGTCAAACTCGCGGCCTCGCGCCACAACAGCCGCGCGTTGATCCAATCGAACCAGAAAACCCATCCCTGGGGAGTCGGATTTCCGGAGATCTGCGGGTCGCGAAAGTGCGCCTCGATCGCCGCGCTATCCCCCTGCACCAAGGCGCGCGCCTCGGCATCCCGTCCGAGTCGACGGAGAGCCATCGCCATCGTCATCCGCACCGAGATCAGACGCGGCACGTTCTGGTTTTGGTAGTCCAGCGACCTTTGGCCCCATCGCAACGCGCCCTCGGCGTCGCCCCGACGCTCGGCGTGGAGGGCGAGCACGAAACAGCGCCAGGCCTGGAGATAAGCGTCGGCGCCCGTCGCGGGATCGGGCTCGCTCAAAGAGGCGGTCACGATGTCCGCCAGCGGCACCAGCGAGGCGAGCAGATCGGGCGAGGCCGGCGCCAGCAGACTGGCCTTGAGGATCTGTTCGGCCGGCAGCGGATTGCCCGTGCTCGCGAAACGCGCGACCGCCTCGCGCCGAAACGCGTCGTAGCGCGCGAGGTCGCCCTGCTCGCGCAGCGCGGAGGCGGCGGGCATGAGGCTGAAGGAGACGTTGTCCGAATCGGAGGCGTCCACCCGGGTGATCACCCGGGCGAGCGCGTAGTAGCGCAGCGCGGCGGCGTCCCAGCGCCCGGCCACGGCGTGCCATTCGCCAAGGTCGCGCAACACGCGGGCGCATTCCAGCGAGGGCCGCAGGAGCGGCTTCGGGATGTCCGCCACCAACGCGTCCGCCTCGACGGTTTTGCCATAGCTGAGCAATACCGCCGCCTGGGCGATTTTTTCACCCGCCTCCGCCAGGGCGAGCAGACGGGTTTGCTCGCGCCGCGCCTCCCGCTCGCGCAGCAGCAGCCAGGTGGACGTTCCCAGGCCCGCGAGCAGCGTGAGCAGGACGAGCAGGCCGGCGATGAAGACGGCGCGGTTGCGACGAACCAGCTTGCGCAGGCGGTAGACACGGCTCGGCGGCCGGGCCGAGACCATCTCGTTCGAGAGATGGCGGCGGATGTCGAGGGCGAGGCCGTTGGCGGTGTCGTAGCGTCGGCGCCGATCCTTCTCCAGCGCGGTGGCGACGATCCAGTCGAGATCCCCGCGAATCGCGGCCGGCAGGCGGGCCGGGTCCACCCGCCGCTGCTCCGCGACGGCGCGGAGTTCGGCCGGGGAAAGCGCGGCGAGCACGGACGAGGGACGAGGCGTCTCGCGCTCCCGCAGGATACGGCGCATCGTCTCCAATCCGGCCGATTCGAGTTCCCGCGGGTCGACGGGCGTGCGTCCGGTCAGCAACTCGTGCAGCAGCACCCCGAGACTGTAGATGTCGCTGCGCGTATCGAGGTCGGGGTTGCCGAGATCGGCCTGCTCCGGGCTCATGTAGGCGGGCGTCCCGATCAGATGGATGTTGGTGGTCAGGCCGATGTGCTCGCCGAGCCGGCTCTCCACCGCCTTGGCGATACCGAAATCGATGACCTTCGGCACCGGGTTGCCGTCCAGCATGGCGACCAGGATGTTGGAGGGCTTGATGTCGCGATGGATGATGCCCTTCTGGTGGGCGTGCTGGATCGCGAGGCAGACCTGGACAAAAAGCTCCAGCCGCTGGGCGATGGTCAATCGGTGTCGCGCGCAATAATCCGTGATCCGGATGCCCTCCACCAGCTCCATCGCGAAGTAAAGCCGGCCCGAGGCGGTCGCGCCGGCGTCCAGCACCCGGGCGATATGGGGATGGTCCATCAAGGCCAGCGCCTGGCGCTCGAGCTCGAATCGCGCGACCACGCTTTCCGAGTCCATGCCCAGGCGGATGATCTTCAACGCGACCAGGCGCCGCACCGGCTCCTGCTGCTCCGCCAGGTAGACCACGCCGCAACCGCCGGCGCCGAGGCGCTTCAAGAGCTTGTAGCGACCGATCAGGACGAGGGAGTCGCGCAGCAGATGGTCGGCCTCCGCCTGGATCGTCTCCGGGTCGCCGGCCCCCGGAGCGGTGGGGGGCGTGAGGAAGGCCTCGGCCGGTCCCTGCGCGGCGAGCAGTTCCTCCAACCGTCGGCGAAGCACCGGATCGTCCAGGCAGACCCGCTCCAAAAACGCCGCCCGATCCCGCGGCTCCCCGATCTCCAAGGCCTCCGCGAAGAGGGTTTTCTCCCGCTGGCGCAGGTCGCTCATGGCGCGACCTCGCGTTCGGTCGGAGCGGCCGCGACCGCGGGTCCGTCGACCGCTTGGATGAGCCGGTAGAGACTGGCGCGGGCGTAGGCCCACTGGCGCTCGAGCGTGCGCTCGCTGACGCCGAGCACCGCGGCGGTCTCCTGGTTGGTGAAGCCGCCGAAAAATTTCAACGTGACCAGCCGCGCGCTCTCCGGGTCCTCGGCCTCCAATCGCACCAGGGCGTCGTTCACGATCAACACCCGCTCGTCCTGCTCGGGCGCGCTCAATTGCAGGTCGGCCAACTCCACCCGCTCGGGCCGGCTCCCGCGCTTGAGACTGGCCTTCTGGCGCGCGCGATCGACCAGGATATGGCGCATGGCCAGCGCGGCGGCCCGGAAAAAATGGTTGCGGTCGTTCCACTCGCGCCCGCGTTGGTGCATCAGACGAAGCCAGGCCTCGTGGACCAACGCGGTCGGCTGAAGCGTCACCCCCTCCGCCCCGCGCCGCAGCCGCTGCGAGGCCAGGTAACGCAGCTCGTCGTAAACCAGCGGCAGGAGCTTTTCGGGCGCGCACTCGGCGTGCCCGTCGCCCGCGTTCAACTGGGTGGTGATCTCGCTCATGACCGTTTGCCCGGTGTTCGTCCGCCAGGCGGCCGACCGGAGGGGAACCATGAAATCGGTTCGGGGCGCTCGACAATCTCTATGTTCCCCGGCGCCGCGGACCGATTCGCGGCCGGGCGACGATTCATACAGTCAACTTCCGCCGTCGTCGCCGCGCGTCCCCGAAGCGTGACTCTCGTCCGACTTGCCCGACCGGACCCCGCCCATGCCTCCCAGCCCCGCCCCGCTGCCCGCCAGTCTCCCGCGTTTCCTCTGGTCCCAGCGCCGCGCGTTCCTGCCCGGTCTCGGCGTCGCGCTCCTGCGCATCGTCACCATCGCCCCGCTGCCCGTCATTTTCCAACGCATCCTCGACGTCCACGTCCCCGCCAAGGATGTGCGCGGAATCCTCCTGCTCTCCGCCCTCACCGTCGGCCTGCTCGTCCTCCACCAAATCGCCAGCGTGCGCGGCGCCTCCCTGCTCGGCACCGCCGTCTCGCGCGTCGTCCTGGAGCTGCGCGCCCGCATTTTCCACAAGGTCCAGTTCCTGAGCTTCGGCTACCTCGACCGCCAGCAAACCGGCCGCCTGCTGTCCAAATATGCCTTCGATACCCAGAAGGTCGAGGGCGTGATGATGCCGGTGTTGAACGGCTTCATCCCGGACACGCTCTACAGCCTGCTCACCTTCGGCGTGCTCGTCGCGCTAAACTGGCCCCTCGCCCTCGTCGTGGTGCTGATGCTTCCGGTCTTCGCCTTCATGCGCGCCCGCTACTTCGCCCGCTTCCGGACCAAGAACGAGGCCAACCGCATCGCCCAGGAACACCTCACCGGCTCGGCCAGCGAGTTGTTCACCGCGCTGAAACTGGTTCGCGTCTACGGCGAGGAGGCCCGCGCCGCCGACACCCTCGCGGCGGGCAACGACGCCGTCGCCCGCTCCCGGGTGGAGTTGATCGCGGTGTCGTCCAGCTTCGGCGCCTTCAGCTTCGCCGCGATCAAGGTCCTCTCGCTCATCGTCGTCGCCGGCGGCGCCCTGCTCACCATCCACGGACAGGTCAGCATCGGCGCGGTCATCGCCTTCGTCGCCGGCGTGCCCATCCTGGTGAACCCGATCCAGATGTTCGCGAGCGTGAGCGAACAATACTTCACCGCCGAGGCCGGCTACCGCAGCGTGAACGAACTGCTCGACGCGCCCTACGTCGAGGAATGGCACGGGACCGTCCGCCCGGAGCCGCTGCGCGGACGCATCACCTTCGACCGCGTGCAGTTTCACTACCCCGACAACGCGCGCGGCGCGATCAACGACCTCTCGCTCGACCTCGCGCCCGGCGAGAAGGTCGCCTTCGTCGGCCCCTCCGGCGCCGGCAAAAGCACCCTGGCCAATCTCCTCCTCGGTCTGCATCGCCCCCAATCCGGCGAGATCCGCATCGATGGCGTGGCCCAGGCCGACCTCGACCTGCGCTGGTTCCGCCGCCGCACCGCGCTCGTCATGCAGGAGAGTCCGCTGCTCTCCGGCACGGTGGCCGACAACCTCCGCTTCGCCCGCACCGACGCCACCGACGAGGAGGTTCAAGCCGCCGCCCGCCTCGCCCACGCCGAGGAATTCATCCTCCGCCTGCCCGAGGACTACGCCACCCGGATCGGCGAACGCGGCGCGCTGCTCTCCGGCGGCCAGCGCCAGCGCCTCGCCATCGCCCGGGCTCTGCTGCGCGACCCCGCCGTGCTCATCCTCGACGAACCCACCTCGGCGCTCGATTACGAAAGCGAACGGCTGATCCAGCAGGCCCTGGACAACCTCGCCCGCGGTCGCACGGTGATCACGATCGCACACCGCCTCAGCACGATCCGCCACGCCGATCGGATCGTGGTGCTGAACGAGGGCCGCATCGTCGAACAGGGCACCTTCGCGCAACTCTCCGCCGCCGGCGGCTATTTCGCCCAGCTCCTCGCCTCCGGCGAAACCGGCCTCGCCACCTGAAAGCCACGACTTCGCTTCCCTCCATGCCCCGCTTAACCATTCCGTTCACCCCGGTCGCGACCGCCGAGACCTACCAACTCGGCACCACCCAAAACCCCGCCGGCTCGACCATCGGCGTTGATCCGCTCAGCCTGCGGCTCGACGGCGAGCGCTGGATGCCCGTCATGGGAGAGTTCCACTACACCCGCTTCCCCGCCGCCGGCTGGCGCGAGGAGTTGCTGAAAATGAGGGCCGGCGGGATCGACGCCGTCGCGACCTACGTTTTCTGGATTCATCACGAGGAGGTCGAAGGCGAGTTCAACTGGACCGGCGACCGCGACCTGCGCCGCTTCGTCGCCGCCGCCGGCGAGGTCGGTCTGAAGGTCGTCGCGCGTCTCGGCCCCTGGTGCCACGGCGAGGTGCGCAACGGCGGCCTGCCGGACTGGGTGGTGGAAAGCTTCGGCGACGCCGCCCGCACCGACGCCCCCGCCTACCTCGAGTCCGTCCGCCGCCATTTCGGCGCCATCGCCGCCCAGCTTGACGGCCTGCTCTGGAAACAGGGCGGCCCCATCGTGGCCTTCCAGATCGAGAACGAATACGGCGGGCCCGCCGAACACCTCCTTACCCTGAAGCGCCTCGCCCGCGAGGTCGGGCTCGACGCCCCGCTCTACACCCGCACCGGCTGGCCCGACCTCGCCACGCCCCTGCCCTTCGGCGAACTCCTTCCACTCTACGGAGCCTACCCCGAGGGTTTTTGGGACCGCGACCTCGCGCCCATGCCCGGCTTTTACCCCGCCGGTTTCCGTTTCTCCCCGCTGCGCACCGACGCCGCCATCGCCACCGACCTGCTGGGCGAACGCGCGGCCGCCGACGCCGCCGACACCACCCGCTACCCCTTCCTCACCTGCGAGCTCGGCGGCGGCATGATGAGCAGCTACCACCGCCGCATCCGCATCGATCCACGCGACATCGAGTCGGTCGTCCTCACCAAGCTCGGCTCGGGCGGCAACCTGCCCGGCTACTACATGTATCACGGCGGCCTCAATCCCGACGGCCTCACCTCCCTGCAAGAATCGCAGGCGACGCACTACTGGAACGATCTCCCGGAAAAAAACTACGACTTCCAGGCCCCGCTCGGCGCCGCCGGCCAGCTTCGCCCGCACTACCACCGCCTGCGCCGCCTCCATCTTTAAAAAAAAAAAAACAAAAAAATCCTCGCCGGCCAGCCGGCTCATTTTCCCACCGAACGCCCGGCCTCGCGCGACGACACCTCGACCCTGCGCTGGTCGGCGCGCTCGGACGGCCGCTCGGGATTCGTATTCGTGAACAACTACGAGCGCCTGCGCCCCCTCGCCGCCAAATCGGACGTGCGCTTCGTCCTCGATTTGTCCGGCGGTCGGATCGAGTTTCCCTCCTCTCCCGCCACGATCCCGGCCGACTCCGCCTGCATCTGGCCCTTCGGGCTCGAAGTCGCGCCCGGCGTCCGCCTCGACCACGCCACCGCGCAGCTCCTCTGCTCGCTCGACGAGGGTAACACCCGCACCGTCTTCTTCGCCGCCACCCCGGGCGTTCCCGCCGAGTTTGCGTTCAACGGCTCCGCTCCCGCCCTCCTCACTCCCGGCCGCGATGTTGCCCTCTCCGTCCAGGGTTCCGGCGAAACCACGCTCCGCATCGTGCTGCTCGACGCGGCCGACAGCCTCGCGCTCTGGAAGGACACCTGGCGCGGCCGCGAACGCGTTTTTCTCACGCGCGCCGGCCTGGTGGTCGACGGCGACGCGCTGCGCCTGGGGGCCGAGATCGCCGCCGACCTGGCCCTCGCCGTGTTCCCGCCGCTCGATCCAACCGCGCCGCTCGACGGCGTTTTTCAACCGCTGCGGTTCACGCCGCCGCCCACCCGCCCGTCGCCTCCGCTCCTTGAACCCGTGTGTCTCCGCGCCGCCGGCCCGGCCCGCGAGATCCCGCTCGGCTGGACAACCCCGCCCGTCGCCGTCGCCCCGGTCGACGCCGACTTCGCCGCCGCCGCCGCGTGGCGCATCGTCCTGCCCGCCGGCCTCGATGTAGCCGCGACCCCGCTCCTGCGCTTGCGCTACACCGGCGACGTCGCCCGCGTCCGCGTCGGCGATCGCCTCGTGCTGGACGACTTTTTCAACGGCGACGTGCTCGAACTCGACCTCGTCCGCCACGCCGCCGCGCTCGACGCCGGCGCCGCCCTCACCGTGGAGATTCTGCCGCTGCGGGCCGATGCGCCCATCCTCCTGCCCGCCGGCGCCCGTCCCGCGGTCGGCTCGCCGCCGGTCGCATGCCTCGCCGCCGGCGAACTCGTTCCCCGTCACCATGGGTTTTTCAGCTGAAAATCCGCCGCGTCGCCTCGCCCGGGCCGCCCTCCACGCCACCGTTTTCCTGCTCTCGCTCATGCCCGCCTCCGCCCAGTCGCCCGTTTTCCCCGCCGCCGCGCGCCCGCTGTTCCGCGATCCCGTCCACGACGGCGCCGCCGATCCCGTCGTCGTCTGGAATCCCCGCGCCGCCGCCTGGTGGATGTTCTACACCAACCGCCGCGCCAACGACCCCGCGATCCCCGACATCGCCTGGGTCCACGGCACCCGCCTCGGTATCGCCGAGTCGCGCGACGCCGGCGCGACCTGGATATACCGCGGCGTGGCCGCCATCGATCTGCCGCCCGCGCTCGGAGCCTCCGCGACCATCACGCACTGGGCGCCCGAGATCGTCGCGCACGCGGGCCTGTTCCACATGTATCTCACCGTGGTCCCGGGCGTATTCACCGACTGGCAACACCCGCGGGCCCTCGTCCACCTGACCAGCCCGGACCTCGAAACCTGGACCTACCGCTCCACTCTCTCGCTCAGGTCGGACCGCGTGATCGACGCCTGCGTGCTGCGCCTGCCGGATGGGCGCTGGCGCATGTGGTATAACGACGAACGCGCCGGGAAGGCCATCAACGCCGCAGAGAGCCACGACCTCTTTACCTGGACCGACCTCGGCCTGGTCGATCTCCCCTCACGCCGGCCGGGCGAGGGTCCGAAGGTGTTTCGCTTCGCCGACGCCTTCTGGATGATCGTGGACGAGTGGCGCGGCCTCGCCGTCTATCGCTCCGCCGACGCCGTGGCCTGGACCCGGCAACCCGGGGAGAATCTGCTCGCCCGCGCCGGCGCCGGGCCCGACGACGCGTCCATCGGCAACCACGCCGACGTGGTGGTGAACGCGGGCCGCGCGTGGATTTTCTACTTCACCCATCCCGAGCGTCCGGTCGAAGGCGAACCCGCCCCGGGAGCGCAAACCCGCCGCAGCACCCTCCATGTCGCCGAGCTCGTGCTCGGACCCGAAGGTCGCCTCGCCTGCGACCGCGACGCCTCCGCCGACATTTCCCTTCTGCCGCCGCCATGAACCCGCGTCGCGGCCCCCTCCTCCTCATCCTGGCCGCCGGATTTTTCGCCGGAGCCGGTCCCGCCTCGGCCGCCGAGCCGCCCGGACGCCGCTCCCTGCGTATCCACGATCCGTCCACGATTGTCGCCGCCGACGGCGCCTTCTGGATCTTCGGCACCGGCAAACGCGTTCTCTCCGCCAAATCCACCGACCTGCTCGCCTGGACTCGCCTGGGGCCGGCGTTGACCGAGGCGCCCGCCTGGGCCGGCGCGATCGCCCCGGGCAACAAAAACGCCCACTACTGGGCCCCCGACGTCATCAAGATCGGCGACCGCTACCACCTCTATTACTCGGTCTCCGAGTTTGGCAAAAACACCTCCGCCATCGCCCTCGCCACCTCGCCCACCCTCGATCCTTCCGCACCCGACCACCGCTGGATAGACCGGGGCATCGTGATCCGCTCCGGCGCGAGCGACGATTTCAACGCCATCGATCCCTCCGTCCTGCTCGACGCCGACGGCCGCCTCTGGATGGCCTTCGGCTCGTTTTGGGGCGGACTCTTCCTGGTCGAACTCGATCCCGAGACCGGTCTGCGCCTCGCCCCGGACTCCGCGCTTCACCACCTCGCCGACTCCGCCGAGATCGAGGCGCCCACCCTGGTCCGGCGCGGCGATTACCACTACCTTTTTGTCAACGAAGGCCTCTGCTGCCGGGGCAAGGCCAGCACCTACCGCATTCGCGTCGGCCGCAGCCGCGTTGTCACCGGTCCCTACCTCGACGACCAGGGCCGCGATCTGCGCGCGGGCGGCGGACGCGAATTCCTCGGCACCTCGGGCGATTTCATCGGCCCGGGGCACCCCACGATTTTGCATGAAAACGGCCGCGAATGGGTCGCCGTGCATTTTTACGACGGCTCCCACGACGGCCAGCCCACCCTCGCCCTCCGCCGCCTCGCGTGGACCGACGACGGCTGGCCCCGCGTCGTCGACTGAATCCGCCCGCTCTTTGCGCCGGATTCATACAGTCAGAAGAAGGAAACCATCGCGCCCGCCCCGCGTCCAACCGACCTTACACCCTACCCCATGAAAATCCCCGCCTCGTTCGCCCTGCTCGCGCTGTTGCTTGCCCAGCCCTCGTTCAGCGCCCCCGCACCGCAGGTCGAGGCGCTGTCGCGCGGCCTCGCCGGCCTCCAACAGCCCGACGGCAAGGTTTTCCTCTCCTGGCGCCTGCTCGCCGACGACCCCGCCGACATCGCCTTCAACGTCTACCGCACCACCACCCCGCCCGGCACCGCCCCGATCGACTTCGGCGCCTTCGCCTCCACCCCCGACGCCCCGCCCGGCACCGTCCGCCTGAACGCGAACCCTCTGACCGACGTCACCTGGTTCCTCGATCCGGCGCCGACCCTCCGCTACGCCACCGCCTACTACGTCCGCGCCGTCATCGGCGGCGTCGAACAAACCTCCTCCCGCCCCCTCGCCTTCGCCGCCGGCGCCGAGCCCCGCGCCTACCACTCCATCGCGATGAAAAACCCGGAGGGCCACCAGCCCGCCGAGGGCTCCGCCGCCGATCTGGATGGCGACGGCGACTACGAACTGATCGTGAAACAGGAGGGCCGCGCCTTCGACAATTCCAAGAGCGGCGTCTCCGATCCCGTCATCCTCCAGGCCTACAAACTCGACGGCACCCTCCTCTGGCAGATCAACCTCGGGAAAAACATCCGCGCCGGCGCCCACTACACCCAGTTCATCGTCTACGACTTCGACGGCGACGGCCGCGCCGAACTCGCCTGCAAAACCGCCGACGGCACGGTCGACGGCAAGGGCAAGGTGATCGGCGACGCCTCGGCCAACTACGTCAACGCCGGCGGCCACATCCTCGCCGGCCCCGAATTCCTCACCGTCTTCGACGGTCTGACCGGCGCCGCCATCGACACCGTTCCCTACGAACCCGCCCGCCACCCGACCAACCCCCTCGCGCCCACCCGCGACGAACTCAAGGCCGTCTGGGGCGACGGCAATGGCAACCGCTCCGATCGTTACGTCGCCGGCGTCGCCTACCTCGACGGCGTCCGCCCCAGCCTGATCATGTGCCGCGGCTACTACACCCGCAGCTGCCTCGCAGCCTACGCCCTGCGCGGCGGCAAACTGGTCAAACGCTGGCTTTTCGACAGCTCCGCCGGCCCCGAGTCCAACCGCGCCTACGCCGGCCAGGGCAACCACCAGCTCTCCGTCGCCGACGTGGACAACGACGGCCGCGACGAGATCGTTTACGGCGCCATGGTGATCGACGACAACGGCACCGGCCTCTACTCCACCGGCTGGGGCCACGGCGACGCCCTGCACGTCTCCGATCACACCCCCGCCAACCCCGGCCTCGAGATTTTCGCCATCCAGGAACGTTTCGGCAAAGAAGGCATGTCCTTGCGCGACGCCGCCACCGGCCGCCCCATCTTCACCGTTCCCTCCGTCAAGGCCGACGAGTCCGGCGGCGACAAGGGCGAGGGCCCCGGCCGCGGCGTCGCGTTCAACATCGACCCGCGCTTCCCCGGCAGCGAGTCCTGGGCCGCCGGCGCCGGCATGACCAAGATGTTTACCGCCGCCGGCAAGGTCATCTGCGACCGCCCGCGCGGCACGCCGGTCAACTTCGCCGTGTGGTGGGACGGCGACCTCCTCCGCGAGTTGCTCGACCAAAACTTCATTGGCAAATGGAACTGGGAAACCCAGACCACCGACCGCGTCCTGACCGCCCACGAATGCATTTCCAGCAACGGCACCAAGGCGACCCCCTTCGTCTCCGCCGACCTCTGGGGTGACTGGCGCGAAGAGGTGGTCTGGCGCACCCGCGACGGCTCCGCCCTGCACATCTACACCAGTCCCATCCCGACCAAATACCGCATGGTGACCCTGATGCAGGACCCGCAATATCGCTGCGCCATCGCCTGGCAGAACGTCGCCTACAACCAGCCCCCGCACCCCTCCTTCGCCCTCGACCCCGCCCTGCCCCTTCCCGCCCGACGCGCCGTGGCCGTCCTGCCTCGGTCCGCTTCACGCTAAATCCGTTGGCGATAGTCGCGTCAACGGTCGGTATGGGCGCCGGGAATGCGCGAATGGGTTTCAAGGATCAACGATACAAAAGAGGGCCCGGACAGGCCGGTGACGACTCCCGTCCGTATCATCGATGTGAAGCAGCCGGCATACGCGTGATCGTAAAAGTCAGACAATCCGACTTCTGGCCTTGATGGGCGTGCCGTCGCGACGGCAGTTCAGACATGAGGAAGCTTGGTCTATTCATCGCTTTACGCCTTTGAAACCAACCGTCATCCCACCACTTCAGGTCCCGGCGTTTGCATTCCAAATCGTTGATCGCGTTCTATGGTGCGGCTCCGTGCGCCAGCCTCCGTCCGTCGGTGGGCTCCTGAATTGCAGATGCCAATACCCACGAAATCCCCGTGCCGTCGTGTTAAACCAGGCGAAACAGCGTCGAGCAATCCCTGCGCATGCGATTTTTTGCGCCGAGCCTTTTGATACTCCTTTTCGCGGCCCACCGGTAAGACAATGATGACCAGGCCTTTATCCGGAGTGCCGTTGCCGGGCGGTGTGTCTGAATGGCGCCGCGGTATGTATCTCCCGCCCCCACGCCTTTCGTTTAGGCGAGTAGCCGGACCGCGCCATCCAACCTGAAACCACGCATTGCGAAAAGTTGGCGGAATTCGTCTCCAAATCTCGCTAAACAAGGTATCGAGCCATCTTGCGCCTCCGTGTAGCGCGCCGTCCCCTCTGCTAAAGAACACTCCCCCGCACTCCATTCCTAATGATATGATCATCTCCAACCTTCTCACTCGTGTCCCTGTCCTCCTAAGGGTTCTCATCGCCGCGCTCGGCCTTCCTTTCACGGTGGGGATCGCCCATGCGGTCACCGATGGTCTGCCCGGTATGGTTGGAATTGGCACTTGGGGAAGCGAAGTGGAGTTCAAGGACTTCAAAGTCACAAAGAACGGCGAGCTGCTCTACGAGAGCGACTTCCGCAAGGGCATGGAGGGCTGGAAAACCTTTCGCGGTCGTTGGGAAGTCATCGACGGCGCACTCCGGCAAACCAGCACCGAGGCGGATTGCCGTGCCCTTATCGGCGACCCCGGTTGGATCGATTGCACCATTACCTTGAAGGCGCGTAAAATCGCCGGGGACGAAGGTTTTCTTGTCCTATTCGGTTACCCTGCCGCGGACGCGGATTTTAAGTCGTGGTTGAATCTCGGCGGCTGGGGCAATTCCCACCACGCCTTGCAATCCCCTAACATATTTGAAAAACGCACGCCCGGTCGCATCGAGACCGGGCGTTGGTATGAAGCAAAAGTCGAGCTGAGCGGAGACAACGTGCGCGCCTACCTTGATGGTCAACTGGTTCAATCGGCACGCTTGCCCTCCGTGGCCGGCGCGCAACGAAACTTGGGAAACGCCCTGATTCCGGATTTGGTCGCCGATCCCAGTATTTTTGAGGTCGGTGGCATGTTTTATTGCTATGCAACCACCGACGGGATGGGACAAGGCCTTGCGACGGCGGGGCTTCCCGTGGTCTGGAAATCCCGGGACTTTCTTAATTGGAGTTTCTCCGGATCCATTTTCCCGGCCGGTTTCGATCTGAAGTATTGGGCGCCGAGCGCCCCGGTGAAAAAAGACGGCAGATACTATCTTTTCCCCACCCTGAACAATCGCATAACCGCAGTGGTCGCGGATTCGCCCGAAGGTCCGTTTTATCTACCGAACGGCGGGGAGATAAACTCGCGGTCCGGCTGGAAAACTTTCCCGATAACGGTGGGGCACCCGATCGATGCGGATATCTTCAAGGATGATGATGGCTCATTTTACATGAGTTGGTCGGAGCGTTTTATGGCCAAGCTCAACCAGGACTTCACCGCGTTTGACGGCGAACCGTTCAAGGTTCGGACCAAACGCGGGGGTTATTCCGAAGGGCCGGTGATCCTCAAACGCGGGGAAGTTTACTATTATCTTTATACGCTGGGGGGCAGCGAATCCTATCAGTATGCCTACATGATGAGCCGTCATTCGGTGCGAGGTCCGTGGGAGGCTCCCGATCGAGACATTATTGCGACCACCAATCGGGAAGCGGGCGTTTTTGGCCCAGGCCATGGGACCTTCTTTAATCCAGCGGGCTCCTCGCGTTGGTTTTTTGTTCACCTCGAATATGGCAGGTCGGGCACCAATCGGCACGTGATGGCCGCGGAAATGCAATTCAACGCGGACGGCACGATCGAGCCGATTCAACTCTCGCTCGACGGGGTCGGAGCCCTTCGGCCCGATCCCGCCTACGCCGCCACGAACCTGGCGCTCGGAGCCAAAGTCTCCGCCTCCTCGACCCGAGCCGATGTTCGTATCAAACCGATCGCCGACCCTCTGTTGAATCGCATCGAAACATTCTCACCGAGCAATGCGATCGACGCCTCGAATGGCAGTCGATGGATGGCACGCGACGGAGATGAGGCGGTCTGGCTCCAGATCGACCTGGGAAAGATTCACCCGCTCAGTCGCACCGAAATTTATTTTGTCACGCCAACCAAAGGACACGCCTACCTTTTGGAAACGTCTTTAGACGGTCAAAACTGGAAGCGCGCAGGCGGGCACGAAGACGTTCGAATCCAGTCTCCGCATGTGGATAAGCAGTTGGGTGAAGTTCGCTATCTTCGTGTGCAAATCCGGCGCGGAGCGCCCGGGATATGGGAGTTCCGCGTATATTGACCCTTCACTTTCTTGGAGACTCGCCAAACGGCGGCG
The DNA here is from genome assembly GCA_027482905.1 of Opitutaceae bacterium. Taxonomy (GTDB): domain Bacteria; phylum Verrucomicrobiota; class Verrucomicrobiia; order Opitutales; family Opitutaceae; genus IMCC26134_A. Next base: position 39,721 of record JAIXVP010000368.1, read on the forward strand.
CCGTGCTCGGTCCAATCGGCTGGCTTTGCGTAGCCGAAAGCCGATCGTGTGCTCCGCAGCCGTGGATTCCACCTCGGGATTCGGACCGGGCCGAAACGCCGGGCCGCGCGGTTCACGGACCAAGGAATAGCCGCAAAAGCAGATAAACGCCTCAAGCACGCCAACGTTCCATAAACACGGTCGGGCCATGTCCAAAGTGCTTGAAATTCCGACTACGGAAGCGTTGCACCTGCTCGTTGAGCATGGTGATAACGCGCTTCAAGCCACCGCATCACGCCATCCGGGGCGCGGACCATGGCCGGCGAGGCGGATGGCACACGAAGGGTAAAGGCTGATCCCGGGCTCCGAGACCCTTGCCCGATCCTAAGAGGGGCCAGCGTGGCGGCGGTTAAACTGAGGATTGAACCACTTCACACATTCTCCGCCGACTTCCGCCCACTCGCCATCACCCCTGGCAACAACGATGATGCCTACCTTCGGAAAACCCAGTTACCCCGGCGGAGTATCGCGCCGGACGCTTCGCCAGAACACCCGGGTGAACGCGGTTTCCGAATCAAGTGGCGATGGACCCGGCGTGTCGTCCGGCGTTTAAACCGTCGATCCGGCGCCGGTTTCGTTTTGAAAATCCCAAGACCCGTAGTTCTCTACCCTTTGCCCATTTCGCTTAACCCGATCCGAATCGCCGCCGTCAATTTTACCACGCTTTATGCCCACCGATCTGCCCCCGCCTCCTCCTGCCTTCCACTCCTGGGCGCCGCGCCCACCCCTGGGTTGGAACAGCTGGGACTGTTTCGCCACCACCGTCACCGAGGCTCAGACGAAGGACCACGCCGACTACATGGCGAAAAATCTGCTCCGGCACGGCTGGGAATACGTGGTCGTCGACATTCAGTGGTATGAGCCGCACGCCACCGGGTATGACTACCGCGACGACGCCCAGCTGGTGACCGACGCCCACGGGCGCCTCCTTCCTGCGGTCAACAAGTTCCCCTCCTCCGCCGAGGGCGCCGGCTTCCGCCCCCTCGCCGACTATATCCACGGCAAAGGCCTGAAGTTCGGCATCCATCTGATGCGCGGCATACCACGCCAGGCCGTTGTGCAAAATCTGCCCATCCTCGGCACCGTCCATCACGCCGCCGACATCGCCGACACGGTCAACACCTGCACCTGGAACAAGGACATGTTCGGCGTCGATATGACCAAACCCGGCGCCCAGGAATACTACGACTCCGTCTTCGCCCTGATCGCCTCCTGGGGCGTCGACTACGTGAAGGTCGACGATCTCTCCCGCCCCTACCTGCGCAACCGCCCCGAGATCGAGGCCATCCGCCGCGCGATCGACCGCTCCGGCCGCCCCATGGTCCTCAGCCTGTCCCCCGGCGAGACCGACCTCGCCGGCGCCGACCATGTCGTGCAACACGCCAACCTTTGGCGCATCTCCGACGACTTCTGGGACCAGTGGCCCCTGCTCCATTCCCAGTTCAAACGCCTGCACGACTGGTCGACCCACGCCACGCCCGGCGCCTGGCCCGACGCCGACATGATCCCTTTCGGCACCATCGCGATGGGCCGCAAAACCCACTTCACCCCGCCCGAACACCGCACGCTCATGAGCCTGTGGTGCATCGCCCGCTCCCCGCTGATGTTCGGCGGCGACCTCACCAAGATCGACGACTTCACCTTGTCCTTCCTGACCAACGACGAAGTCCTCGCCGTCAACCAGCACGGCTCCGCCCCTCGCCAACTCTTTCGCACCCCCGACGACCGCATCGCCTGGGTGTCGGACATCCCCGGTTCGGCCGACAAATACCTCGCCGTCTTCCACGCCGCCGACGCGCCCGCGACCACCACCATCCCGGTGGACCTCGCCGCCCTCGGCTTCACCGGCCGCGTCCGCGTCCGCGACCTCTGGACCCGCCGCGACCTCGGCGAGTTCACCGGCGCCTTCACCCCTGAGATCGCCGCCCACGACGCCGGGCTTTACCGGGTGATGTTGGTAAAGTAAGATACCCGACCTCTAGATTCCGAATCCGCCCATCGTCCTCATGCCTCCCACCATCGCATTCGTCGGCGTCGGCCGCATGGGCGCCAACATGGCCCGGCGCCTCAAGGAACGAGGCTACGCGGTCACCGCCGTGTATGACCGCCACGGCCCCTCCGCCCACGAACTCGCCGCCGAGATCGGCGCGACCGTCTGCACCGGCCTCGCCGCCGTCACCGCCGCCGCGGACGTCATTTTCACCGTCGTCACCGACGACGACGCCCAGCGCGCCGTCTTCGCCGCCACCGGTGACAGCCTGCTCGTCAAGGCGACCGGCAAGACCTTCGTGAACTGCGCCACCCTAAGCCCCGCCGTTCACGTCGAGATCGAGGCCGCCGCGGAGAAAGCCGGCGCCCACGCCCTCGAAGCCTGCATGGCTTCCAGCATCCCCCAGGCCCGCGCCGGCACCCTCTACCTCATGTGCGGCGGCGACCAGGCCGTGTTCGATCGCCTCAAACCCGTGCTCACCCAGCTCAGCGACCAGGGCAGACTCCTCCGCTACATCGGCCCCGCCGGCACCGCCGGCCAGGTGAAGGCGCTCGTCAACATGGTCATGAACATCAACACCGCCGGCCTCGCCGAGGGTCTCGGTCTCGGCGCCACCCTCGGCCTCGACCCCAAGATGCTCCTCGAGGTCTTCTCCCAGACCGGAGCCAACTCCCGCGTCGTCGCCACCGACGGCGAGGACATGATCAACCGCGACCACGCCTGCTATTTCAGCGCCGCCCACGCCGCCAAGGACAGCGGCATCGCCCTGGCCCTCGGCCTCGAAAAAGGCCTGTCCCTGCCCCTCGCCGCCGCCACCAAGGCCCAATACGACCGTCTCGTCGCCCTCGGCTGCGGCGACCTCGACAAGAGCGGCGTCGCCGAGCTCACCTTCCCCTGCCGCAAGGGCACCGGAGGCTGACCCTCACCGCCGCCGCGCGTCGGTTCAAACCGCCCCGACGGAGCGGGCCGCGTCGCGGACGACCGCGATGAACTCGCGCAACTCGACGGGTTTCACGAGGTAGCGGAAAACCGCCGCCTCGTTCACCGCCCGCAAAAGCATCTCCGGCTTCATGAAACCGGTCACCAAAATCCTCGCCGCCTCCGGATACTCCTCTCGCACCTGCACGAGGAAACTCAATCCGTTGCCGCCCGGCATCATGTGATCGGCCACCACCACGCGAAAAGCCCGCTTGTGCAGGGCGAACTCGGCCTCTTTCACGCTTGAGACCGCCACGACCTCGAAATACGGCGAAAGGGCGGATCGGTAAAGATCCAGCAAGGGCACTTCGTCGTCGATGACGAGCACCGCGTCCTTGGGTTTCTCGGCGGGGGAGGAAGAGCTGGCCTGGGTCATGCCCGAGCTTCATCGGCACAAATCGGCCTTAGCAAACCGTTTCAAATCGTTTTCCTCTGGGTAAATCGCCTCAGACCTACAGGATTGCCGGACGCATCCGATTTAAAGAACTTCCCTCATCGTCATGGATCTCGCCAAGTTGCTCGAAGCCCTGCGCACCGGTCAGGACCTGCCCCTCACGCCGGCCCTCTCCGATCACGCCCTGTGGTTGACGCCCAACGCCTCGGGCAACACCGCCCTGCACGTCGCCGCCCGTCATGGCCGGCTTAGGCTCGTCCCGCCCGAGCTGTTCACGCCGGAGTATTTCGCGATCAAGAACCAGGCCGGCTACACCCCCCTGCACCGCGCTTTCGAACACGTCGTCGCCCCCACCGAGCTGCCTCCGCGCCTTCTATTGCACGACCTGCTCGCCATCACCAGCAACGCCGGCTTCTCCAGCTACCACATCGCCGCCGCCAACGGCCATCTGACCATCCTCTCACACTCCATCCTCACCCCGGAGTTGCTCACCATTCGCACCCACCTCGGCAACACCTTCCTCCACGAGGCCGCCGAGACCGGGCACCTCGACGACGTGCCGCCGGTGTTCCTCAACACCGCCGCCTTCGCCCTCGCCAACCTCACGGGCGAGACTCCCCTGCACACCGCCGCCTTGAACGGCCACCTCGCGCAGGTGCCGCTCGCCCTGCTCACCCGCGAAGCCCTGCTCGCCCGCACCACCGCCGGCGATACCGTGCTCCATGCCGCCGCCCTGGCCCGCCACCTCGACCACGTCCCTGCCGAACATCTGGTGCACGACACCCTCGTGCTCGCCAGCAAGGGTGGCTACACCGTGATCCACGCCGCCGCCGAAACCGGCCAGCTCAAGGCCATCCCCCGGACCTCCATCACCAGCGACCTGCTCGCCACGCGCAACGACCACGGCGACACCCCGCTGCACGCCGCCGCCGCCGAGGGCCACCTCGACCAGGTTCCAGTCGCCATCCTCAGCCCCGAACTGCTCGCCCTGCGAAACTACGACGGCCTCTCCGCGCTTGATGTCGCCCGCCATGGCGGCCATCTCGCCCAGGTCCCGGAACACCTGCTGCCCCGCGAACCCGGCCTCATCGATCGGATCACCGCCGCCCTCGGCGTGCGCAAACCGCGCTGAATCGGGTTCCGGCACCGGCCGATTCCGGGCTAGGACAACAACCCGACCAGCTCCGCACCCACCGCGTCGGCGAGCAACCGGCCCCGCCGCGTAAGTCGCGGCGCCCACCCGCCGCCACCGCCCAGGGAATCCGGCTCGATCAAGCCCTGCTCGGCCAGGCGGCCCAGCGTCGCCCTTGGCTCCAGGGCCCCGGCCGACTCCGGAAACCTCGCCTCCAACGCGTCCAGGTCGACGCCAGCGTTGAGCCTGAGCCCGAAAACCAAGGCGTCCTCCAGCAGCAGCCCCGCGCTCAAGGCGACGCGGTCCTCGCCCATGCGCGCGCCGTCGTCCAGCCGCCGGCCCCACAGCTCCAGGTCGGCGGGATTGGCCCCGCGCCAGCCGCCGTGCTGGCCCGCCGCCGACGGACCGACCCCCACCCATTCGTGCATGCGCCAGGTATTCAAATTGTGGGCACAGACGTGACCCGGACGGGCGAAATTGGAGACCTCATATTGCGCGTAGCCCGCCGCCTCGAGCTCATCCCAGGTCCGTTCGTAGAGCCGCGCCTCCAGGACCGGATCCAGCTTCACCTTCCCGCCGGAGAGCTTCACCCACAGCCGGGTGTCCTCCTCGAAAGTCAGGCAGTAGGTGGAGAGGTGGTCGGGCGCGAGTTCCACCGCCTGACGCATATCGGCCAGCCACGCCGCCTCGTCCTGGCCGGGCAACGCGAACATCAGGTCGAGGTTCACGCTCGCAAACCCCGCCGACCGCACCCGCTCGTAGGCGCGGAAAACCTGTTCGCGGGTGTGTTGACGCCCCAGCGCGTCGAGCAGGCCGGGGTCGAAACTCTGCACCCCCAGCGACACCCGCGTGCCCCCGAGTTCCCGCAGCACCGCGAGCCGCGCGTCCGTGACCGACGCCGGCGCCAGCTCCACCGTCCACTCCGCCGGCGTCCCGCGACAGGCCGCCAGCACCGTCTCCCCCAACTCGCGCAAATCCTCCGGCGCGAGCAGACCGGGCGTGCCGCCGCCCCAGAACACCGTGTCGACCGGCCGGCGCCAGCTCACCAGCGCCAGCTCGCGGCGGACGTTCGCCAGATAGGCATCCACCCCGGCGCGGGTCGGCGTGGTCTGGTAGAAGGCGCAAAAATCGCAGGTGCTCGCGCAAAAAGGCACGTGGACATACAGCCCCAGCGGACTGTCCGCGAAGGCCGCATCCAGCCCGGCCGCCGGTTCGCCGGCTGGCGGACCGACGGTGATTTCGTGCGTTGCCATGGAAGGGTTGCCCATTTTCGCTGTCCTCCAATCGATATTCAAATCGCGATGCACCACCAACCTGTTTTCTCCCTGCCCCGCCTGTTTCGCGCCGTTTTCTGCGCCGCCGCCCTCCTCCTCCTCGCCGGCTGCGATCTGAAATTGGTCGATCTCACCCCGAAGGTCCTCCCCGAGAATCCCTCGCGCATCTACACCTTCGCCCTTCGCGTCACCCCGAAGAGCACCAAGGTAGTCGAATCCAGCATCGAGGCCCGCATCGTGATCGACGGCCAAAGCCATCCGATGACCACCGGCACCCTTGGCAAGGGCGTCTTCGAATATGAATTTCAGCTGCCCGCCGGTCGCGACGAGCTGGCCTACTACTACACCGTGAACTACACGGTGGAGAACAACGCCGGCATCGTGCGCCGCGAAGACTACACCGATGTCACCAAGACCCGCGTGGTCGGCCGCTACGTGCTCACCATGGAAACCAACCGCGGCCCGGTCGGCTCCCGCATCAGCGTCGTCGGCCGCGGCTTCGGCAACGCCGACGTGATCAAGTTCGACGACCAGCCGGTGCGCACCGTGAACGAGTCGAGCAACGCTCTCAGCTTCTACGTTCCCGCCGTCGAGACCGGGAAAAACTACCGCGTCACCCTCGAAGGCGCGGCCGGCAACTCGCCGGTCGGCACCTTCCGCGTCGACCCCGCCGTGCTCGACGTCTCGCCCGCCCGCCTCGAACTCACCCCCGGCGGCGTCCAGCCCCTCACCTTCACCGTGCCGAATGTCGCCTCCTCCGGCGGCCAGCTGCTCGACGTCACCACCGACGTCCCCGAGAGCGTGATCATGCCCGAGGTCATCGTGCCCGAGGGCGCCAACTCCGTGACGGTCGACGTCAAGGGCGGCAAACCCGGCGTCGGCAACCTCTTCCTCAAGGGCTACGGCAGCTCCGGCGAAATCACGATCCCGCTGATCGTGAAGTAAACCACCACCGCCTTCCCGACCGCCCTTTTCGCGCGGAGCCCACCCGGGCTCCGCGTTTTTTACGCCCCGGCGGTCACGACGCCGACGCGGCGCGCGCCAGAACGAAGCGATCCCGGCCGCGCAGATCGGCGCGCGACTCGCCCTCCGTCAACCCCGCCGTCGCGACCGCCGCGAGCAGGGCCGCATGCTGCGCGATCCCCGTTTCCAACGCGAGCCGCCCGCCCGGCGCCAGCCGCCGC
>JAIXVP010000213.1 GCA_027482905.1 Opitutaceae bacterium
CGGCGACGTGGTCGGCGAGACCACCTACATCGGCCGCGGCGCCGGCCAAGACCCCACCGCCAGCGCGGTGATCGGCGACATCATTGACGCCGCCACCCAGCTCGTGCGCGGCGGCCGCGTCCTCCCTCCCGCCCCCGCCGCCAAGCTCGCCCTCACGCCGCCCGCCGCGCTCCGCTCGCGCCACTACCTGCGCCTCGACGTGAAGGACCAGCCCGGCGTGCTGGCCAAGATCGCCAGCTGCACCGCCAAGGCCGGCGTGAGCATTGCCAGCCTGATGCAGCGCCCGAGCGACAAACCCGAGGCCGCGTCCCTGCTCCTGACCACCCACGTGAGCAACGAGGCCCAGATCCGCCTCACCATCGCCCGCCTGACCCGCCTCAAGTGCGTCCTCGGCAAACCCCTCCTCCTGCGCATCGCGGATTTTTGAAGAAGGAGCTAGGAGCGAGGAGCTAAAATCTAGAATTTTTAGCCCCCGCGTTCCCATCAGCCTTCAGCCAGTATCACACCGCCCGACCCTCCTCCTACCAGCTTCCTGACTCCTAGATTCTAGCTCCTAGCTCCTATCTTCTAGCTCCTCTCCCCCTCCCATGTCCCGAATCGTCCAAAAATACGGCGGCACCTCCGTCGGTGACGTCGAACGCATCAAAAAAGTCGCCGCCCGCATCAAGGGTTACCGCGAGGACGGCCACCAGGTCGTCGTCGTGGTTTCCGCCCGCTCCGGCGTCACGAACGAGCTCATCGCCCGCGCCAAGGCCGTGTGCGACAACCCCGACGAGCGCGAGATGGACCAGCTCCTCGCCATCGGCGAACAGGAGACCATCGCGCTCACCGCCATGGCCCTCCACGGCCTCGGCGTCCCCGCCATCTCCTACACCGGCGCCCAGGCCGGCATCGTCACCGACGACGTCCACACCAAGGCCAAGATCCAGGGCATCGACGCCTCCGACATCGAGGCCGACCTCGCCGCGGGCAAGGTCGTCATCGTGGCCGGCTTCCAAGGCATCACCGCCGACGGCCGCATCTCCACCCTCGGCCGCGGCGGCTCCGACCTCACCGCCATCGCCCTCGCCGGTGCGCTCAAGGCCGACAAGTGCGAGATCTACACCGACGTGGACGGCGTCTACACCGCCGACCCCCGCGTGGTGAAGGACGCCCGCAAGCTCGCGGAGATCTCCTACGACGAGATGCTCGAACTCGCCTCCTCCGGCTCGAAAGTGATGCAGTCCCGCTCCGTCGAGTTCGCGCACAAATACGACGTCGTTTTCGAAGTCCGCTCCTCCTTTAACTACAACCCCGGAACCATCGTGAAAAAAGAAGTCGCCTACATGGAAAAAGTCGTCGTCCGCGGCGTCGCCGTCGACAAGGACCAGGCCAAGGTCGTCGTGTCCAACATCGCCGACCAGCCCGGCTCCGCCGCCAAGGTGTTCACCGCCCTCGCCGAGGCGTCCATCATCGTGGACATGATCGTGCAAAACGTCGGCCGCAACGGCGTGGCCAACCTCACCTTCACCGTCCCGCTGACGGACGCGCACAAGGTCGGCCCCACCCTCGCCCCCGTGCTCGCCCTGCTCGGCGGCGCCCAGGTGACGATCCACGACGACATCGCGAAACTCTCCGTGGTCGGCGTCGGCATGAAGACCCACAGCGGCGTCGCCGCCACGCTCTTCACCGCCCTCGCCGCCGCCGACGTGAACATCCAGCTCATCAGCACGTCCGAGATCAAAATCTCCGTCATCGTGGACAAGCCCAAGGCCGACGACGCCGCCCGCGTCGCGCACAAGGCCTTCGAGTTGGAAAAACTCTGAGCCTGACGGCAGGGAAGATCGACGTCTCGACCCAAGACGGAGCGGCCGGGACCGCGGCGTCATGATGGTAGGCAACGGAGAGGCACGGCGGCGCGCTCACAAAGCCCGCCCTGCCTCCAAACCCTCTTGCCGGCTAAGGATTTCCTGAGAAATCCCTCGGCCGGCCATGGTCGTGACGCGTTCCACCGCCTGCGGCCGGCCAACCGCCGCGGCTCACCTTCCCCGCGATCCCCGGGCAGCCACACTTGCCTAGTTTATCTCCGTATTGTGACTAATCGGATTCAGTAGATTTGGCGCTTTACGTCTTTTTGAAAATAAAAAACAAAAAAGCTTATGTCGCCGAAAACCCTGCTTCTACCCGCGCACTCACCGGGGAGCACGCGTCGAAGGTCGGCGTGACTTTGCGTTAACCCCTTAACCGTGAAACCTTTTTACCCCACTCGGCAACTCCGGTTCCTTCTCCTCGGTTTAGGTTTCCTCGGTCTCTCGTCCTGGCTGGCCGCCTATCCGCCCGCCCCGTTCTACACCCTCCACGGCATGGTCCGCGACCAGGTCGGCAACACCGTCCGGGTCAGCAACTCGACCCTGATCCTGCTCAAGGACAACGCCGAAATCGCTCGCACCGTGATCTTTCCGGATCTGAGCGCCGAGACCAACTACGAGCTGCCCATCCGCATCGACCAGAACCGCGCCTCCACCCGCGTTTACTCCGTCCAGTCCGTGCCCGCCCTGGGCCTCTTCTCCCTCGTGGTCGATCTCGACGGCGAACGTTTCTACCCCATCGAGGTCGCCGGCAACCTCCGCGCCGGCAACGGCGGCGAGCGCGTGCGCCTCGATCTCACCCTCGGCGCCGACGCCAACCGCGACGGCCTGCCCGACGCCTGGCAGGAGTGGGTCCTCTACCAGGCCGGCCACCTGCCCGGCTCCCCGGGCTGGGACATCAACCTCGTGACCAAAGACGGCGATTTCGACGGCGACGGGATCGGCAACTTCCAGGAATACATCTCCGGCACCTTCGCGGGCGACGCCACCGACCGCTTCGACCTCGTGATCAAGGCCAAGACCGCCACCACCGTGGCGTTCGAGTTCTTCGCCATCACCGACAAGGTCTACACCATCGAACAGAGCACCGATCTCGCCACCTGGGTCGCCGTCCCCTTCTCCCTCACCCCCGGCGGCCCCGCCGCCGTTTACCAGCGCGCCACCGCCGTCGCGATTTCCCCCGCCTACATCGCCGCGCCCGCCGGCCCCGCGAGCTTCTTCCGCCTCACCGTCCGATGAACTTCCGGCCCCTCTTCTTCCTCGCGGTCTCCGCGCTGCTTTCCGTCGCCCCCGCCGCGCGCGCCCAGTGGTTGTCCACCAGTTACGCCCTGCGCGGCGGCTGGAACGCGATCTACCTCCACGGCGACGCATCCCACGTCACGCCCGCCGTCCTCTTCGCCGCCCATCCCGAGGTCCTCGCCGTCTGGCGCTGGAACCCCAACCCCAATCCCGCCCAGTTCAGCGATTCCGCGCTCATCCCGTCCGAAGCCAGCGCCGAGTGGAGCGTCTGGGATCGCTCCTCGCCCGCCACCGCCTCCCTCACCGGGCTCACCGGCCAGACCGCGTATCTGGTTCGCTGCGCCGGCACCTCCGCCAACACCTACACCGTCCCCATCGCCCAAAAACCCCTCCCGCCCCGCAGCTCGTGGGTGCGCAACGGCGCCAATCTCCTCGGTTTCCCCTCCCGCCAGAACGGCTCCACCTTCCCCACCTTCTCCAGCTACTTCGCCACCTTCCCCGCCGCCATCGCCGCCAGCGCGCGCATCTACACCTATGGCGGCGGCGAGCTCGGCCCGGCCAATCCCATCCAGATCTTCTCCCCCGCCGCCACCCCGCTGGATCGCACCAAGGCCTACTGGTTCGAGGCCGCCGTGGTGGGCAACTTCTACGCCCCGCTCGAGCTCACCCCGTCCAACCTCGACGGCCTCACCTTCGGCCGCACCGGCAGCACCGTGACCGTGCGCGTGCGCAACCGCACCTCCGCCGCCGTCACCCTCACCGTCGCGCCCCTCGCCTCCCTCCCCGCCCCCGCCGGCCAGGAGGGCATCACCGCCCCCGTCCCGCTCACCCGCCGCACCTTCAACACGACCACCGCCAGCTATGACGAGACGCCGCTCGCCGGCCCCTTCACCCAGGCCCTCGCCCCGCTGGCCTCGGTCGAGCTCACCTTCGGCATCGACCGCGCCCAGATGACCGGCTCGGTCGGCGCGCTCTACGCCTCCCTCCTGCGCTTCACCGATTCGGGCAACCTCCTCGACGTCACCCTGCCCGCCTCCGCCCGCACCGCCTCCCTCTCCGGCCTCTGGGTCGGCGACGTCGAGGTCACCAACGTCCAGAGCACCGCCCCCGGCTCGCCCGGCACCACCACCCCGCGCGCCTACCCGCTCCGCGTCCTCCTTCACGTGGACGACGCCGGCACCGCCCGCCTGCTCTCCCAGGTCTTCCTCGGCCAGCTCGCCCCCGCCCCCCACGCCTTCGGCCTCTGCACCCGCGAGAGCGGCCTGAAACCCGACGCCAAGGCCGAGGCCAAACGCCTCGTCGCCGTGACCCTCCCGCTCGACACCGAGGTCTCCACCGGCTCCGGCGCCGTCGCCCTCGGCGCCACCCTCGTCCGCACCATCACCGTCCCCTTCAACGACCGCACCAACCCTTTCGTCCACGCCTACCACCCCGACCATGATAACAAGGACGCCCGCGGCGCCCCGCTCGGTTCCGGGGCCGAGAGCAACACCTACTCGCGCCAGTGCAGCTTCACCTTCAGCGCCACGCCCCCCGCCGGCACGAGTGCGGTCGGCTGGGGCGCCACCGTCCTCGGCGGCACCTACAGCGAGACCGTCACCGGCATCCACAAGCTCCCCCTCACCGCCACCGGCACCTTCACCCTCCGCCGCGTGAGCGAGATCGGGTCGATCACCCTGAACTGATCCGGCTCGTCCCCTTTTCCCTGCCCCCGGCTCCTCGCTCCCTTCTCCCCGCTCCCATCTCCTAGCTCCTTGCCTCTATGAACCGCCTCCTCCCCTCCGCCGCCGCCGCCCTCCTCGCGCTCGCCCTCCCGCTCGGCGCCTTCGCCCAGGCCTCCGCCGTGCCGAACCTCATGAGCTACCAGAGCCGCGTGGCCGACGCCGCCGGCGTCCCGCTCGGCAGCACCGCGCCGGTCAACCGCATCGTCCTCTTCCGCGTCTGGGACAGCCCCGGCGCCTCCGCCCCCGCCAACCGCCTCTTTTCCGAGCAGCAGACCGTCACCATCGCCAACGGCGAGTTCAGCGTGCTCATCGGCTCCGGCACCGCCATCGCCACCGAAAACACCAACGCTTTCGCCACCCTCGACGCCGCCGTTTTCGGCGGGGCCATCCGCTACCTCGGCGTCACGGTGGACGACGGCGACGGCAACCCCAACAACGACCCCGAACTCTCCCCCCGCCAGCAGATCGTCGGCACCCCCTTCGCCTTCCGCGCCAAGGTCGCCGAGGCCGTCGCCTCCGGCGGCGTCAACGCCCTCTCCCTCTCCAACGGCTCCGTTGGCACCGCCGCCCTCGCCGCCGGCTCCGTCACCGGCGCCAAGCTAGCCCCCGGCGCAGTCGGCCCCGGCCAGATCGCCGACGCCGCGGTCGGCACCGGCCAGATCGTCGATGCCTCGATCACCACGGCCAAGATCGCCCCGGACTCCATCGACGGCTCCAAAATCGTCAACGGCTCCATCGGCCTCGCCGACCTCAGTCCCGCCGTGACCGGCACGCTCCCCAAGCCTTCCACGGTTTACAATCAAGGCCTCGGGGCGGCGCCCACCAATGCCCAGTGGCTCGTCTTCCCGATTGATGCCAACGACCTCGGGGTCGATGGCGAAGTCGTGATTTCCTACGAGGGTGCGTTGAAGACCAACACCAACTCTAATCCCGATCCACTGGGTTCTCAAAATTCGGGAAGCATTGCCTTGTCCTCGTTCTTTGCCGGACGAACCCGGATCACCTTGCCTAACTTTGTCGGCGGCACCGTTAACTATCAGTGGGGAAATCTAGGTTCCTTTAGTGTTTTAAATAATTCAGGTGCAGCCGCTGCCGCGCCGACGACGACGAACATCCCTTTCGTCGCAGTTCACCAAGGCATGGGATACAAGTCCAACTTTGCCATGACCGGGCTCCTCAATACGAACTCGCTTTCAGGCAATTCGATCTACGCCGGAGCCGAACCCGGTGACCCTGGTATGCCAAACAACGGCAGCTACTTCCCCGTTGGACTTCTCACATGGACCTCGGCCACCAATAACGCGACGGGCGTTGTCTATAACCCCACCCCTACAGGTTTTGTTCAAAACACGCCTACGCCGGTTGCTGCCAGCGTTTTCTACAGTCAAGCGACGACCACTCAAGCTCAAGTCGGTGCATTTCAGACTGATCCCTATACTCTTCAATACAACAATTTTAACCAAACCTTTTCCTACACGGTTAGGTCCGGCAAAGTCTTCCCGTTTCTCTACGTTTTCTCCTACTTCCCCGGCACCTTAGGGGGTTTTTCGACACCTTTTACCCAGAATATACCGAACTCATCCACCAACGTCAACGCCGCCGGTCCGGCGCAGGCGCTCGCCATCGCCTCCATTCAGACCGGCGTCAACAAGTTGACCATCTTCACGACCAACAGCCACATCATCCAGGTGGGCAACACCGTGGTCCTTTCCGGCGTGACAGGCGCTCCCGCCGTCAATGCTTCCTACCCGGTCACGGCGGTGCCCACCGCCGACAGCTTCGAAATCTCCGTTCCCGGCGCCGCCGGCCCCTACACCGGCGGGACGATCACCCACACGCCGAGCTTTAACCGGTATCGTTTCTGGGTCGCGGTCCACACCCTCTACAACGCCCGCGTCACCGTCTCCGACAAGTAAGCCCCGCCGCGCGTCGCCCCACCCGGAACCCTCCCCGCCATGATTACCCGCTCCCGGCGTTTTTTCCGGCCCGTGGTGGCCGCGCTGCTGGCGCTCGCCGGCGCGGTGGCCGCCTCCGCCCAATACGAGGCCCAGACCGGCGCCTACAACACCCTCTACCGCGGCACCGTTCCGAACTCCCCGTCCAACACGCCGCCCATCCTCCCCACCCAGCCGCAGTTCGCCGGCGTGAGCGTCACCGGCGCCAGCATCGGCGCCGTCTCCACCTCCGCCACCCTCACCGCCCGCTACCCCGCGCAGATCTACCGTTCCGACGGTGGCACCGGCGCGCCCACCGGCGTCGCCCTCATCCAGCTCCGCGCCACCCTCGGCGTGGCCTTCGTCACCGGCGCCCCGCGCTACCTCTTTGGCGAGGTCATCACCCCGCCCACCACCGACGCCGCCAGCGCCCCGCTCGCGAGCGACGCCAACTTCTGGCGCGTGCAGCCCGTCCGACCCGGCGAAACCTTCACCCACCTCGAAGGCCCGCAGGACGCCGCTCCGCCGGTAGCCGCCGACTCCATCCCGTCGTTCTACTACAGCCCCCACGCCGAAAAGACCTTCGCCTCCCAGTCGGGCCGCGTGACCATCACCTGGGTTTCCCGCCTGCCCGTCGCCAGCGGCGCGGATACCCGCCTGCGCTACCGCTACCGCGAGGAAACCTTCGGCGTCTCCTCCAGCGCCGCGAAACCGCCCCGCACCATTTTCTGGACCGAACGCAGCTTCAACGGCCCCGTCGTCTCCGTGCCCATCGGCAACGTCGAGGCGGTCAACGCGATCTACAACAACGCCGTCCCCGCCGTCGTCGCCGAGGAATACAAGGCCGCCGGCGTCTCCACCGACGCCGACCCCGCCGCCTCCCTGCCTGCCGAGAAACGCACCGTCTGGTTCGAAAAAATCGCCGCCACCGGCCAGCTCCGCGCCTACAACCGCGAGGGCCGCATTCTGGTCGAGTATCTCGGCAAGTTGAAGCCCGGCTCCAGCACCGACTACACCTACCTCGGCGCCGACATCCTCGACGTCGTCCGCGTCGCCCCCACCGTGAACGCCACCGTCGATCTCGGCGAACGCATCACCCCCCGCGACCAGCAGGCCCGCCTCCTGCCCCTCGACGGCTTCTCCGAGTGGCTCGCCTCCCCGGTCAACTCCCTCTCGCCCGACGGCACCACCTTCTACGGCACCCGGGGCCGCCCCGACGGCACGCTCGAATACTACGCCGAGCGCGAGAACACCAACCCCGACCGCGTCTCGTTCTACTGGTTGGAGAAACGCGACGCCGCCCTCGCCTCCGGCGCCGCCACCATCCCGGTGACGCTCTACTGGCCCGCCGCGAAAAACGCCTACTTCATCCGCTGGCCCGACTCGATCGACGCCTACGCCCACAACACCCTCGCCGCCACCGGCCTCACCACCACCTCCGGCGTGCAGTTCCCCGGCGGCCGCCTGCCCCAGATCGTGTTCCAGGACGACGGCCGGCAGACCGAGGGCACGCTCGAAGCCGCCACCCAACGCTTCCTGGTCAACATCAACAGCGGCGGCGACGGCTACAACCGCACCCTGCTCAAGTTCACCAGCGGCGGCGAGGTCTGGTATGTGCGCCTCTACAGCCAGGCCGAGGGCCGCCCCGGTTTCCTGGAAGCCGACGGCGCCGCCGCCCTCAACCTCACCGCCACGGTCGGCGAACGCATCAATCCCCCGAGTTCGCTCTATGCCACCGCCGGCTTCATCGTGCGCGAGTCCGGCTTTAGCGACACCTACGATCCCTCCGCCTACATCGACCCGCAGGGTGTCGGCGTGGAGGAGGCGGCCAACGGCGCGATCATCCCGGTCAACGCCCTCCCCGGCAAATCCACCCTCAAGGTCTGGTGGTATCAGAAAGTCACCCCGCCCAGCGCCGCCTTCGCGCCGTTCTACGTCCCGTCGAAGGTCGCCCGCTACGCCGTCTCCTGGCCCGCCGCGCCCCGCGAGATCGTGCTCGCCTCGAACGTCGGCTCCGACGCCCTCTCGCCCTCCGAGGTCGCCGGCCGCCTCTATTTCCAAAACAACCGCAACGCCATCGGCTTCAACCCCAACGAGGAGCACGCCCTGATGCTCAACGGCCGGGTCTACGCCCTGCGCGACGACCTCAACGACACGTCCGCCAGCGCCGCCGCCTACACGTCGCAACCCTTCGCCCTCCTCCGCTACACCTCGCCCGCCGACGGCCGCCCGGCGATGACCGCGTTCAAGATCCTGCGCGAGAACGCCACCTACCGCTTCGACTACCCGATCACCGCCGGCACCATCGTCCAGGCCCCGCTGCCCCTGCCCCTCCTCCCGCTCCCGCTCGATGCCCAGGGCAACTCCCGCAACAACGAAGTCGCCGGCGGCGTGCCCGACTCCGGCCACCAAGGTCCCGCGCTCTACAACAAGTTCACCTTTAACGACCGCAAGGGCTACACCTGGGTTTACCGCGGCCCCCACGCCGACGCCTCCCCGTCCTTCCTGATGCGCTTCTACTACACGATGCGCGAAGGCTTCTGGATCCCCGGGGTCAGCCAGCCCGCCGTCGGCACCATCCTGCCCTACCTGCGACCCATCCCCCGCCCGGGCTTCGCGGGCAATCCCGTCACCGGCGCGCCGCTCACCCTCACCTACCGCCCGGTCTGGCCCGCC
>JAIXVP010000229.1 GCA_027482905.1 Opitutaceae bacterium
CCGGACGCGATGGAGGCGATGAACGGCGAATTGCCGGTCCCCACTCGATCCAACGGGTCGGCCCCGGCGGCGAGCAGGGCGCGCACCACGCCGAGTTGGTCCGGTGCTTTCACGATCGTGTGCAGCCGTGCGTTCCGCTCGGCGCCGGACAGTCCGGCGATGTCCGCCGCGGCGGGGACGGGCGACGACGGCACGGTCTCGGGGCCGGCCGGCTCGGCCGAGGCCCACGGGCGCGGCGAGAGCGCGAGGAGCAAAAGGATGGGGCAAACGAGGGGGCGACGGGGGCGTGTCATGGTAAAAAAACGGTTCAAGAACTGCTGCGCGGAGCCAATCCAGGAAGGGGCGGAAACGCCGGGGAGGCCGCGGGGCGGGAAAAAAGGGGAGCGGGAGAATTTTCAACCTTCACCGGAACCAAACCCGGGACGGCCGTTCCGTCGGGCGCAACGTGCCCTTTCGGCAACCGATCGATAATGCCGCGCAACCGGGCCTGAATCGCGGCATCGTCGGGAAAAGTTTCCTCAAAAAATGGCACCCACCCCTGGAATCCACCCTGAGCGGGAGTGTAGAGCCGTTCGGGTTTTAAGCGGGCGATGACCGGAAGAATCGCCTCGATGAGCGTGAAACTAGCCTCGTCCGGGACGACACAAGCGCGCAGCCAGTTATCCAGCATGAAATCCTCCCGGCGGAGCTCGGCCAAGGGCATGCGGGCGACGATCGGGGCGGCCCGAGCGGCGCGCGCCCGAAAGCCAGGGGTCTCCGAACCCCGAAACGAAGCGGCGAGCAATCGAAGATCGTAGCGGTCTCCCGGCAGTTGCCAGTAGCGGTCGGCCAGCCGCGCGTAGTCCAGGGCGAGGTTGATCCGTCGCCGCGCCGCCTCGACGTGGATCGGCTGATCGGGCGCGCGGTATCCCTCTATCTCGTTCGGCAAATCCCAAAGATTGGAGATGATCCGAAGCTCCTGGATCTCCCGATCCAGCGGCTCCAAAAAAGCCGCCAGTTCCAGCAAACGCGTCGCCAACGAAGGGACCAAAGCACCGGAGCCGTCCGCCGAGGCGGACCCGGCCGAGGCGCGCGCTTCCGTGACGAGTTGGAGGGCGAGCCGTCTCCGCTGCTCCAACGCGGCGGTGTCATCGCCCGGCCGGACCGGCTCTGAGGACGCGTTTCGAACGGCCTTGGCGACGGCGGCGGCGACCAAAGCCCGGTCGCCAACGACCTCTCGCGCCTCAGATTCGCCGGTGCCGGACCAGATCCGGAAATCCAGCTTCGTCTCGCCCCCGATGACCTGGAACTTACCCCAAACAAAAACGTCGGCGATCGTCTTGGGCGCGACGCCCACGTGTTCGTCGATGAACCCGGCGGCACGGAGCAATCCTTCCCCGCGAGGAGCGTCGGCACCGAGCGCGCCGAGCACCCGCCAACCGGAGACCGAGACGTTTGGCGAATCGCCCCGGGCAATAGCCTCGGCGATCGCCTTTTCCAGGGCCGGGGCCTCGGACGTCGCAACCGGACCACCCTCAGGCTGGAGAAAGAGCACCGCCGCCGTGCGCAGGCCCGCTTGCGCACGGCGGATCGTTAACGCCTCGTCGAGAACCCCGCGCGTGGCGGAGAACACGGCTTGCAAATCAGCGGCCGGCGGATTGCGAAACCAGCGGGCGCGCGGACGAAATCGTAACTCCGCCCGGCGCGAGGCCACGGTCTCCGCGCGCAGCGAATCGACGACCTCTATGTTCAGCGCCGGGTGCTCAAGCGAAGGAGACGGCCGCAGGACCAGCATCCAGTCCGCCCCGAGCAGGCGTCCCCGCACGACCGACGCGGCCGATTCGGTGACGCCCGGCTGGTTGAGTTCCCACTCCCGCTCGATGGCGTCCAACTGCACCCGTTCGACCAGGCTCCAACGCGGATCCCCGGACAATTCCGCGAGGACGATAGGGGTAAGTGATTCGCCCATCGCCTCCTGCCCGTCGAAGAACTCCCAGCCGATCGGCGCGATGGCGAGGCGAACGACGGAAGCCGCCGGGACAATCACCGGCACGGCAAAAAGCCCGAGCCAAAACCAGGCGAGCCATGACCAAACTTCGCGCTGTCGAACGAGACCTGACATAACGGTTGGCGGGGCGCGCGTGGCGACTCAGCGCGCAAGTTGCGGAACCAGCCGGTCGGCGAGCTTGAGCGCGGCCGATTCGAGGGCCTTTTTGCCGGCGATGTGTTCTGCCACATCCACCGCGACGTCCATTTGCCGGTCGGCGGCCAAGAGCTTGCCGGAACCGTCCTTCATGACGATTTCCACGCGGGCGCGGCAGGAAACCAGATTGCCGCGACGCAGACCGAACTCGCTGAAGGCCTCCCCTGTTATGGTGGCGACGTCGGTTCGGTCGGCGGCCTGGGCGGCGGTGAGAACCTCGAAGCCGACATCGGAGAACACTTTCATGAGCTCGGTTTGCGCGGCCGGATCGATGACCGGCCGCGCCAGGTGTTGCTCGGGGATGCGCACGAGCACGGGTGGGAGAACTTTGCCGGCGACGGTTTTTTTGAGTCGCTCGATCCGGACGGCGGGAGACTCGACCTTGGCCGCGAAGACGGAGGATTGGGCCGCGACGATGGCGCCGATTTTTTCGGCGAGCTCGGCGACCGGTGCGTCCAGCTTGGCAAGGTCGGGCGTGGTGGTCATCGCGCCAAAGACCCGCCCGGTTTCGGTGCCGATGACCTTGGCGACGAGATAGCCTTTTCCACCGGTCTCGAAGACCCGGCCGGTGACCAGAATCCTGGCGCCCACCAGGGCACCGACCCGCGCGGCGGTTTCGGCCGTGACGGTTCCGGACAAACCGAGCTCCTGTTCGCCAAGGATTTTTTCCACCTCTTGCCGCTCGACGAGAAACACATCCGGACGGCCGGAGAGATACGCGCTCAACAGAACACCGACCTCGGCACCTTTCTTCTCCAGCGCCCGGTCGGCGGTCTGAAAATCGAAGATCGCCAGCGGAAGGGGCTCGGCCGTAGCCGGCTCGACCAGCACCGCGCCGGCGAGGACGGGCAGTGCCGGCTTGGCTGAGACGGGGACACACAAGGACGCGACAAGCACGAGCAAGATCTGGAAGAGGCGGGGAGGCTTCATGGTCGGATGGAAAAAGGGCGGATCAAGGCGCGAGCGCCTGGTGGATGAGCCGATGAAAGGCATCGCTGGCGCGCGGGTCGTGGTTGAGATCGGGAAGAAGCGGAAGGGTGATTTTCCATGCGCGGGTTTCCGCACCGGCGCCCGCCGGTCCCGGATATAAGCCCGGAAGCCGGGAGGGATCGGAAACAAAAGCGAGCAGGACGCCGCCTGGAGAGGCTTCGCGCGGGTCCGCCAGGCGGAGCCAATCCTCGGGTGCGATCGCAGCAACCAAAAGCGTGTCGGCTGGAACGTGATCCGCCGCCTCTTCCCCGAGATCCTCAAAAACGAGCCCGCGCGACGACAACCACTGCCGCAGAACCGGCGCAGCTCCGCACACGGCCAGCCGCATGCGTCGCGCGGCGAAAGCTTCAGCCAGCGAAGGAAGATCGGGACGATCCAGGCCGGCGGGATGAACGACCAAGACCAGGGCGGGGCTATCGCCGATGCGGAGCGCAAACTGCGTAACCCGGTCAACGGCGGGCGGGGTAAACCGGGCGAGCAACAGGCGCGGATCGGCAGGGTCCGGCCCCAATTCCACATCGGTCGGGAGCGGCAGGGCGACCGTGCCGCCAAGCTGGTAAAGACGACCCGTGGCCGCCGGGGCGACCAAGTGCCCCGGAGGGACAAGCAGACTCAAAACGGCGGGAGCGCCGGCAACGAGCGCGGGCGGCAGCGGGCGGTCCGCCACCCGATCATCCACGTCGATCACTCGAATCGAAGCCGCCCCGGCCATCGGATGAATGACCCACAGCAGTGCGAACCAGAGCGAAGCGGTTTTCATCACGGGCCTTGGAAAAGTCCGAGGGCAGACTTGGCAGGCAACCAAACCTCCCGGCAAGACAAGACCGGCGCTGCCGCCGGTCCGGGCGCATCCGTCCGCTTGGCCGAGCTCAGAGCCCGAGGGCGCGGTTGATCAGGCGGGTGATCTGGGCCGTGCCGATGGCCTTGGGCGTGCCGTCGAGCACGATGGGCTCGACCAGCGGGAGGAATCCGTTCGCGGCCGGCTTCGCGGCGGTGTCGAGCAGGCCGAGCACGCCAAGGTTGCGCGCGGTTTCGCCGCCGGCGCCGAGTTCGAGCCGGAGCGACAGCGCCTGGTCCGCGAGTGCCAGCCCGGGCGTATTGCCGAGCGAACCCGAACCCTTCAGCCGGAGTTCGCTGGCGGAAAGGGAGAGGGTATCGATGGCAATGGCGCCGTCCGCGCCGCGGCGGGCGTGGAGGTTGAATTCGTCGAAGGCGAGGTTCGAGAGGGTGCGGGCGAAGCCGTTGACCGCCGCGACCTGCTGGGCGCGCCGCCCGAGCTCGTTGTCGCCCGCGACCGCGCCGAGCAGGCCGGCGATGGCGCCGAGTTCCTTCGACCCGCCGAGCTTGGCGTAGCGGTTGGTGTCGAGGTTGAGGGCGCGGATGAGGCCCTGGCGGCCGGAGAGTTTCACCTCGGCGGCGGCCCCGGCGGCGGCGGAAGCGGGATCCGCGCCCGCGCCGGTCACGATTGCGTTCAGGCCGAAGGTGCCTTCGAGAGGCACGCTCGCGGCGGGGTTGAGCGCCTTGAGAAGCGGGCCGACAGCGAGTCCGACCACGCCCACGTCGGCGCCGAGTTGGTAGGAACGACTCGCCTCCAGCCAACGCAGCAGGCCGCCGAGCTGGAGGCGACCACCGCTGCCGAGGATGGTCTGGAGTTTCTCCAGGCTGGCCTGGTCGTGGGTCAGGCCGATGCGACCGGTCGTGTTGGTGACTTCGAAGCCGGGCACGCAGACGATGCGGGCCAGCGACAACTCCACCCAGCCCTGCACACCGGCCCAGAGCGGGGCGGCCGGAGCGGGCGCGGGGGTCGGGGCGGGGACCGTATCGGCGGCCGCAGGGGTTTTCGCGGTCGCGGGCGACGGCGCGGGCGCGAGGGTGGCGAAGGCCTGGAGGTCGGGCACGTGCAGGTTTTGGCTGGTCAGCCGGGCGGCGATCTGAAGGTCGGGATTCGCGGCCGAGGGCGGCGTGGCGGTGACCGCGAGTTCGAGATCGGAAGTGCGGCCCGGCGCGGTTTGGCGCACGGTGAGGGGCAGCTTTGCGGTGACGATCCCGGCCGCGTCGCGGTTGATCTCGGCCAGAAGCGTGACCTCGGGCAGATCGGCGGTGGGCGCGGCCCCGGGGGCGACGGCGGCGCGGAGGCCGGTGAGGCGGAGGTCGGCGGTGACCTTTTGCGCGTCGCCGGCGGAGACATCGAGCACGAGGAGGGCCTTGCCGGCGCCGAGGCCGGTGAGGCCCTTGAGCGCGGGCTGATCGACGAGGGAACCGAGCAGGGCGCGGAGTTCGATCCGTGCGGTGGCGGGCGCGCCGGATTTCTGCGCGGCGGTGAGGCCGAGGTTCAGCACGTCCTGGTCGCCGACGATGAAGCGTAGGCGGGGCAGCGCGGCGTCGAGGCCGGCGGGGCCGCCGGTGACGCTCAGGCCCTCGACGCGGATGGAGTCGAAAGCCACGACCGGCGCGGCTTTCGGGCCATAACGCACGCCGGGCAGCACGAGGGGCTCGGTGGTCGAGAGGGCCACGCCGTCGCCGACCGGGCGTAGGCTCCACGCCCCGGTGACGGCGCCGCCGAGGGAAAGTTCGGGCGCGAAAAGCGCAAGCCAGGGGGCGGGCAGGCCGTGGAGGCGGACCTCGACAAGTTCGTCGGCGGGGCGGACGGGCGTGAGCTTGAGGGTCGCGGGGGCGAATGCGAAAGCCTGGCGGGCGGCGACGCTCAGGACGGGGTCGGAATCGGAGGCGACGTCGAGCTGGAAGGTGCGCACGCGGGTCTCGGCCGCGTCGGCCTCGAGGTCGAAGCGGGTATCGAGTTTCATCGCGCCGAGGGCGGGCAGGCCGAGGGTGTCGAGGGCGTCGACCACGAGCTGGAGCGCGCCGGAAAGGCGGACCCGCTGGGTATCGCTCACGGCGAGGTCGCCTTCACCGGAGAGGCGGATGACGGGCAGGACCGGCAGGGGCGAAAACGCGGCGAGGTCGGCGTCGGTCACGGCGATCTTCCAGCGGCCGGGCAGGTCGGTCGAGCCGGGGGCCCAGCGGGTGTCTAGCTCGACGAGGTTTTTGTCGGCCGAAACGAGGCGGAGGGTCCAGGTCTCACCGGGACCGTCGCGGGCAACGCCGAGATCGGTGCGGAGGGTGGCCGGGCGGCCGAGCGGGCCGCCGGCGACCTGGGTGTCGATGCGGACGGCGAGGGCGGAGAGCTGGCCGTCGGCGTCGAGGGTGGGCTGCAGCTTGAGATTGGTGGCGAGGTCGGTGGATGCGTCGGGTTTAAGATGCAGTTTCAGGTCAAAGATCCCCTGCCGGCCGGCGGCGACCTCGCCGCCCGTGAGGGAGAAATCGACCGCCAGCGGGTTGGGACCGGCGACGCGGAGCACGCCGGCGAGGTCCACGGCGTTGATGGCGAGTTTACCCGGCAGGGAAAGGGCGGAGAGGAGACCGGCGAAGGGCTTGGCGGGTTCGGTGGAAGCGGCGGTGGGGTGTTCGCGGGCGTAGGCGGCGGCGGCGACCGGATCGTATTCGATCACAAGGTCGCGGGCGACGAGGCGGCGGACGTCGATACGGCCGCCGGCGAGGTCGAGCAGCGGGATGTCGGCGTCGAAGGCGGGGGCGTTGACCTTGAGGCCGGCCTGGTCGAGGCGCAGGCCGCGCAGGGAGGCGCCGCCGAGGCCGACGGAAACCTTCTCCACCGCGGCCTGGCCGGCGAGGGCGCGGCGGGCGGCGGCGGTCTGGACGACGGAGGTGA
>JAIXVP010000256.1 GCA_027482905.1 Opitutaceae bacterium
TCGAGGCCAACCTGCGCAAGCAGGAGGCGCCCTTGATCGAGGTCGAGGGCCTCGTTCGCACGCTGCGCGACGGATGGGCCGAGATGCTTCGCTCCACCGAGGTCAAGGTGGCCTGATCCGTCCCCGGCCGCGCCGGGTCTTCCCGCCATGCACGCCCCGCCCACCCCCGCCACCCTGAGGCTTCTCGCCTGCGCCGAGGCTTTCGGTCGCGAGGAGGACGGGGCCGTCGGGCACGAGGACTGGCCCGCGCTCGCAGCGCTGCTCGACCGCGAGCTCGCCGTGTTGACCCGTCTCGCCGACGAACCGCCGGCCCGCGATCCCGCCCTGGAGTCCCGCGCCGCCGCCCTGGCGGATCGGTATCGAAAACTCGGGGACCTCGTCGCCGCCGCCCAATCGCGCGTCGCCGCCGAACTGGCCGAACTGGGCGAGGCCGCCCGCCGGGCCCGGGCGGTGCAGGGCGCCTACGCCCGGTCCTGAAGGCGAAGCGCCCGTTCGAGGCGTTAAAGATTCGCCCCGGCCGAGCCGATGGAACGGGGACATCATGACCGCTTTCCGCTTCGCCGCCACCGCGTCCCTCGTTGCCCTGTTGGTCCACCCCCTGCCCGCCGCCAGCGTCGAAGACAGACTGGCCGACCTCGAGGCGCGACTCGCCGCGCTTTCCGCCGAGAACCAGGCCTTGAAGGCCCGTCTCGCCCCGCCCGCTCCGCCCGAAACCGGAGTCGCGGTCACGCCCGCCGGCAAGGTGAGGAAACTCTCCATCGGCGGCTACCTTCAGGCCCAGGCCGAGGGCGGTGACGCGCCGGACGACCGATTTCCGCTCAACAACCGTTTCCTCGTCCGCCGCGCGCGCATCACCCTGAAAGGCTCGTTCGCGGAGGACATCGATTTCACGTTCCAAAGCGAGTTCGGGAACAGCAACCTCGGCACCACCTCGAACTACCGCGCCCAGGCGACCGACGCCTTCCTGGTCTGGAAAAAATTCTCCTTCGCGAACGTCACCGTCGGCCAGTTCAAGACCCCCTACGGCTACGAACAGCTCCTGCCCGACACCAAACTTCCCTTCGCCGAGCGCTCGTTGCCGAACGACCGGCTGACTCTCTACCGCCAGATCGGCGCCATGGTTTCCGGCGACATCGTCGCTCAGCGCCTGGCCTACGCCGTCGGCGCCTTCAACGGCAACGGCGTGAACCAGGGCGGCAACGACAACGAGAGTTTCCTCACCGTGGGACGTGTTTCCGGCGCGCCGGTGAAAACCAAAGGCCTGACCCTGACGACGGGGGCCAACGGCTTCGCGACCGACGATTCCGCCGGCGCGTCCTCCCTCCGCCGCGAGGGTTTCGGCTTCGACGCCCAGCTCGCGGCCGGCCGACTCGACTCCGCCGTCGAATGGCTGCGCATGGACTCCGATCGCCTTGGCGCGGGCGACGCCGTCGCCGAAGGATGGTCCGCCCACCTCGGCTACTATTTGTTGGCGAACAAACTCCGCGCCGGCGTGCGTTTCGAGACCTACGATCCCGACACCTCCGCCGCCGGCGACGACTCCGCCACCTGGACCCTCGGCCTGAATTACTACCTCAAGGGCGACGACCTGAAGTTGACCCTGAACTACCTACTCGGCGACCCCGCGGGCCCGCTCTCCGATCAGGGCCGCGTCATCGCCCAGGCGCAGGTCGTATTCTAGGCGCACCGCGGGAGGCCGCTCCGGGCCGCGGGTCCGCGCGCCGCCCTTCGCGGGAAAAAGTTGGCATCCCGGGGCTTTGAGCGAAGCTCCCCGCATCCCCATGCCCCGCCTCGTCCGCCTGCTCGCGACGCTCCCGTTCGCGTTTCTCCTTTCGTCCCTCGCCGCCCCCGCCGCCGATGCGCCCCCCGGCATGGTCCGGCTCCCCGGCGGCGAGTTCACCATGGGCAGCGACGCGCCCTACGCCTTCCCCAACGAAACCCCCGCCCATCCGGTGCGTGTGAATCCCTTCCTGCTCGACGTCGACCCGGTCACCAACGAGCGCTTCGCGGCCTTTGTCGCCGCCACCGGATACGTCACCGTCGCCGAACGGCCGGTCGATTGGGAGGAGATCAAAAAACAGGTCCCGCCCGGCACGCCCCGCCCCCCGGAGGACCAGCTCGCGCCGGGTTCGCTCGTCTTCCGCCCGACCGCCGGCCCGGTTCCCTTGGACGACATGAACCAATGGTGGCACTGGACCCTCGGCGCGAATTGGCGCCAGCCCGAAGGCCCCGGCTCGTCCATAGCCGGCCGCGCCGATCACCCCGTCGTGCAGGTCGCCTACGAGGACGCGGCGGCCTACGCCAAATGGGCCGGCAAACGCCTGCCCACCGAGGCCGAGTGGGAGTTCGCCGCCCGCGGCGGCCTCGCCCGCGCCCGCTACGCCTGGGGCGACCAGGATCCGCATCCCGCTTCCGGCCCGCACCTCGCGAACACGTGGACCGGGGAGTTCCCCCACCACAACACCGCCGCCGACGGCTACGTCGGCACCTCCCCGGTCGGCGCCTTCCCGCCCAACGCCTACGGCCTGCACGACATGGGCGGCAACGTCTGGAACTGGTGCGCGGATCGCTACGCCGCCGACACCTTCGCGGTTCGCGCCAAGCAGCCCGAGATGTGCGGCAATCCCTTCGGTCCCGCGCCCGGCGCCGGCCGACGGCTCGTGCCCGGCGACCCGTCCCCCGAACAGGTGCCCGGCCAGCTCCGGCGCGTGATCAAGGGCGGCAGTTTCCTCTGCAACCCGGACTATTGCGAAAGTTACCGCCCCGCCGCCCGCCGCGGCACGCCGCCCGACACCGGCTCCAGCCACGTCGGGTTCCGCTGCGCCGCCGATCCCGCGCCCTGAAACGCCCGTCCCGCCGGCCCGCGGACCGTCGCCGCACCGCCTACTTGGTGATGCCTTCCTCGATCCGATACTCGTTCAATTTGTTGCGCAGGGTGCGGATCGAGATTCCGAGCAGATCGGCCGCCTTGGTGCGATTACCCTCGGTGGCGACCAGGGTGCGCAGGATGGCCCGCTTCTCCAACTCGCCGAGGGTCATGACCGGCTCCTCCTCCGCCGGCGCGGAAACGGAAAGCACCGGATCCGCCGCGTCGTCTTGCCGCTCCTCCGGGGCCGGCGCTTCCACGACCGGCGCCGGGGCCACCACGGAAGGCAGGGGCGGTGGCGTGGGCTCGGCCTGGATCGGTATGGCCACCGGAGCCTCGGCGGTTGGCGCCGCGAACGGCTCGCGCGACGGATCGACCTTGAGGCCGACGTGGGCCACCGCCCGGCCCGGCTCGATCCGGGTGAGCTGGGGCAGATTCAACGCGGCGGTCGTGACCGGTCGTTGGTCCTCGGAGAGGATGACTGCGCGTTCGATGGTGTTCTGCAGCTCGCGGACGTTGCCAGGCCAAGGATAGGCCCGGAGCGCCGCCAGCGCGTGCTCGCTGAAACCCGGGAGCCGCACGCCGTGTTTGCGCGCGAAGCGACGCAGGAACGACTCCGCGAACACCTCGATGTCCTCCGGCCGGTTGCGCAGCGGCGGCACCTCGATCGGGAAAACGTTCAGCCGGTAGTAGAGGTCGGAACGGAAGAGCCCCTTCTCCACGAACTGCTGCAGGTCCCGGTTGGAGGTCGCGAGGATACGCACGTTGACCTTGATCGTCTTGGTGCCGCCCACCCGCTCAAACTCCCGCTCCTGGAGCACGCGGAGCAGCTTGGCCTGCAGGTTGAGCGGCAATTCGCTCACCTCGTCGAGCAGGAGCGTGCCGCGGTTGGCCAGCTCGAAGCGCCCCTCGCGCCGCTCGATCGCCCCGGTGAAGGCGCCCTTCTC
This sequence comes from Opitutaceae bacterium, assembly GCA_027482905.1. Lineage (GTDB taxonomy): Bacteria > Verrucomicrobiota > Verrucomicrobiia > Opitutales > Opitutaceae > IMCC26134_A. The sequence continues at coordinate 3,814 of JAIXVP010000256.1, forward strand.
GTGGCCGAAGAGCTCGCTCTCGATCAGTTGCTCCGAAAGCGCGGCGCAGTTGACCTTGATGTAGGCCTCGGCGCGGCGGGGCGAATTGCTGAAAATCTCGCGCGCCACCATCTCCTTGCCCGAGCCGTTTTCGCCCGTGATGAGCACGGTCGCATCGGTCGGCGCCACCCGGCCGACGAGCTGGCGGGTGCGGAGCATGGAGGGGCTCTGGCCGAGCAGCGGCTCGCCCTCGCCGGACCCGCGCTCGCTGAAATAGCGGTTCACCTTCACCAGCTGGCTGTAGTTGTCCGCCTTGCGCAGGATCAGGTCGATCTGCGCCGGCTGGAAGGGCTTGAGCAGATAGTCGAAGGCCCCCGCGCGCATGCAGGCGACCGCGCTCTCGATCGATCCGTGCCCGGTCATCATCACCACCAAGGGATGAGAGGGCAGCGCCATCACCTGCTCCAGAAAGCGTTGGCCGTCGCCGTCGGGCAGACGCACGTCGAGCATCACCAGGTCGAAGGTTTCCTTCGCGATCAACGCCTCCGCCGCCGCCAGGGTGGGAGCCATCGACGCCTGCAGTTTGCGACTGCGTAAAATATCCTCCAGCGAGCGCCGAACCAAGGGCTCATCATCGACTACTAGGATACGTTCGAGTGACATGAGTTCGTAAAAAGTCCGAGGAGAACCAGTTCCACCCTAGCCAAGCTCCGCCGGGCGGGAAGCAGGAAAGACGGGATATTTCAGGCCTACGTCTAAATCTCCCCCGCTTCGCGCCGATAGCATCTCCCGACACCCCATACCACGATGCGCCTCCTCTCCTTCTGCAACCTGGTCGAAACCACCCTGGCCATGCTCCAACCGGACCACGCCGAGGGCTGGAGCCGGCGCGCGGATTATCAACAGGGGACCGCCACCTGCTGGCAACCCGACCTCGGGCTCAGCCTCGCCCTCCAGTGCTGCGCGTTGGAGGACGGCCGCTCCAGCATCCAGGCCCGCTGGCACGGCCCGTCGGGCGAGGTCCTGCACAACCGCACCTTTTTCTGCGGTTCCTCGTCCTTCGAATGGCAACGCGCCGCCGAGGCCGTCGCCGAGGCCATGCCCGACCCCGTCCTCTCCGCCCCGATCTCCCGCGGCACGGAAACCGTCGTCCGCGACGCCGCCCTCGCCTGATCCCGACCGCCCCGCCCTTCCCCCACCCTAACACCGCCCTCGTTCCCATGCCCGCCATCCAAGACATACCCGAGACCGTTTTTCAGGACACCGTGACCAAGGCGGTGCAGGAAGTTTTCAGCACCATGATGGGACGCCCGGCCGTGCCGGTGGCCTCCATCCGCGGCACGCCGCCCGACTCCGTCGAGTTGGAGCACCCCCACGTCGTCGGCACGGTGGGCTTCATCGGCGTGATCAACGGCCTGATCTACCTCTACCTTTCCGTCCCCTTCGCCCAGGAATGCGCCGGCCACCTGCTCGGCATGAGCCCCGAGGAGCTCGCCGAGGCCGGCGACGAGGTGGTGAACGACGCCATCGGCGAGATCACCAACATGACCGTCGGCACCTTCAAAAACCAGCTCTCCGACCGCGGTTTCCCCTGCCGGCTCACCATCCCTTCCATCCTGCGCGGCAGCCGCTTCAGCATCGAACCCATCAGCTCCGCCACCCGCCGCATCTACCGCTTCGATATCGGCGGTCACACCCTCACCGCCGACCTCCTGATGCAGACCGGCGAATAAATCGTTTTCCCACTCCCGTCAGCCATGCGCTACAAACTACTCACCGTGGACGATTCCAAAACCGTCCGCATCATCGTCAAAAAAGCCTTCAAGCTCTACGATTGCGAGATCCTCGAGGCCGCCAACGGCGTCGAGGGCCTCGCCATCGCCTCCAAGGAGACGCCCGACGTCATCCTGCTCGACGTGACCATGCCCGTGATGGACGGCATCGAGATGCTCACCAAGCTGAAGTCCGACGCCGCGCTCAAGTCCATCCCGGTCGTGATGCTCACGGCCGAGGGCGGCAAGGACAACGTCCTGAAAATCGCCAAGATCGGCGTGCGCGACTACATCGTGAAGCCCTTCAAGGAGGACCTCCTGGTCCAAAAGATCGGCCGTATCATCGACCTCAAGCCGATCAGCGACGCCGTCACCAAGGCCAAGTCCGTGTTCGACCCCGCCACCCTGCTCGTGGTCGAGGACAAACCCGCCATCCTCGCCCAGATCCAGGAGGGCCTCAAACACACCCCCTGGGTCATCCAGGGCGTCACCACCACCGGCGAGGCCATCGACGCCTGCGGTCGCGCCCCGGTCGACCTGGTGATGATCTCGCTCTCCCTGCCCGACGACGCCGCCTTCACGCTCTTCCGCGTCCTCCGCGCGAATCTGAAAACCAAATACACCCCGATCTTCGGCCTCGTGGTCAAGACCGACGCCCTCGCCCAGCAGCAGGCCCAGCAGGTCGGCTTCACCGCCCTCGCCACCAAGCCGCTCGATCTCTCCGAACTCGAGGCGAAGATCGCCCGCGCGATGAATCTGGACACCTCCGAGCGCTACTTCCGCACCGAGCCCGACGTGCTCGTGATGAAGCTGCCCGAAAACTGCGGCGCCACCGTGGTCAACGAGGTCGCCTCCCACCTGAAGGCCAAGATCGCCGAGGCGGTCGACAGCGGCCTGAACAAGGCCGTCTTCGACCTGCACGAGGTCAAGCGCCTCGACATGAACCTGATCAAGTTCCTCCTCTCCGCCATGCAGACCTGCCGCGAGGTCGCCCTCCAGTTCAGCCTCGTCGGCTCCGGCGCCATCGTGGCCGAGTGCAAAGCCTACGAGGACACCCGTTCCTGGCACTTCCACGAGACGCTCGAGGAGGCCCGCGCCAGCTTCCAGAAACCCGCCGCCGCCGTCGCCTGACCCGGCCGCCCAATCCTTCGGTGGGTGGACTGAACCTCCCGCCGCCCTGCGAACCCCGCTCCCGACAACCTCGGGCGCGGGGTTAAAGTTTTTTCCGCGTCCGCGACCGCCCCGGCCTGATCGCGGAATCCCTCCTCCGGGCTTGCGCCCGCCTCTCCCGCGACCGCATCTCTTTCCCCGCCGCAGCCGCGCCATGAGGAAACCCGCCCCGTCCCCCCACGCCGCCTGGCTCGCCGATTTCGCTCCGGCGGAGTTGCCCCTGCCGCCGCCGCAAGCCGCCATCCTGAAGCTGGTGCAAAAACAATTCCCCGCCGCCCGGGCCGGTAAACGCGCCAGCCGCAACGGCGTGCTGCATTGGTTTCTGATCGACCCCAAACTCGGCCCCCTCGCCGGCCCGCTTCAATAACGGCCACCAGAAAGACGGCCCCGACCCCTGTCGTCGCCGCCGTGAAAAAACCCTAAGGCCAACTCAAGGCGTGTCATACTAGCCCTATTTCCGCTTTTCCGCGTTTCAGCTTTTCAGCTTTTCAGCTTTTGATCGCTCCCACTTCCGCTTTTCCGCTTTTGATCGCCTCGCCATGAAACTCGCCCGCTTGATCACCCTGTTCACGCTCTCCGCGCTTTCGCTTCCGGCCGTGGAAAAAGGAGACACTTACGAGCAGGTCGTCGCCGAACTGGGCAAGCCGACCAGCCAGTTGGAGGTGAATGGGCTGCAGGTTCTGAACTACCCGGGCCACCGCATCAAATTGAAGGACAAGGTGGTGGTGACGGTGTCCGTTCCACCGCCCGCGCCGCCTCCGTCCACGGTGGTGCCGGCGCCCAAACCCGCCCCCAAGCCCCGGCCCGCGCCGCCGGCCCGCGCCGAGCCCTCCCGGGCCGAGTTGAATTGGACCACGGACTACGCCCAAGCCCTGTCCGACGCCAAAAGCAGCGGAGCGAAGGTGTTCCTTTTCTTCACCGGTTCCGACTGGTGCGGCTGGTGCATGCGCCTGGACGGCGAGATCCTCGCCACCGAAGCCTTCAAGGCCTACGCCGACCGGAACTTGATCCTGGTGAAGCTGGACTTTCCGCGCCGCGCCGCGCTCTCCGAGGAACTCAAGACCCAGAACGAACAACTCGCCCGCAAACACCGCGTCACCGGTTTCCCCACCGTGGTCGTGCTCAACGCCCAAGGTAAACGCGTGGGCCGGCTGGGCTACCAGGAAGGCGGCCCCGGCCCCTTTATCGCCGCCTTGGAAAAGCTCTAAACCCGGATACCGCCATTATCCCGGCGGAGCTTGGCGCGGGCGAGGCCCACCCACCACACCCACGCGATGAACACGGCCTGGAACGGCAGCCGCAGCCAGAGCAGCCACGCCGGCGCGCCATCGAGCCCCGGCATCTGGCCCTGAAGCGCGACCTGCACATTGGCCGGAAAAATCACGACGAGGAGCGCGATGAGCCCCCAAGCGGCCGGCCGACGCAGGGCGGGGATGAGCAGACCGAGTCCGCCGGCGACCTCGGCCGCACCGCTGATGACGTTCGCCGCCGCCTTGGCCGGCAGCCAAGCGGGCATCATTCCGAGGTAGATTTCCGGCGCGAGGAAGTGGTTTATGCCCGCGACGATAAAAAACCCCGCCAACACCCAGCGGGCGGCGATTTGTTTGCGGGTGGAGAGCATCACGCGAACAGCTTCACCTAGATAAGGCCCCTTGCACAGGCAGCATTAGGGAGCTCCTAAAATCTCCGGCGGGGTCTGCGCGGCCGGGAAATGCGGCTCGGCCAAGGCGGGGGCGGCGGAGGCCTACCTGGAAGGTAGGTGCCGCCGCGCCCAACGCCGGCCCAGCCGTATTTCCCGGCCGCCCTGCGGGTTGAGGGCCATTCCAGCATCCGCTACGTTGGGGAGGCGGGGGATAGCCTCTTCGAGGATACCCCCCGCCTCCCCGCCTTGCGGCCTGCCGTTTGGCCCTCAACGCAGACCCCGCCGGAGATTTTAGGAGCTCCCTTTGTCCCGGAATTTAGCCTTTCTCGGCCTGCCCCGTTGGATTCGTCGGCTCCGGCCCCGCCGGATCGCCCGACCCGGCAAAATCCCGACGGGGCAAAACGCGGGGCATGGACGGGTTGACGTTTTCTCCCGGGCGCGTGTTGGCTTTTGGAAATGCCGTTGCTGACCATCGTCCCTCCCATGCCGGGCGCGGAGCGCCGCTTCCGGCCCTTTGTCGAGTATATCCACCGGGACTGCGGCTGGGAGACGGAGTTCGTGCGGCTCGACTGGCCCGCGCATCATCCGCCCTTCGGTTCGAACGAGCTTTTCCCCCAGGTGACCGCCCAGACCGAGGACAAGGTGGTGCTGGGGTTTTCGCTCGGCGCGCTCTACGCGCACGTCGGCGCCCTGCGCGCGCGGCATCTCATCCTCGGATCGATCTCGCCCTTTTTCCTGGAGGACGAAGACGAGCCCGAACGCTGGATGATCTCCTACCGGGCCGGAAACGCCGACACGCCGGCCGACATCCTCGTCGGCGCGCGGGAGGACGCACAGATGCACCGCCGCGCGACCGCGGTGCGGGACTTCTACCGGCGGCACCGCTTCGCCGCCGTGCCCGACGCCGACCACGAGCTCTGGCACCCAAACTACCTGCAAGCCATCCGCGCCGCCCTCGACCAGATTTAGCCAAGCCAAGCGCCTCGGGCCGCGTTTCCGCTTTTCGCGTTCCCGCGTTCGACCGCCTCCGCGTTTCCGCTTTCCGCTTTCCGCGTTTCCGCATTTCCGCTCTTCCGCGTCTGATTACTCCCGTTTTCCGCTTTCCCCCGTCGCCCCACGCCTGTGCCACCCCCTCGGCTAGGTTGTCTACCTGCCCCGTAAATTTCCCATTCAAACCCGCGCTTGGCCCTTGCGCCGCCAGCACCGCTCCCGCCTCATCCGTATGTAGTTACGCGAATGAACAAAAAGGCGCTCACCGAGACCGATATTCGGTCAAAGTTCATCACCCCTGCGCTCTGCGGCCCAGGCGGTGCGGGTTGGGATCTCATGACGCAGATTCGTGAGGAGGCCTACTTTACCAAGGGGCGGGTCCTTGTTCGCGGTAAAACCGTGCAACGCGGCGATGCCAAGAAAGCCGACTACCTGCTTTTTTATAAACCA
>JAIXVP010000350.1 GCA_027482905.1 Opitutaceae bacterium
AGACGGTGTTGGTGTATTCGAGCAGACGGTCGGACAGCGTCGTCTTGCCGTGGTCGACGTGGGCGATGATGCAGAAATTTCGGGTGAGCGTGGAGTCCATGCGGTCGGGTCGGGGCGCGGTGGGGCCGCGCAAACGGTCACCGTGCGGGCGCCCGGAGGCTGTTTCAAGCCGCGAGATGGGAAAAATCCCCTCTCCGACGCGCACCGGGCGCGGGATCGAACGATAAAGGCGGCGGCGGCTTGCACGGCGGTTCGCCGGCGGCAGGCTCCCGGGCGTGAATACCCGCCCCCTCGGAAACACCGGTCGCAACGTCAGTGAAATCGGCCTCGGCACCTGGCAGCTCGGCTCCGGCTGGGGCGACGTGACCGACGCGGAGGCGGGCGAAACCCTGCGCGCGGCCCACGACGCGGGCGTGACTTTTTTTGACACCGCCGACGTCTACGGCGACGGCCGCAGCGAGTCGCTGATCGGCGCCTTCATGCGCGCCACGCCGGGCGCGCGCGAGCGGGTGTTCGTCGCCACCAAGCTTGGCCGTCGCGAATGGCCGAACGGCTTCACCCGCGATCACGTGCGCCGCTTCACCGAGGATTCGCTGCGCCGCCTCGGCGTGGATGCGCTCGACCTCACCCAGCTCCACTGCGTGCCGACCGAGGTCCTGAAGCGCGGCGAGTTGTTCGGCTGGCTGGAGGAACTCAAAACCGAGGGAAAACTCAAAGCCTACGGCGCGAGCGTGGAGTCGATGGACGAGGCGCTCTTCTGCGTGCGGCACGGCGGCGTCGCGGCCCTGCAGATCATCTTTAATATCTTCCGCCAAAAGCCCGTCGCCACCCTCTTCGACGCGGCGCAGGCCGCGCGGGTCGGCCTCATCGTGCGCCTGCCGCTGGCGAGCGGACTCCTGTCTGGCAAACTGACCAAACAAACCACCTTCGCGGCCGGCGACCACCGGCTCTTCAACCGCGACGGGCAGTGTTTCAACGTCGGCGAGACCTTCGCCGGCCTGCCCTACGAGAAGGGTGTCGAGTTGTCCGACGCGCTCAAGGCCCGCGTGCCCGCCGGCGTGGGCATGGCCGCGTGGGCGCTGCGCTGGTGTCTCGATTTTCCGGCCGTCACGACCGTCATCCCCGGCGCGCGCAACGCCGCCCAGGCCCGCGCCAACGTCGCGGCCGCCGCGCTGCCTCCGCTCGGCGCCGAGGCGCACGCGGAGCTGGCGCGCTTCTACGCCGACGAAGTCGCCGCCCACATCCGCGGGCCGTATTGAGCCGTTCGTCCCGACGCGCCATGCGCCCGCACCGCCCCACCCTCGCCGTCGCCCTGGCGCTGTTCCTATTTGCCGGCTGCGCCCTGCGCCCGCCCGCCTCCGCCGCGCGGACCGAACGGGTCGCCCTCTGGAACGGAACCGATCTCACGGGCTGGAAACTCGTCCTGAAAGATCCGTCGACTTCCGCGGTCGCCTCCTGGGACGCGAACGGCGGGATGCTTCGGCTCCACGGTCTCTCGCCCGGCTACCTGCGCACCGAGGCCGACTACGCCGACTACCATCTCCACCTCGAATGGCGCTGGCCCGACGGTTCCTCCCCGAAGAGCAACAGCGGCGTCCTCCTCCACCTCCGAGGCCCCGACGTCGTCTGGCCCGCCTGCATCCAGGTGCAGCAAAAGATCGGCGCCGCCGGCCAGCTGATCGGCATGGAAACCGCCCTGCCCGGCTTTCCCTTGGTCAACAACCAGGGTCGCGCCCCGCTCCTCGCGCCGCCCTCGGAGAAGCCCGTCGGCGAGTGGAACACCTGCGATATCCACGCGTCCGGCGACACCCTCGAGGTCTACGTGAACGACGTCCGGCAAAATCACGCCGAGCACCTCCCGGTCCGCGCGGGCCGCATCGGGCTGCAACTCGAGGGCGCGCCGATCGAGTTTCGTAATCTCTGGCTACGTCCGCTCGCCGCCCGGCCGTAAACGCGGTCGCGTCCGGCGGCCGGATGACGCGCGGCGGACACCGGCGTCGGTCAGACTCAGGCCGCGCAATCGGCGAACTCGGCCAGGCTGCGGACGCTCCAGGCCTTGTCGGTGCGCTTGGCCAGGCCGGCCAGCACGCCTCCGGGCCCGAGTTCGAGGAAGGCCGGTGGCGCGCCGTGGGCCGCCACGCCGGTGGCGACGGCGGAGCGCATGCAGTCCTCCCAGAGCACGGACGAGACGACTTGTTTGACCAGGGCGGCCTTGATCGCGGCGGGCTCGGACACGGCCTGGCCGGTGGTGTTGGTGAACACGGTGAAACGCGGCGCGGCGAAGGGCACGGTTTCGAGGAAGGCGGCGAAGGCGGCGCGGGCCGGCTCCATCAGGCGCGAGTGGTAGGCGCCGGCGACGTTGAGCGCGATGACCTTCTTGATGCCGAGGTCCTTCGCGGCGGCCACGGCGGCGTCGATCTTGGACTTCTCGCCCGAGACGATGATCTGGCCGGGCGCATTGAAGTTCGCGGCCTCGATGTCGAAGGCGGCGCAGAGTTCGGCGACCTTGGCCCGCTCCTCGCCGATGATGGCGGCCATGCCGCCGAGGGATTGCTCGCAGGCGACCTGCATCAGCCGGCCGCGCTCGGCCACGACGCGCAGGCCGGTGGCGAAGTCGAACACCCCGGCGGCGGTGTAGGCCGTGACCTCGCCGAGGGAAAGGCCGAGGGCCATGGAGACGTCGCCAAGTTTGCCTTGCCCGGCGAGGACCGCGTGGAGCGCCAAGCCGTGCACAAACAACGCGGGCTGGCAGACCCGGGTCTGGGTCAGCTCGGTCTCGGGTCCCTCGAAGGACACCTTCGTCAGGCTCCAACCGAGCACGCGGTCGGCCTCGTCGTAGAGGGCGCGGGCGGCGTCCGAGTTTTCGTAGAGGGACTTGCCCATGCCGACTTTTTGGGCGCCTTGACCGGCGAAGAGGAGAGCGGTGGCCATAGATGAAAACGCGAAGCGCTACGGCACCGCCGCGCCGAAACCAAGGACGAAAACCGGTCGCGCCCGCGCCTCCCGGTTCGCCGCGCGCCCGCACCCGGCTCAGGCCGAGGTCTTCATGAAGATGCCCTTGAGGTTCATCTCGAGGGCCTGGGGATTGGGCGAGAAGCGGAGGCCGTCGGCCTTGCTGACCTTGCCGGCCTTGACCTGACGGTAGATGTCGCGGTTGAACGAAAAGGTGCCGGTGTCGGAGCCGCCTTCGAGCAAGCCCTGGATCTTCTCGTTCTGTCCTTCGAGGATCAGATTTCGCACCGTGGCGTCGGCGGAGAGGATCTCGTTGACCGGCACGCGCCCGCCGCCCTCGAGCGCGGGCAGGAGTTTCTGGCAGATGAAACCGCGCAGCGAGCCGGCGATCTGACGACGGGCGAGGAGCTGTTGCTCGGGCGGGAAAAACTCGAAGAGGCGGGTGAGCGACTGGGCCACCGTGCCGGCGTGCATGGTCGAGAGCACGAGGTGCCCGGTCTCGGCGGCGGAGATGGCGGTCTCGAAGGTCTCGCGGTCGCGCATCTCGCCGATCAGGATGATATCGGGGTTCTGGCGTAGGACGGCACGAATGGCCAAGGCGAAGTCCGGCACGTCGAGGCCGATCTCGCGTTGCTGGAAGACGGATTTGTCGTCCTGGAAGGTGAACTCGATCGGGTC
>JAIXVP010000211.1 GCA_027482905.1 Opitutaceae bacterium
CGCCGAAGTAGCCGCTCCGGCGTCGCCCGGCCGTCACCCGACCGGGGCTCAGGCGCCGACCTTGAAGAGGGCGACGTCGCCGTCGCGGAAGACGTATTCCTTGCCCTCGAGGCGGTATTTGCCGGCTTCGCGCGCGGCGGCGGTGCTGCCCAGGCGCACGAGATCCTCGTAGGTCACGACCTCGGCCTTGATGAAGTTTTTCTCGAAGTCGGTGTGGATCACACCGGCGGCCTGCGGGGCCTTCCAGCCCTTCTTGATCGTCCAGCAGCGCACCTCTTTTTCCCCGGCGGTGAAGTAGGTCTGCAACCCGAGCAGCGAGTAGCTGCCGCGGATGAGGTTCGACACGCCGGAATCGGTCACGCCGAGGTCCTTGAGGAACTCCTTCGCCTCCTCGGGCGAGAGATCGATGAGTTCGGCCTCGATGCGGGCGCTGATCGGCACGTAGGCGGCGTCGTGGTGGGCCTTCACGAAGGCGGCCACCTTTTGCACGAAGGGATTGGCCTCGGCGTCTGCGAGGTCGCCCTCGGCGACGTTGCAGGCGTAGAGCACGGGCTTGGCGGAGAGGAGCTGGAAGAACTGGAGCAGCTTCTTCTCGTCGTCGGTGCAATCGAGGACGTTGGCGGGTTTGCCGGCGTTCAGGTGCGGGATGAGCTTCTCGAGGATGGCGAGTTCGGCCTGGGCGTCCTTGTCGCCGGATTTGGCCAGCTTCTGGGTCTTGGCCAGACGCTTCTCGACCGACTCGAGGTCGGCGAGCACAAGCTCGGTGGTGATGACCTCGATGTCGCGCACCGGATCGACCGAACCCATGGTGTGGATGACGTCGGGATCCTCGAAGCAGCGCACCACGTGGACGATGGCGTCGGTCTCGCGGATGTTGGCGAGGAACTGGTTACCGAGGCCCTCGCCCTTGCTGGCGCCGGCGACGAGGCCGGCGATGTCGACGAACTCGATCACGGCCGGGATCACGACCTTGGTCTTGGCGATGTCCTTCAGCACGTAGGCCCGGTCGTCGGGCACGGTGACGACGCCCACGTTGGGATCGATGGTGCAGAACGGGTAGTTCGCCGCCTCGGCCTTGCGGGAGCGGGTGAGGGCGTTGAAGAGGGTGGACTTGCCCACGTTGGGGAGACCGACGATTCCGGCTTTCATAAGCGGGCAAGGTCCCAGCTGGGGCGGGACGCGGTCAAGGTTTGTCTGACCCGGGGACCGCTATCAGGCCAGGGGCTTGCCCTCCAGCGCGCGGCTGGTGGCGTCGTGACGCGCGACCACCAAGGCGATTCCGGCATCGGCCTGCGCCGCGGCCCCGATGTTGCGCACAAACCGGCAGGTGGAGAAATCGTTCTCGTCGGGATACAAGGGCGCGCGGAGCGGATTAATCAGGCGTTTCCACCACGGGCGCGGCTCGTTGACGATCGGGCCGTCGGTGTAGCAGCGCCACGATTTCGGCGTCAGCCGGGCGCGGTAGCAGTTCTGCACGCGGCAGAGCCGGGCGTAACGCGGGTCGGAGCGGAGTCGGCGCAAAATCTCAGCGCTCTCCGGCGAACGCGGCGCGAATCGACGTGAAGTGCAAAGGTAACGCAGGCCGGCGCGGGTGGCGTAGACGCGAAAGGCGAGGTCCGGCCGTTCAACGCAAAGCGCATCCAAGGCGGCGAGCGCCTCCGGCTCGGGCACGGGTTTCTCCTCGGGCGCGTTCGAGGTGTCGGCGCGCGTGTCCACGTCGACGAACATGATGTCGTAGGCGTTGAGCACGGTGGCGAGGTAGCTGTTGCGCGTCAGGCGCGCGAGTTCGCGGCCGGGCTGGGCGGGGTCGTCGAGCCGTTCGAGCACGGGCTCCACGATGGCGCGATCGGGATAGGGATACTGGCCGAGGGCGGACAACGGCGCCCGACCGGCGGCGGCGGACGCGGCGCGTTCGCGGGCGAGGGCCTTGGCGGCGGCGCGGGCGGCCTCCTCGCTCACCTCGGACTGGGCGTTGGCGGAACGAAAAAACGTGCGCCCACCGCTTTCGTGGGCGGCGGTGGCGCTGGCGGTGAAGCGCGGACGGGAGGCGGGGGCGTTTTCCATGGGCGTGGGGGAGCGAAATCGACCAACCGGACGAGGGTGCGATTCCAAGCGTTCAATACCCTTCGGAATCGTGGATTGACAAGCCCCCCCGCGATCCGGCTTGCTGTCCGTCTTTTTCCAAAATGAGCGCCACCGAAACCACCGCCACCCAGTCCCTCACCCCCGAGGCCTTCCCCTTCACCCAGCCCGAGCTGATGGTCCGCTACGTCACCGACACCGGCAAGATCCTGCCGCGCAAATACACCCACCTCTCGGCCAAACAGCAGCGCCGCGTCACCGCGACCATCAAGCGCAGCCGCGCCATGCTGCTCGCCAAGTAAGCCGCCTCCCCGGCGACCCGCTTCCCCCCGATTGCCGGGACGGCCGAAAGCCGCCCCGGTTTTTTATGCCCGCCGCCCTCCGGCCCCGCATCTTTCGGCCGACCCCGGCCAACCTCGCCCGCCTCGCCGCCGCCCTCCGCCGCGGCGAAATCATCGGCGCGCCCGCCGAGACCGTCTACGGCCTGGCCGCCGACGCCCTGAACCCCGTCGCCTGCGCCGCCATTTTCACCGCGAAGGGCCGCCCGACCACCGATCCGCTCATCGTCCACCTCGCCGCCGCGCGCGACCTGCCGACGGTCGCCGTGACCAACGCCGCCGTCGCCCCGCTGGCGCGGGCCTTCTGGCCGGGGCCGCTGACGTTGGTGTTGCCCAAACTCCCCTGCATTCCGGACCTCATCACCGCCGGCCGCTCCACGGTCGCCGTGCGCGTGCCCGGCCACCCGCTCTTCCGCGAGTTGATCCGCCTCGCCGGCCGCCCCCTCGCCGCGCCGAGCGCAAATCCCTTCGGCTACATCAGCCCCACCCGCGCCGCCCACGTGCGCGACGGCCTCGCCGGCACCGCCCTGCGCGCCGTGCTCGACGGCGGCGAATGCGCCGTGGGCGTCGAGTCCACCATCCTAGACCTGAGCAACCTCGCCCGCCCCCGCCTGCTCCGCCCCGGCGGCATCGCGGTCGAGGACCTCGAACGCGTGCTCGGCCGCCCTGTGCTCCGCCCCGCCCCAGCCCGCCTCAAGCCCACAACCGCCGCGCCCGCGCCGGGTATGCTGGAGCAACACTACAGCCCGCGCACCCCGCTCCAACTCCACCCGCGCCTTGACGCCGCCGCGCTCGCCGCCCTGCCCGCGGACGAGGCCGCACTGCTGCTGGTCAAACCCGCCCGCGTGCCCGCCTTGTCCGCGCGCGGGCGCATCCGCTGGCTGAGCGAAACCGGCGCCGAGGCCGAGATCGCCCGCCACCTCTTCGCCCGCCTGCGTGAACTCGACGCCGGCGGTTGGCGCCGCCTCCACGCCGAGCTGCCCGCCGGCGCCGAGGGCCTCGTCCCCGCCATCCGCGACCGCCTGCTCCGCGCCGCCGCGAAACGTTAACGCTTACGCCGCCGCAAGCCGCGCAGGGACCACAACGCGAACAGCGCGTTCGCCGCGAACGCGAAACCCGGTGCGGCCGCGCTGCACGCCCACACCAGCCCCGCGCCGCTCGCCGCTGCCAAGACCCAGTCCGCGCCGCGCCGCGCGCCGACCCGCGCCTGGCAAAGCACCAGCGCCGCCCAAACCGCCGCGCCAATGCCCGAGGACCCCCACGCGAGCCGCGCCGCATTCTCAGCGTCCTCAGACCGCTGCGCCACGAGCAAGGCGAGCAGCCAGAACAGTAGTTGGTTAAACAACCCAAAACCCAGGCCCAGCGCCGTCACCAGCGTCGCGTTGACCGGGAACTGCCCGCTCGCGTCGACCGGCACCCGCGCCGCCAGCGCGCAGCCCGAACAGCAATACACCGCCCGCCCCGGCGTCGCCCGCGCCACCGAAAAAGGCAGCCCGCAATGCTCGCACGTCACCTTCATGCCGCGCCCGCCTCAGTTCTTGTCCTCTTCCGCGTCTTCGGTGTCGACATCGCCATCATCGCCGTCGTCCCCCGCGTCGGCGTCGCCCGCCGGACCGCGCAAGATGGCGCCGTCGAGGTGCTGGATGATGAGCTCCTGGATGGTGCCCAGGAAAACATAGCACATGAACGGTTTTTGCAGCGCAACCGGCAGGGTTTCCAGATCCACCCCGCCGCTTTCCAGCTGCTCGTCCTCCAGCACGCGCAGGTCGTGCCGGCGCAGGCGGAGGCGCAGAGCGGAGCAGGCGCGCACGATGATCTCGGCGTTGTCCTCGTCGAAGGCGACGACGCCGTTGATGAAGAAGTCGCTGTTGAAGAGGCCCATCAACGCGTGCAACTCCTCCTGCTGGCCGCCGAGCAGCTCCGCGCGCCACTCCTCGCGGAAATCGGCGTCGATGTCCTCCAGCGTGATGGGCGCGGCGATCTGCGCCTCCAGCACGTCGCTCGAGGCCTTCATCAGGTCGAGCAGCGGCGCCACCACCGGCAGGCTGAGCTTCACCTCAATGCGCTTCATCGGATTCGAGGATGGCGGTGAGATGCCACTGCTGGAGCGCGAAGGCGTAGAGCTCGGCCTGCTCGCGCAGCCCCGACCACACCACCGAGCGTCCCTGTTCATGCACCTCCAGCATGTGCCGGCGCGCGCGCGGCTCGGCGAAACCGAAGACCTTGCGAAACACCAGCACGACGTAGCTCATCGAGTTGACCGGGTCGTTCAACACCACCACGCGCCACGGCCCCTGCACGGCGAAGGCGGACTCCGGCAGGGCGACCTCCTCCGGCGCGAGCCCCGGGCGCGTGCCCGCGCCCGCGAAGAGCGGCTCGATCCGGCGGGCGGTGATGGGCGCGGGGTTCGACATCAGACGGTGACGGCGGACGCGGCGGCGCGCACCAGCCCGGCGAGCTGCTCGGTGGCGTCGGCCACGGGGATTTTCAGGGCCTCCTTGACCGCGCGGGGCTTCACCTCGATCACGCCGGCCTGCAGGCCCTTGCCGCCGACCACCACGCGCAGCGGCACGCCGATCAGGTCGGCGTCCTTGAACTTCACGCCCGGACGCTCCTCGCGGTCGTCCAGCAACACGTCGGCCCCGGCCGCCTCGGCGGCGGCGGCGAGCTGCTCGGCCAGCGCGAGCGCCTCGGGCAGCTTCGGATCGAGCAGGCAGATCAACACCTGGAAGGGCGCGATCGCCCAGGGCCAGATGATGCCGTCGGCGTCGTGGCTCTGCTCGATCACCGCCTGAAGGGTGCGGCTGATGCCGATGCCGTAGCAGCCCATCACCATCGGGTGGGACTGTTTGTGGTCGTCGGTGTAGGCCGCGCCGAACTTGTCGGCGTATTTGGTGCCGAGTTTGAAAATGTGACCGACCTCGATGCCGCGCCGCGATTGCAGGGGCTGGCCGGAGCGCGGGCACGGCTCGCCCGGACGCACCCGGCGGAAGTCGCCGAACTTCGTGATCGCGAGGTCGCGGGTCACGTTGACGTGGCGCAGGTGGAAACCGTCCTCGTTCGCGCCGGTCACGCCGTTGCCGATCAGGCGGACGGCGTGGTCGGCGAACACCCCCGCGAGCGCGGCGGGATCCTTGATCGTGCCCCGCACCGCGCCGAGCGAGCCCGGACGGGCGCCGAGCACCGGCGCGATCTCGTCCGCCGTGGCGGGCCGGAAAAGGGTGAAGCCGAGCGCGCCGAGCTTCGCCTCCTCCAGTTCGTCGTTGCCGCGCAGCACGACGAGGAAGGGCTTGCCGTCGCCCATGTAGACGAGGGTCTTGAACTGGGCGTCACCGGGAACCGAATACGGCTCGGCCGCGAGCTGGGCGATGGTGGCGACGCCGGGCGTGGCGAATTTCTCCACCTCGCCCGCCGGGGCGGCGTCGGCCAGGTCCGCCGGCACGAGCGCGCTGGTGGCCTTCTCGCGGTTGGCGGCGTAGCCGGCGTCGGAGTAGATCACGTCGTCGTCGCCCACCTCCGCGGGCACCATGAACTCGTGGGAAAAGCTGCCGCCCATCACGCCGGTGTCGGCCTCGACCGCGATGGCCTTGACCCCGACGCGCCGGAAAAACGCCTCATCGGCCGCCTTCATCGCGAGGTAGCTCTTGATCGCGCCGTCGTCGTCCGCGTCGAAGGAATAGGCGTCCATCATCACGAACTCCTTGGCGCGCATCAGCCCGTAGCGCGGGCGGATCTCGTTCCGGAATTTGGTCCCGATCTGATAAAAATTCTTCGGCAGGTCGCGGTAGCTGGTGATCTCCTGCTTCACCAGCGGCGTGATGACTTCCTCGTGGGTCGGCCCGAGCACGAATTCCGGCTCGCGGGCGCGACCCTTGCCCGCCCCGGCGTGGTCGGCGCGGAACATGATCTCGCGGGCGGCGGCCCAGCGCGGACCCTGCTCCCAGTTGTCGGCCGGATGAAGATGCGGCATCCACAACTCGATCGCCCCGGCGCGGCCGTGCTCCGGATTCTCGCGCTCCAGCTCCTCGCGGCAAAGAGCGGACAGCTTTTGCATCACCCTCAAACCCATGGGCATGAAGGTGTAGAGTCCGCCCCCCAGCTTGCGCACCAGGCCGGCCCGGATGAGGAGCTTGTGCGAGGCGATTTCGGCGTCGGACGGGCTTTCTTTGAGCGTGGGGACAAAAAACTGGGACCAGCGTTTCATGCGGTGAGTCGGTCCAACAAACCCGCCCGCGCGGGACCGGCAATCGTATTTGCGCCGCCGCCGCGAGAAGGCCGGCTGCGGGGCGCGCGCGGCGGACATAAAAAAGCCCGGGGCCATTGCCCCGGGCTTGCAAATGGATGCAACCGATCGGCCAAAAATTAGGCGCGGCGGCGGCGGAAGCTGGCGGCGAAGAGGGCCGCGCCCGCACCGATCAGGGCGAAGCTGGAGGGCTCGGGAATGGCGGCGGCGGTCGCGGTAACAAGCACGCTGCCGTTGGCCACGGTGTTGGCCGGGTTGGAATTGATGCCGTAGACGGCGTATCCGACCTGAAGGATCTTGCCCGCGTGAGCGCTGAGATCCGCGTTGAGGGAGAACTGTGAACCGGAGTTCAGATTGTAGGTCTCGAAAACGTCGATGCTGTAGCTGTTGGCCGGGTTGAGAACCTTGATGAAGGCGATCGCGGTAAACTCGCTGGCCAAGGTATAACTGTCGATCGAGCCACTGAAGTTGATCGATCCGACACTGATGGAACCGGTCTCGACGAAGGTGTTGGCCTCCATGAACTTGTTGCCGAGTGGGCCGGCGCCACCGTTGTTGCGCCAGTAGGCGTCATTCGGATTGTCGGCGTAGGTGTTGTAATTCGGCTCCAAGCGCAGCTGGTCGCCAATGTAGGTGCCGGTGTTCGAGGTGACCACGGTGGTTTTCACGTCCGCAAGGCCCCAGCCGGAACCAAACTGGTAACCGTTTCCGGCGATGCCGGAGCCGGTGGAGAAAACGTTCATAAAACCCACCCAGCCTTCGGCGCGGGCGGAGTTGGAGAGGAGGCCGGCCACGGAGAGCAGACCAACGAGGGATAGTTTCTTTAGCATGGGTATCGGGTGTTTTGAGGTTTTTGGAAAAAAACGACGTTTTAGCTTTAAAAGCGCCGGTTTCACGTTCTAGTTGTTGCATAGAATTGCAGTCGTCAAGTTTTCTTTAACGTAACCTTGGCCGGAAATTCCCCTCCGGTCCCCGCCCCCCGCCCCATGAAACACCCCGTCTCCTCCCGTCGCCGCTCGGCGTTCACCCTCATCGAGTTGCTCACCGTGATCGCCATCATCGGCATTCTCGCCGCGATCATCATCCCCACCGTGGGCAGCGTGCGCGACTCGGCCAAGGCCAGCACCTGTCTTTCAAACCTCCGCCAAGTCGGCCTCGCCGCCATCGTCTACGCCAACGACAACAAGAATTTCCTTCCCGACGCCGGCACCGGCAACGACCCCGCCTGGGCCCGCACCCTCTCGTCCTACATGACGATCCCCGCCGCCCAACGCACCTCCATTTTCACCTGCCCCGGCGCCCTCATTCCCATCGAGGAAACCACCAATCCCTACAGCCCGACCAATCCCAACGGCGACATCGTGCTCACCTACGGCATGCACGCCGGCCTGATGCCCCGCGGCACCAAGGCTCTTTCCCTCTCCAAGGTCGTCCGCCCCTCGAACATCATCCTCGCCGCCGACATGTGTCAGGACCCCAACAACAAGGGCTGGAGCCCCAACTCGATCGAGCAACCCTCCATCTTCGCCTCCCAGAGCGGCGGCCGCGGCGGCAGCATCGATCCCGCCGAGTATATCAGCACCGCGACCGACGACGACACCGGCAGCAACAAATGGATGCGCTACCGCCACAAGGGTAAGGTCAATGTGACGATGTGTGATGGCCACGCGGTCGCTTTCACCAAGGGCCAAATCCAGAACCGCAACGTCGTCTACACCACGGAATAAATCCCCTACCCGGTCCGGTTCCCGACTCGTCCCTCGATTGTCCGGCGGTCCAAGCGGACCGCCTTACCCTTTTCCTCCGTCCGTCCCCCACCCCGTTTCCCCCCATGCACCCCGCCCTCCTCCGCCCCGCCCTCCGGCTCGGCGCCACGCTCGCCACCCTCGCCACCCTGACCGCCACCCCGGTCTCCGCCGCCACCAGCACCCTGCTGGACCTGAACTTCAACACCACCGGCAGCGGCTTCTCCGCCTTCGGGTCGACCGCGCTCACCGGCAGCCCCGCCGCCGGCGGTTCGGTCGTGTTCCCCATTCTGCCCGGCGCAGCCGGTTTCAACAGCGGGCTCTTCGCCACCGCGCCGACCAGCGGCTATCTCGCGCTCACCCCCAACGCCTCCGCCGTCACCTCCGCCACCTACTTCGGCGGCTGGGCCGCGAACGTCACCCTCGGCACGGTGAACACACCCTACACCGCCGGCGGCCTCGGCCAGACCGATCTCTCTAAAATCGCCTACACCGCTCGCGTGCGCGCCAACGGCCTGCCGACCAACGGCGCGGTCGTGATCCTCGAACTGCGGTGCAGCGGCGACAACCCGAACAGCCCGCCCAGCGCCTTCTCCGCCAAC
>JAIXVP010000446.1 GCA_027482905.1 Opitutaceae bacterium
AGTCGTCGCGATAGGTCCATGCGATGGCCATGAAGTGGGGGATCTGCCAGGTGGCGAGGACGCCGAACAGGATCCAGCCGAGCGCGCCGACGTGGATGCGTCCGCCCTCGGCGGCGGCCCAGCCGATGAGGGGCGGGAAGGCCCCCGCGATCGCGCCGATCTCCGTCGCCCAGGGGGATTCGCGTTTGGCCGGGGTGTAGAGCGCAAGATAGCTCACCGCGGTGGCGAGGGCGAAGAAGGCGGCGAGGCCGTTGACCTGGGCGAAGAGGCAGCCGAGGCCGAAGGCGGTGAGGCCCCAGCCGAGCACGAAGGCGTTGCCGCCGGGCAGACGGCCGGAGGGCAGGGGGCGGTCGGCGGTGCGGGCCATGCGCGCGTCGGTATCCGACTCCATCCACTGGTTCACCGCCGCGACGCCGCCGGCGCAGGCGCAGGTGCCGACGCAGAGGAAGGCGAACTCCCGCGCGTGCCAGCCGGGCCGGGCGGCGGCGTAGCCGACCAGGGTGGTGAGCACCGAGAGCAGACTCAGGCGGGGCTTGGTCAACTCCAGCAGGTCGCGAAACGACGAGGCGCCGGCGGCGGGTTCGGCGGGCGGGGCGACGGGCGTGGTGGGCTCGGCGGCGCTCATGCGGCGGCGGGGGCGGGATCGACCTGGTCGCGATGCAGCACCCAGGTGATCAGGAAGGTCGTGACCAGCAGCGAGGCGCCGACGATTACATGCCAGGTGGCGTAGTAGGGACTGCGTCCGCTCAGCACGGTGGCGGCGCCGAGGAAGACCTGCAGGCCGAGCAGAAACAGCAGCGCGCCCGCGCCTAGCCGCATCGCACCGGGGGCGGATCGGCTCAACCAGATCGCGCCGGCTAGGCCGAGCAGGGCTACGGTGAGCACGGCGGCCATGGCGCGGTGGGTGAACTGGATACCGACCGCGAAGTTCCAAGACGACGGCAGAAGATCACCCTCGGGGGTGCTGTGCGGGAAGGTCGGGATGGCCATGCCGGCGAAGCTGTGGCGCATCACGGCCGCGATGGCGAGCTGGGCGAAGAGCAGGCCGAGGCAGATCAGCGCGTAGCGGCGCAGGCTGGGGGTCGGGCTGGCCCGCAGGCCGGCGCGGCGCTCGATCCAGGGCCGCGAGCCGGCGACCGCGATGGCGGCGATGGTGCAGAGAAAAAACTGGGCAAGGCAGGCGTGACCCATGGCGAAGAGCCGGCCGACGCTGGTGTTCACCATTTCCACGTGCATGTTATCCAGCAGCACCCGCAGCCCGCCGACGAACGCCTGCACAAACACCAGGGCGAGGGCGGCCCAGCCGAGGCGGCGCAACCAGGCGCGGCTTTCCCGAAGATGCAGCCAGAAGGCGAGCACGACGCAGAGGATGGTCATCACACCGGCGGTCAGGCGATGGCCGTGTTCGGCGAGCATGTCCTGGTCGTGGAGCCAGCCGGCGGGATTGAGGGAGCCGTTGGAAAGGGGCCAGTCCGGGAAGACCATGCCCGCGCCGATGCTGGTGGTGAAGGCGCCCTTGTAGATGATGAAGAAAATCCACACGAACGCCCCCCAGGCGAAGGTGTTCAGCCCCCGTTGGTAGGAGCTGGAGCGGCTGGAGGCCGTCACCGGGCGGGAGGTGGCGTTCGCGGAGGAAGACGCGGGGGCGAGGGTGGGCGCGGGCGTGGTCATGGGACGGGTCGAGACGCGGAAGGAAGGTCGGAACCTAGAATCCGCAATGCCTTTGACAAACGTTTCCCCGGGGCGGAACGGTGGGGCATGAACGTATGGACCCCCACCGGCCGGCTCGCGTTGCTGCTCGCCCTGCTCGCGGCCGGCGTCACCCCGGCTTGCAAGCGGGCGGCGGACGGCGCGAAGGCCGACGCCCCGGCCGAGGCGTCGACCGCGCGACGGACCTTGACCGGCCGGGTCGTGAGCGTGCTCAAGGACCGCGCCAGCCTGCTGGTCGACCACGATGAAATTCCGGGCTATATGCCGCGCATGACCATGGAGTTTCTGGTTGGTCCGGGCGATCTTGCGTTGGCGCGGGAAGGCGCGGCCCTGCGCGCCACCCTGGTCGACGAGGGCGCGGGGCGGTTTCGCCTTGAAGGCATCTGGTGGGCGGACGCGACGGCCGACGCTGCGATCCAGCAGGCGAGCTCCAAGCTGCGCGAGGACACGACGATCCGGGGGCGCGGGGCCTACCGCGAGGTGGGGGAAAACCTGCCCGACTTCGCGCTCTACAACCAGGAGGGCAAGGTCGTCGACGCCGGGCGCTGGCGCGGTAAGCAGATCCTGCTCAACTTCATTTTCACCCGCTGCCCGGTCGCGACCATGTGCCCGGCCTCGACCGCCCGCATGATGGAAACCCAGGCCAAGGCGAAGGCCGCCGGCGTTGCGAATCTCGAACTGGTCTCCATCACCCTTGATCCCGAATACGATACGCCCGGCGTGCTCCGGGACTACGCCGAGGCGCGCGGCATCGACACCTCCAACTTCTCCTTCCTCACCGGCCCGGAGAGCGCGATCAAGGACCTCTTCAAACAGTTCGGCATCCTCACCGAGATGAAGGGCGGGGTGCTCACCCACACCCTCGCCACCCTTTTGATCAACGAGCAGGGGCGCATCGTCTGGCGGGCGGACGGCTCCGGCTGGTCGGTGGACGAATTCGTGGAACGGATGAAACGCTGATGTCCACCGCGACCCCAACCGTTCCCGGCGTCAATTGGCGTGCGGTCGCCGGCCTCACCGCCGGTGCGATCGCGCTCTATCTCGGGTTCCGCGCCCTGCCGACCGGGACCAACCTCCACCACATGGATTTTCGGGTCTCGGGCGCCGACGCGCTGGAAATGTGCGACCCCTCGCGGCCGCAGTTCATCCCGGTGGTGGCCTCGCGCTCCCCGGTGCGGGTGGAGCTCCGCGCGACGGTCGCCGACGGTTCGGTCGCGCCGACGGCGGGACGATCGTCGCGGTTCACGCTCACCCTCGCCACGGCGGGCGGGCAGCCCATCGGGCCGGTCGATCTGCTGACCGTGCACACCCGCAAACTGCACCTGCTGGTCATCGATCCGACGATGGGCGACTACCAGCACCTCCATCCGACGCCCGGCGCCAGGGCGGGCGAGTGGGAATTCGAGCACACCCCGGCGCGAGGCGGCGTCTATCGGGTCTTCGCCGACTTCACCCCGGTGGTCACCGGGCGCGGGCTGTATGCGTTTGCCGACTACACGGCGGGCGATGGCGCGGCCGGGGCGGGGGCGGGAGAGCCGGCCGCGGCCGTTCCGCTCGGCGGCGAGGCCGCGACCGGGCCGTGGCGCTTTCGCCTGGCGACGCAGGACGGCGGCGCGGTGCGCGCGGGCGTCGCGACCACGCTGGTCTTCGCCGGCCGCGAGACGGACGGCGGGACGGTGCCGCTGGCGCTGGTCATGGACGCCTACGCGCACCTCGTGGCCTTCGACGCCGACCGCAGCGGCTTCGCCCACCTGCATCCCCGCGGGGCCACGCCGGGCGACTATCGCGTGACCCCGCCCGACCCGCGCGCTCCGACCTTGTTTTTCGATCTCACGATACCCCGGCCGGGCGGCTATATCGTTTGGGCGCAGATAAATCTGGCGGACGGACAACACTTCTTACCCTTCGCCCTGACCGTCGTCCCGTGACAAGTGGGTGACGGCGCGGCCCGGCATTGTGGCCGGGCGCTGGGGCGGCCAGCATTCCGGTCATGCCGAAAGCCTCCGAAGCGACCCGGCTCATCGAGCTGGTGGAACACGCCGACCACCTCGAGGCGCGGGCGACGCTCACGCGCGCGCAGGCGGAGTTTGCGAAACGCAAACGGCGCTTCCTCGGCGTGACCTCGGCGGGAAGCTTCGTCGGGCTGGCGAGCGCGCGGGAGATCACGGAATTGTTGAGCAACCAGTTCGGCCACGCCCTGTTCGGCCGGGCGCCGCTCGGCTCGCACATCATGGCGGACGCGCTGGTCGTTTCGGAGGAGCTGCCGTTGACGGAATTGCTCAAGCTCACCGCCGCGCGCGAGGATCAGGCCTTCGACCAAGACATCGCGCTCATCTCGGAGCGGAGAGAGTTTCGTGGCTTGATCCCGCTCTCGCGGCTGGTGCGCCTGCAGACCGAGTTGCTGCTGGACAACCTCGCCGCGGTCGAGGCCCAGCGGCGCGAGCTGGCGGCGCGGAACCGGCTGATCGAGGAGGACCTGCGCCTCGCGCGCGAGATGCAGCTCGCCCTGTTGCCGGACAAGCCGCTCCGGGTGGCGGCGGCGGGCCGGGCGGTCGAGACGCGGCACCTCTACGAGCCGGCGGACCTCATGGGCGGAGATTTTTTCACCGCCACCTCGCCCGGGCCGGGGCTGCTGGCGTGCGGGATTTTCGACGTGATGGGCCACGGCGTGCGGCCGGCGTTGATCACCGCCATTCTGCGGGCGCTGATGGAGGAGAGCGTCGCGGCCGCGGCGGATCCGGGGGCGATGTTGACCCACCTCAACCAGAGCCTCCTCCGCGTGCTACGCAGCAGCGGGGATTTTATCTTCGTCACCGCCGGCTACGCGGTGGTCGATCTGACGCGGGGCGAGCTGCGCTATGCCCAGGCGGGACACCCGGCGCCGCTGTTTTGGCGGGCGGCGGAGGGCGCGGCGGGCGAACTGCGGCTCGGGTCGGAGGCGGCGGGGCCGGCGCTGGGCATGCTCGACGAGGCGACCTTCGGCACAAGCACGTCGGCCTTCGCGCCGGGTGATGCGCTCGTGCTCTACACCGACGGTCTGACCGAGGTGGCGGACGCGGGTGGCGAGGAGTTCGGGACCGGCCGGCTACGGGCGGCCCTGGCGGCGGCCGGTGCGGCCGGAATCGACGACGTGCCCGGGGCGCTGGTGGCGGCGGCGCGGGCGTTTGGCGGGGGGCGGGCGTTTCTCGATGACGTCTGCGTGCTGGTGGTCCGGGCCGAGTAGGGGCGCGGCGGGCGTTCCAGTTTCCCCGCAAAAACACCGCGCAAAAGCGCCGTCGGCGGCTTGGTTTAGGCGGAGGCGTGGGGAATGTCTCTTCCCATGACGACCACGCTAGAAACACTCATCGACTCCCTGCGCACGCTCTTGGGCGAGGCCAACGTCATCACCGGGGGCGAGACCCTGGAGACCCTTTCGAAGGACTACTACTGGTATTCGCCGGCCTTGCGCTCGCAGCTCGACGACAAGCGCGCGGACGTGGTGGCGCGGCCCGCGACGGTCGAGGAGGTCCGCGCGCTCCTCTCGCTTTGTTTCGCGGCCGGGGTGGCGGTGACGCCGCGCGGGGCGGGCACGGGCAACTACGGTCAATGCGTGCCGCTGCACGGCGGGGTGGTGTTGGATTTGTCGCGCCTTGATCGCATCCACTCGGTGGAGGGCGGGGTGGTGCGGGCGGAGCCGGGCGCGCGGCTGGGGTCAATCGAGACGGTGGCGCGCGCGGCGGGCTGGGAGCTGAGGTGTTATCCCTCGACCTGGATGAAGGCGACGCTGGGCGGCTTTTGGGGCGGCGGGGCGGGCGGCATCGGCGGGGTGCGCTGGGGCGGGATCGCGTCGGGCGACACGGTCGTCTCGCTGACCCTGCTCACCCTCGAGGCCGAGCCGCGTTTGCTGCGCTACGAGGGCAAGGCGGCGATGGTTCCGCTGCGGACCTTCGGGACCACCGGCGTGGTGGTGGAGCTCGAGATGCGGCTGGCGCCGAAGATCGACTACGACCAGCTCGCCTTCGCGGCGGCGGATTGGGATCTCCTGTTCGCCTGGATGGACGCGGCGCTGCGCAACGGGAGTTGGCGCAAGCGGGTGGGTTCGCTGTTTCAATGGCCCATCCCGTCGTTCTTCGCGCCGATCAAAAAATACATGCCGGCGGACCGCCACGTGGGTTTCCTCATCGTGGACCGGGCGCAGACGACGGAGATCGTGGCGGCGGCGGAGGCGGCGGGGCTTGCGGTCGTTTATAACCGGCCGCTGGCGGACCCGCCCAAGCCGCCCTTCCTCTCGGATTTCACCTACAACCACACCACGCTCTGGGCGATGAAGAGCGATCCGGCCTACACCTATGTGCAGGCGGGGTTCACCGCCGATTACCGCAATCAGATCCGGAAGCTGATGGAGACCTATCCCGGCGAGGTCTTGATGCACCTCGAGTGGGGCGCGTCCGACCCGAGCCGGGTGGTGGGGCCGGACGCGGTGCCGGAGGCGATGGGGGTGGGGGCGATTCCGCTCATCCACTACCGCACGGAGGAACGTTTTCTGGAGATCCTCGCCTTCGCGCGGTCGCTCGGCGTCTACGTCGGCAGCACTCACACCGTCACGCTCACCGAGGTCGGCCCGGAGCAGACCGCCGCACGCATCGCGCTGAAACACGAGGTCGATCCGCGGGGCTTGATGAACCCGGGCAAGATGAAGGCGTTTCCGGTGAACCCGTTCGAGTCGGCGTCGGCGGGGTAGTCAAAAGATGGCGCCCCGGACCACCTTCACGGGGCGGGGGTTATTGTGATCTCAAGCAGGCCGGTGACGGGGGCGGCGCCGGAGGAGGCGGGAATCACAAAACCGCCGGCGATCAGGGTCTGGCCGGGATCGCGCACGCCTTGCAGCTGGATGGGTCGGGATGAGAGCGATGGGATAAGCAGCTGACCGGAGAGCAAACCGGATGCGGCGGTGAATTGGATTTTGAGCGAACCGGGAGTGCCGGCGGGGTAAGTGATGCGGTTCGCGGGGTTGATGTAGATCGGACCGGGCACGGACAGAGGGTTCGTGGAATCGGGCGGATACAGCCTCAGGAGCAGCTCGCTTCGCGGGGCGTTGCCGTCCAGCAGGTCGTAGCCGGCGGCGGGTTTTTGATAGCTGCCGCAGCGGGCTGTCAGAGCGTGGTTGGCTATGCCCGCCGGGAAAGTTTGCAGGCCGGTCTTGCCCGGCGCGGCACGTTGCCAGGTGATTGGAACGGAAGAGGCGGACGTCACGGGCAAAAGACCGAGCACGGAGCCGGCAGGCGCGGTGGCGGGGGCGTAGAAGGCGAGCGCGCCGTCGGTGCGCAGGGTGGCGCTGCCGGTCAGGGCGGGGGCGCCATCGGCGGTAAACAAGCGCCACGTGGCCTTGGCGTCGGCGCCGAGCGCGATGGTGCCGAAGCTCGCGCCGGTGGGCAGGCCGGCGGCGCGGGCGGCGGCGAAATCGGGTAGGAGCAGAAAGGTGCGCGGGCCGGAGGCAAAGGCTCCGGCGCTGGCGGCCTTGGCCGGGAACACGGCCTCGAGGGTGGCGTCGATGGTCCGGTCGCCGTCCGAGATGGTGGCGTCGAAGGTCGTGCCGTCGGCACCTTCAAGAACGAGGGCGAGGCCGGGGAGTTTGCCGCGTTTTATGGTCGCGCTGAGCATGGGCGGGCCGCCCGGGGCGCCGCCGAAGACCCCGGAGAAGGCGTGGCTGGCGGCGCCGAGCCGGAGCGTGCCGGTGACGCGGCCGGTGTCGCCGTCGAGGTTGAAGAGCAGGGTGCCGCCGAGGCCGGCGCCGAGCACGGTATCGCGCGCCACCACGCCTTCGTAGCGGCTGGCGGTGCCGACGCGTTCCACCGTGATGGCGATGGGCCGGCGGATAACGGTGCCGTCGGCGGCGGTGGAACTCAGGACGATACGGTAGGTGCCGGCGCGGGTGGGCGCACCGACGAGGGCGCCGGTTGCGCGGTCCAGGGTCAGGCCGGCGGGCAGACCGGTGATTTTGCCGGTGGCGGGGATTTCGGCCGGGGCGAGGGCGAAGGCCGTGGCGGCACCGACGCGGGTGACGAGCGTCTCGCGCGGGGAGTCGTCGAGGATGACGGCGGCGGGGCCGGCGGTGGCGGAGCCGGCGGCGTTGGTGGCGAGACAGGCGTAGGCGCCGGCGGCCTTGGCGGAGAAGTTGGGCAGGCGGTATTCGGGCGACGTCGCGCCCGGGACGGGTTTGCCGTCGCGGGTCCATTGATACGTCAGGTCTCCGCCCGCGAACGCGGCGCGGAGGACGAGGGTCGAGCCGGTGGCGAGGGACTGGG
This sequence comes from Opitutaceae bacterium, assembly GCA_027482905.1. Classification (GTDB taxonomy): domain Bacteria; phylum Verrucomicrobiota; class Verrucomicrobiia; order Opitutales; family Opitutaceae; genus IMCC26134_A. The sequence goes on from JAIXVP010000446.1 coordinate 7,995, forward strand.
CGGCGAGCGGCGAGACCAGGGCGGGCGCGACGATGGTCGTGCCGAAAAGGGAAAGGGTGGCGGAGCGCAGCGAACCGGCGTCGCCGGTGTAGGCGTCGCGAATGGTCAGGGTCCATCCGCCGGCGGAACCGCGCGATGACTCACCCCAGTGGCGGACGCTGGTGAAGGGGTATTCGAGGTAGTCGGCGCTGGGGTTGGTCTCGTCGTCGGCCATCTGGGTGTTCGGCGCGGTGAAGCGGCTGACGACGCCGGAGGGCGAGGTCAGGCTGATTTCGAGGTCGCCTCGGTAGCGATGGGCGATGTCGAGCGTGAGCACGGCGTGTTCGACCCGGAGTTGGGGCGAGTCGGCGGAGAAGGTGAAGGTGCGGACGAGCGAACCCTGGCCGGCTTCGGGGATGGGCAGGTTGGTCAAGGCGGCCGACGCGACGGTGGTCTCCGGGCCGAGGGGCGTCCAAGCCTTGGCGAGGAGGAGGGCGGCATGGGCGTCGATCAGGCCGCCGCCGAGGCGGGGGTGGTGGCGGATGGGGTGGGCGGGATCGCCGGCGGGGCGGGAAACCCAGTCGGCGCTGGAGGATTGGAGCGAGGTCGAGGTGCGCAGGAGAATTTCCTTCACGTCGCGCCAGCCGAGGGTGGGGCGGAGCTGGAGCAGGAGCGCGCCGACGCCCGAGGCGATGGGGGCGGCGGCGGAGGTGCCGCCGAAGGATTTGGTGTAGTTGATTTCGGAGAGGTAGTCGCCCGGGTAGCCGTATTCGGTGCTGTTGTAGCCGGCGTCGCCGCTGCGGTCGGTGGTGACGACGCCGACCTTGGCGTCGCCGCCGGCCACCGCGACGAGATGGGGGCCGCCTTCGCCGAAGGAGGCGGGCGTGCCTTTGTTGGTCACGGCGCCGATGGCGATGACCTGGCGCCGGGAGGCGTAGCCGTCGAGCGAACCTTGGTCGCCGTCGGCCTGGCCGTTGCCGGAGGACCAGAAAAACAGGGTGCCACGACCCTCGCGTCCCGTGGTGATCGCCTCGTCGATGGCGGCGGCCCAGAGGGGTCCGGCGGAGTAGAGGTCGGGCGGATAGCCGCCGTCGAGATAGGCGTCGGGCGGGCCCCAGGAGTTGTTCTTCACCGCGATCACGTCGTTGCGCCAAGCCATGGCCCCGGCGTCCTGGTAATCGTCGGTCTCGGCGCCGATCAGGCGCAGGCCGGCGAGGGAGGCGGAGGGGGCGGAGCCGGACAGGCCGAGGCGGTTGTTGCCGCGGGCGGCGACAAGGCCGGCGACGGCGGTGCCGTGGTCGTCGCCTTCGGTGTCCACCGATCCGAGGGCGACCGGCGAGGGATCGTCGTCGTCGTCGTTCCAGTCGTGACCGAGGGAGCGGATGATCGCGGGCGAGAGGTCCTCGTGATAGGGGTCGATGCCGTCGTCGACGATGCCGATGGTCACGCCCGCGCCGGTGGCGAGGTCCCAGGCGGCGACGGCGCGGATATCGTTGTTGGCCGAGCCGCTTTGCTGGCCGGTGTTGCGCAGGTGCCACTGGTCTTTGAACAGGGGGTCGTTCGGGACGAGTTTCTTGAAGTGGCGGCGGGCGAGGAGCGGGCGGGCGACGACGACGCCGGGCAGATCGTCCACGAGGGCGAGGGCGCGCAGCGGCAGGGCGGGGTCTCCGGCGAGGCGGGCGACGGCATGGTCGGGGGCGTAGGCGGGGCGTTCCCAGGCGACGATGCCGAGGTCGGGGCGGGGGGCGGGCGTGGGGGTGGTGGCGGAGGCGAGGCGGACGTCGAGAGCGGGGTTGAGGATGCGTCGGGTGCGGTCGTCGCGTTTCGCGCCGTTTGGATAGAGCACGAGGCGGGGGGCCTCGGCGGCGAGGGTGGCGGCGTGGGCGAGCAGGGCGGGCAGATCCGTTTGGGGTGGGATGGCGAGCAGGCGCGCACCGACGGGCCGGTTGGCGAGGTAGATCTCGTCGAGGGCGATGGCGTAGGGGCGACCCTCGAGTTGAAAAACGGTGCCGGCGGGCGGGGGCGGTTGGGCGGGGCTCGCGCCGGGGGCGCGCGCGGGTGTGGTGGGCGGGGGGGGGGGCGGCGGCTCGGCGAGCGCG
>JAIXVP010000418.1 GCA_027482905.1 Opitutaceae bacterium
CCCTGACCCGCTGGCTCGACCTCCCCGCCACCTCCACCCGCCCTCTCCCCGTCCCCGCCGCCGCCCTCGCCCCCGCCTGCCCCTCGTCGGACGCGCCTGCGCTCGCCGCCAACCCCGCCCCACCCGCCCCCGCGCCAACTCCCTGGAACGAGACCGTCGTCGAATACCTGCGGCTCGGCTTCCTCCACATCATTCCCCTCGGCGCCGACCACATCCTGTTTGTCCTCGGCCTGTTTTTCCTCGGCGCCGGCTGGCGCGCCCTCGCCGCCCAGATCACCACCTTCACCGTCGCCCACACCACCACCCTCGGCCTTGCGGCCTATGGCGTGATTCGCCTGCCCGCCGGCGTGGTCGAGCCGCTCATCGCCCTGTCCATCGCCTTCATCGCCTTGGAAAACATCTTCCGCCCCCGGCTCGGGTCCGGCCGACTCGTGGTGGTGTTCGCCTTCGGCCTCCTCCACGGCCTCGGTTTCGCCGGCGCCCTCTCCGAGCTTCCCCTGCCCCGCGACCAGTTCCTGACCGCCCTGCTCGCCTTCAATTTCGGCGTCGATTTCGGCCAGCTCGCCGTCCTCGCCGCCGCCTTCCTCGCCGTCGGCTGGTTCCGCGCCCGCGCCTGGTATCGACCCGCCGTCGCGATTCCCGCCTGCGCCCTGATCGCCGCCACCGGCCTCTACTGGACCGCCGAACGCGTCTTCTTTTAACCACCATGCCCTCGCTCCCGCTCCTCCGCCTCGCCCGCGCGTTCGCCTTCGCCGCCGCCGCGCTGCTCTCGCCCGTCCTCGCCCACGCCTCCGCCGCGCCCGCCCGCCCGCCCTTCGACTTCAGTCTCGAAACCCGCACCCGCCAACACCTGCTGCTCGTCTCGCTCGGCCGCGAACCCGCCGACCTGATCGTGCGCGGCGCGCGGGTCCTGGACGTGTTCACCCTCACCTGGATGCCGCCGCAGGACATCGTGATCAAAGGCGACCGCATCGCCTACGTCGGCCCCGTCGGCGCCTGGCCCGGCACCGCCGCCGCCATCCACGACGCCTCCGACCTGTGGGCCGTCCCCGGCTTCGGCGAATCCCACAAACACATCGAGAGCACCCACCTCTCCCCCGAGTGGGAAGCCGCCCTCGTCATCCCCTACGGCAACACCTGGACCCTCGAGGCCTCGCACGAGTTCTCCAACGTCGACGGCGAACACAACGTCGAGTTCTGGCTCGAGGCCCGCAAACACGGCAGCCCGCTGAAAATCTTCCCGTCCCTCGGCTCCGCCACCCCGCCCACCGCCTACGAGTCCGGCGGCGGCTACTACGGCTACGCCGAGATCGACCGCGCCATGAAACAGGATCCGCTCGTCGCCGGGCTCGACGAGGTGATGGACTGGCCCGCCGTCTGGGATCCGAAACACCCCGGCTACCAACGCATCTGGGAAAACATCCAGGCCACCCGCGACAACCGCGGCGTGATCGAGGGCCACGGCGCCGGCCTCGTCGACCTGCCCACCATCAACGCCTTCGCCGCCGCCGGCCTCTCCAGCGACCACGAGGTCCGCAAACCCGAGGAGGCCTGGGACAAACTCCAGCGTGGCATCTTCCTCCAGTTGAAGCAGGACAACATCGCCCGCGGCATCGCCCAACTCGTCGCCAACGGCATCAAGGACTGGTCGAACGTTTCCCTCGTGACCGACGACCGCGACGTTGCCCACGCCCTCGAGATCGGCACCACCGACTACGCCATCCGCGCCGCCATCGGCGCCGGCGCCCCCGTCGAGGCCGCCTACGCCATGGTGAGCCAATACCCCGCCCGCCACTCCCACCTCGAACACCTCGTGGGCTCCATCGCCCCCGGCCGCTTCGCCGACATCGTCCTCCTCACCGATCCGAAAACCGTCGCCATCAAACGCGTCTTCGCCGACGGCAAACTCGCCGCCGAGGGCCGCGCCTACCTCCTGCCCGTCCCGAAGATCGCCTGGCCCGCCTGGGCGACCAAAACCATGAACATCGGCCGCCCCCTCGTGGCCGCCGATTTTGTCATCCGCGCCCCCGCCGGCCGCGCCACCGTCACCGCCGCCATCCAGCGCCCCTTCTACACCGATCCCGACCAGGCCTACGCCGAGCTGCCCGTGGTCGACGGCGTCGTGCAACGCGCCCCCGAACGCGACCTCACCAAGGTCGCCACCGTGGACCGCTACCACGGCAACGCCGCCCTCGGGAAAATGTTCTGGACCGGCCTCGGCCCCAAGACCCCCGACTCCGCCCTCGCCTGCTCCGTCTCCCACGACCTGCACAACATCATCGTCGTGGGCACGAGCGACGCCGCCATGGCGACCGCCGTGAACGCCGTCGCCGCCCAGGACGGCGGCTGGGCCCTGGTGAAGGGCGGCGAGGTCATCGCCACCGTGCGTTTCGAGATCGGCGGCCTGATGAGCAGCCGCCCGCCCCTCGAGGTCGCGGCCGAGTTGGAAAAACTCTACGCCGCCGCCGACACCATGGAGTGGATCGGCGCCCCCGGCCTGCCCCGCACCCTCGTGTTCAGCCTGATCACCTGCAGCCCCTTCACCTGGCGCCTCGTCGTCCCCTACGAAGGCAACCCCGACGGCCTCGTGAACCTCGTCACCGGCGAGGTCCGCCCCATCCTACGGTAGTGGGCTTAAGCCCACCTACGCGATCCCGTCGCGCCGCGCGTCCGCCCATTTGACGCCCTCTTCGTGGTTTTACTCAGTCGTCCTTGAACCACGCCGCCCGGCCGGTTAGTGGAGAGGAGTTTTATTGTTTCTCGGCCTGACCCGAGTGGCGTGGCTGCCTTGGACCGCCGGGCAGTAACCATGGTGGGCTTCAGAATCCGCCTATATCTATAATAATTTCAACGTCTTACCTTTCTCTCTCGGATAGCTTATATTCCAATCAAAGAGCACCAAGCTATCTCAAAATGTAAAAATGATATGAATAATATTTAAATCATTGATTGTTAAGTAAGAAATAACATGGGTTTCATTGTTAGTTATCTAACGTAAACATACTTAGCAAAAACCTCCTCCATGAAACTAAATCTCATCCTCAGCGCGATGGCTTCTCTCGTCGCCTTTCCAATGCTTAGCCATGCAGTCGTGCTGCAATATGCCCCCGGCCGATCCGCCGATTTTGTCTCGGGCACCACAGCGGCGAGCGGTGGCTACGTGACTTCGGGAAAGCTCTCCAATTTCAATCAATCTCTCTACTATAACAGCTCCTACACGGTCTCATTGTCCGGAAACAGCGTTGTTTCCTTCTCGGGCAACTATGTTTCGTATGGCACGACCGCGAACATCGGGGCGCAATCGCTTCGGTATCGGACTGGCGGCGGTTTTTCCTCGGTGAGTGTGGCTCAATTGACATCCGTGAGCTTCAGCGGCGGATCGAGCGGCCTACTAACATCGGCTCAGCTCGCCTCACCAGGCCAGACCGTCTATTACAATACATCGGGCAATACCGTCCAGATCCAAGGGTCTGCCACTTTCTCTGGCGGTAACTTCACCAATGGCACTGCTCAGGCGGATCAAGGCGTGTATTACGGTCCGTCCCGTCTGGTTTACATTTTGGGGGGATCGTCGGTGACCTTTGGCGGGGCAAATGTCGTGAGCGGCGTCTCCTATATCGCCAGCGGAAGAACGTGGGCTACTGTCCAGTCGTTGAAGACCAACGCGACTACGAGCGTGAACAAGGCAGGTCTGTCTTATGTCAGTTTTTCGGGTGGCTATCTTGTGCCTTGAGGTAGCGGGATGCTGTATCCGCCGCAGGGATATCCTCTCTTGTTTGAACAGAGTGCGATCGACACGGGCCGGCTTCACGCCGGCCCTTTTTTGGGGGCAGCGGAAGAGGTCAGGCCGTGTTTTGTGGATTTCTATCCGGCAGGCCTACCTTGACAAACCAATCAAAACAACTGGTCGTTTTGCATGAACCTGACCACCGGAACCATTGGAGCTTTTGAAGCCAAGACCAAACTGGGCGAATTGCTGGAGCGCGTCAGCCATGGCGGCTCGTTCACCATAACCAAGCATGACCGTCCGATCGCTCGTCTGATCGGCTATCAACAGGATCTTGCCGCCCAGCGTGCGGAAGCCGCGTCCGCGATCCGGGCCCGACGCCAAGCCTACTCCCTCGGCGGCCTCGACGCCCGCACCCTACGCGAGGAGGGGCGCGCGTGATGGGCGCGATCGTGCTCGATTGCTCCGCCACCTTGCCGTGGGTGTTTGCCGACGAGGCCAGCCCTGCCGCCGATGCCTTGCTCGATCAGCTCGTCCA
>JAIXVP010000251.1 GCA_027482905.1 Opitutaceae bacterium
GCGCGCGGGGTTGGGGGGGGGGGGGGGGGGGGCGACGGCTCAGCGAGCGCGACCTCGGCGGTGGCGGGCGTCGTGGCGGTTTTGGGCGCGGACGGGACTTGGCGGAGCGCGGGCGCGAGGAGCGCGGCGGCGGCGAGGACGAGGGCGAGGAGGCGGGCCGGGCGGCGCATGGTTTAGGCAGGGACGAGTTGGTCGCAGAGGGCGAGGAGGCGGAGGCGAAGGGGGCGGGCGCGGGTGGAGAACCCGCGTTGCTGGCGCTCGTAGTCGGCGCGGCCCTCGGGCGTCTCGATTTTCACCGGCGGGAAACCGAGCGCGGCGAGGTCGTAGGGGCTGGCGCGCATATCGAGTTCGCGGATGTCGCGGGCGAGTTCGAAGCAGTCGGCGACGAGCTCGGCGGGGGCGAGGGGGACGAGTTTATGGGCCCACTTGTAGAGGTCCATGTTGGCGTGCAGGCAGCCGGATTGTTCGTGTTCGAGGGTGGTCTCGCGGGCAAGGGCGAGGCGGTTGAGGGGGCGGGCGGGGGCGGTGAAAAACCGGTAGGCGTCGAAGTGGGTGCAGCGGAGCGGCTGGGCCTCGACGATCCGTGCGAGTCCGTCGGGCGGGAAGCGCAGCGGATACTGGTTGTGGCGCGTCTCGTCGGGGGTCTGGCGGTAGACCATGGCCCACTCGTGCAGGCCGAAGCAGGCGAAGTGGGCGGGGCGGTCGAGGGTGTTGACCAGCAGCTCGCGCAGCCAGCGGACGTAGGCGCGGCGTTTCTCGGGCAGGGCGTCGGGGCGCAGGGTCACGCCGTCGGCGGTCTCGTGGTATTCCGGATCGCGGAGGAACGCCCGCGCCTCTAGACCGGCGAGGGCGAGGCCGGGGCCGGGGTGCCAGCGGCGCAGCCAGGCGGGGCGAAAACCATAGTAGGTGAACAGGAAATCGTAGACCGGGTGTTTCTCGCCTCGTCCGGCGCGATCCTGGTGCGGGTCGGTCCAGGCGCGCACGCGGCTCTCGTGGGCGAGGGCGCGGGCCTGCCATTCGGCGGCCGGGAGCACGACGACGGCGGGAGGGGCGGGCGGGGAAACGGTCACGGCGGAACGAGTTGGGACGGAGCCTGCCAGCGCGGCGGAGCGGGCGGCGAGGCAAACCGTGCGCGTGTCGAAAAGGTGACGTGGAAAAATTCCGTGCAACGGACGCCGTAAGTATTGCCACGGACGGATGCGGCGGCCTGCCTGTTGTCACTATGCCATGGTATTATGAAGTGGACCGCCAGCAGCGCGGACCGGTTTCCGAGGATGAATTCGCCGGGCTGGTGCAAACCGGCGTGGTGCGGGCGGAGACGCTCGTTTGGAAGGACGGCTGGCCGGACTGGCGGACCTACGCCTCGGTCGCGGCGGGCGCCGCCGTAGCCCCGGCCCCTGGGTCGGCGGCGGGCGCGGCCGGATTGGGCGCGTCCGGGGAAACGGCGGTCTGCGCGGTGAGCGGGAAAACCATGCTCAAACGCGACATGCTGGAGTTCGAGGGCCGCTGGGTGGGCGCGGAGCACAAGGCGGAGTTTTTCCAACGGTTGCGCGAAGGCGTGGCCCTGCCGCAGGAGGTGGTCTACGCGACGGTCGGCCGACGCTGGTTGGCCAAGATCGTGGACGGTCTGCTTATCGGCGTGGTGAACGCGGTCGTGGGCGCTGGGCTCGGGCTGGCTTTCGCCGGGTCGATCGCGGGCGGCGACGCCGGAGACGCGAGCGGCAAGGCCATTCTCATGCAGGTGTTGATCCAGGTTTCGGGCATCGTGCTCACCTTGGTCTACACCGTCTATTTTGTCCGCAAGGACGACGCCACGCCGGGCAAGAAGATCATGGGCCTGCGCCTGCTGCGTTCGGACGGATCGAAACTCACCACCGGCCGCATCATCGGCCGCTATTTCGCCGAGTGGGTGAGCAGCATCACGTTGGGCATCGGCTACCTCATGGCCGCCTTCGACAAGGAACAACGCCGCGCGCTGCACGACCGGATGTGCGACACGCGGGTGATCGACGTGCGCGGCCGCTGACGTCTTCCGAGTCGTGGAACCGCCTCCCCTGGCCGCGCCGTCGCCTCCGCCGGAGCCCTTCGCGCCGCCCTGCCCGAAGTGCAAGACGCCGCTGGCCGGCATCGGCGAGGCGGACGCGGGCGAGGGCGTCTGCGGTGGTTGCGCCACGATCATCGAATACACGCTCTACCCGGTGCGGAACCGGCCCAAGCCGGTCGCGCGCGCGGTGCGTTCGGTGGACGGCGACGCGACCTGCTACTTCCATCCGCAGAATCAGGCGGTGGCGGTTTGCGACGAGTGCGGGCGCTACGTCTGCACGGTCTGCGAACTGCCGGGCGAGGACGGCCGGCGGCTGTGCCCGCCGTGCGTCTCGGCGGGACGCAAGAAAACGAAACTCAAGGCCGACGAGGTGGTGGTCTACGACTCGCTCGCGTTCACACTCGCTTTGCTTCCCGTGCTCTTCTGGCCGGCCACTCTGCTGACCGCGCCGGCGGCGCTGTTCATCGCGATCTACGGCTGGAAAAAACCCCGTTCTTTGGTGCGGCCCGGGGCGTGGAAACTCATCACCGCGGTCGTCGTCTCCGCCATCGAGATCGGGCTCTGGGTGACGCTGGGCCTCTCGATGTGGATCAACACCTGAACGCGTCCCCGCCGCCCTTCCCGACATGGCCCGCAAACCCAAGCTCTACCAAAAACTCGCCCGCATGCGCGGTAGCGTGGGCACCCATTTCACCCTCTGGCTGGCGGCCGATCACGTGCTGCAGGTCGAGGCCAACATGGTCACCGAGCGCTACCAGCGGGTCTTTCTGCGCGACGTGCAGGGGTTTTTCATGCGGCCCAGCCGGGAGGCCAAGTGGGCGACCATCATCGGGGGCGTGCTGGTGGCGCTTTTTTGCGTCCTGGCGCTTTCGTTCGGCGGCGACGGCGCGGCGGTCTGCTGGGCTTTCGCCGGGTTGTGCTCGTTGATTTTGCTCTACGGTCTGTTTTTCGCGCGCAACTGCCACTTCTACGCCGTCACGGCGGTGCAGCGGGCGGAGTGGACCAACATCGCCCGCCGGGGCAAGGCGCGCAAACTGATCGCGCGGCTCGATCCGCTCATCCGGGCGGCGCAACAGGACGTATCCGGCGCCCCATGACGGTCGCCGACGTCATCCCGCCGCCGGTGCCGGGGCGTCCGGGCGCGCCGCGCCGGCGCTGCGTGCGCCACGAGGACCGCGAGGCCTCCGGCCGCTGCACCGAGTGCGGCGGGGCCTTCTGTCGGGAGTGCGTGACCGAGCACGAGGACCGGCTCTACTGCGCGCCGTGTTTCGCGGCGCGACTGGCCGGGGCGGCCCGCGCGGTCCGTCCGAAGCGGGATTGGCGGCGCTGGCGGGCGGCGGGCGCGACGGCCGGGTCGATGCTCTGTCTGGTCGTCGGCTTCTACGCCCTCGGGCGCGTGCTGGCGGCCATCCCGCCGGACCTGCACGACGGCACGATCTGGAAGGACACCTTCGGTCGATGAAGAAACTCGCGCCGCGATCCGACGCCCCGGGCGCCCTCGAGCTGATCGAGGAGGCGGTCAACCTGCTGCGCGCCGCGCCGCCGGGGGCGTGGGCGATCTACCTCGCCGGCGCCGTGCCCTGGGTGCTCGGGCTGGGGTATTTTTGGGCCGCGACGAGCTGGTTCGCGCCCAAGCCCGAGGAGATACTCTGGCGGGCCTTCGGTTTGGTTTTGGTCTACCTCGGGCTCAAGACGGCGCAGGCGGAGTTTTGCGCGCGGTTGCGCGCGCGGCGGCTCGGCGTCGCGGCGGCGCCACTCGCGTGGCGCGGGCTGGCGCGGACGGCGGCGCGGCAGGCGCGGACCCAGGGCTGGGCGGTGCCGGTCATGCCGGTGGCGGCCCTGTTGACCCTCCCGCTGGTCGCGGCCTGGAGTTACTTTGAATGCCTCACCGCCCTCGCGGCGGGCCCGGATCCGGAAGGGGACACGCTCGAGGCCCGGGCGAGGCGCGAGGCCACGCGCTGGCCGGGGCCGGCCTTCGTCGCGTGCTTGTTGTTCACCGGACTCTGGCTCTGCGTCTGGCTGAACATCGCGACCGGCTTCTACCTGCTGCCTTGGCTGGCGCGGACCTTGTTCGGGTTGGAAAATCTCTTCGGCCTCAGCGGGTGGTGGGCCTTGAACAGCACCTTTTTCGCGCTCGTGACCGTGCTCACCTGGTTGGCGGTCGATCCGCTGGTGAAGGCCTACCACGTGCTGCGAACCTTTTACGGCGAGGCGCGGCGCACCGGCGAGGACCTGCGGCTGGAGCTGCGCGGTCCGGCACGGGCGGCGCGTTTGGTGGCGGCGTTGGTGGTCGTGTGGCTGACGCTCGCGCCGGGTGTTGGCGGACTGCGGGCGGCGGAAAGCGCGGAGCCGGTCGCGGTGGCGTCGCCCGCGCAGGTGGACGCGGCGTTGGACGAGGCGCTGCGCGACCGGGATTTTCGCTGGGGCCTGCAACCGCTGCCGGCGGTCGAGGCGGTCACGGACGAGGACGGCTGGCTGAAGCGCTTCGTGCGCCAGGGTTTTGAATTCGTCGCGCAGCTCATCCGCGACGTGCGGGACTGGATAAAGGAGTTTGTCGAATGGCTCGACGGGCTTTTTGGCGGGAAAAAGGAAAAGCCGGCGAAAGCGTCCGTCGCCAAGGGCAAAGGCATGGACCTGGCCGCGATCGCCCGCGCGATGCTCTACGTGTTGCTCGGCCTCTGCGTGATCGCGCTCGGTTGGGTGCTTTGGGCGAGTTGGAGAAAGCGTCCGCTGGCGCCGCGGCCGCTGGCCCCGCTGGCGGCGGCGGCGCTGCCGCCCGACCTCAACGACGAGAAGCTGGAGGCCTCGCGGCTGCCCGAGGACGAATGGCTGGCCTTGGCGCGGGAGCAACTGGCGCGCGGCGAGTGGCGGCTGGCGCTGCGCGCGCTGTTTCTCGCCTCGCTGGCCGGCCTGGGGGCGCGCGGGCTGGTTATTCTCGCGCGGACCAAGACCAACCTCGACTACGAGCGCGAGCTGACACGCCGGGCGGCGGCGCGGGCCGGGGTGGTGGCGGGTTTCCGCGCGCGGCGGCTCGCCTTTGAACAAATCTGGTATGGCCGGGCGGCGGCCGAGGAGGCCCTCGCCCGCGCCTGGCTGGCGGAGCTCGAACGCGAAGGGGGCGGAGCGACATGAGGCGCGGAGGAGTCCAGTTCGCGGCGGCGGTGGCGCTGCTGCTGGTTCTGATTTGGGGCGTGGCGGAGATCTACCGCATGCGGGTGGCGCGCGGGGATGTTTTCCCGGAGTATTCCACCTTGCGCGCCGATCCGCTCGGCGCGCGCGCGCTGCACGACGCGGCGGGTCTGCTGGCGGGGCGGGAGAGCGTGCGCTGGCTCCGGCCGCTCGCGCGGCTGGAGGCGGGCGCGGGCGACGTGGTTTTTGTGGCGGGGCTCAACCGTTATCGCGGCGACCTCGATCGCGAGGAGTGGGCCGCCCTCGACCGCGTGGCGGTGGCGGGCGCGCGGGTGGTGGTGGCGTGGCGGGCCGAAGCGGCGGAGCCGGGCGACGGCGCGTCGGCGCGTCTGATCCGCGACGAGCCCTGGGCGGAGGCTCCGCCCGAGCCGGAGAAAAAGACGAAGGACGGGGCGGAGGCGGGCAAGCCGGGCGAAAACGACGAAAAGAAGGACAAGGCGGCCAAACCGGACGCGAAGGCGTCGCCCGCTCCGGACCGGCCGCCCCCCGCGCGTTTCGCGGGCGTCCACGAGCGGCGCTGGGGTTTCCGCCTCGCGCGGCGCGAGCTGCTGGCGAAGGTCGCGGACGACTTCGACGTGTGGCGCGGCGAGGACGCGCCCGAGGCCTGGCCGGGCACGCTCGCGCGGTGGCGGTCGGATTTGTTTTTCGTGCCGCGGCCGGGCGACGGCTGGCGGGTGCTCTACCGGCGCGGTGGCGATCCGGTATTCATCGAACGGACACGCGGGGACGGCGCGGTGGCGCTGCTGGCGGACAGTTTTGTGCTCAGCAACGAGGCGGTGCAGCGCGAGCGGGCGACGCCGGTGCTGGCGGCCTTGTTGGGCGACGCCCGGCGGGTGGTCTTCGTCGAGTCGCACCTCGGGGTCGAGCGGGAGTCGGGCGTGGCGGTGCTGGCGCGGCGCTACGGGCTGGGCGGGGCGGCGCTCGCGGCCTTGGTGCTGGCCGGGCTTTGGATCTGGCGGCGGGCCTCGCCGCTGGCTCCCACTATCCCGGAGGAGGCCGAGGTGCGGCTTGCGCTGGCGCCGACGGCGGGCCTGGAGGCGCTGCTGCGCCGCGCGGTGCCGCTCGCGAAGCTCCATGCCGCCTGCGTGGACGCCTGGCTGCCGGGCGCGACCCCGGGGGACCGGCGGCGCGTCACCGCCCTGGCGACGTCGGCCGATCCGGTGGCGGGCTACAACGCCGCCACGCGCGCGCTTTCCCGAAAATCCATCTCATGAACGAACAACTCCAATCCGCCACCCGCACGCTCGACGCGGCCCGCGCCGAGATCGCCAAGGTCATCATCGGCCAGGACGCGGTGATCGAGCTCGCGCTCGTCACCCTGCTCACCCGCCAGCACGCGCTCATCGAGGGCGTGCCGGGCGTCGCCAAGACCCTGCTCGTGCGCACGCTCGGCCACGTGCTCGGCGTGCCCTCGGGGCGCGTCCAGTTCACGCCCGACCTCATGCCGGCGGACATCACCGGCACGAACGTGTTCAACCTCCAGGCGAACAGTTTCACGCTCGTGCGCGGGCCGGTGTTCACCAGCTTCCTGCTGGCGGACGAGATCAACCGCGCCCCGGCCAAGACCCAGGCGGCGCTGCTTCAGGCGATGCAGGAACGGTCGGTTACGATCGATCGCGAGACGCACGCGCTGGACGAGTCCTTCACCGTCTTCGCGACTCAGAATCCGGCCGACTCGGAGGGCACCTACCCGCTGCCCGAGGCGCAGAAGGACCGCTTCATGGTCAAGATCCGCATGGAGGCGCCGGGGCGCGACGATGAGCTGGTGCTGGCGCGGCGGGTCCTCTCCGGCGACAGCCCGGAGAAGAGCCTGCTCGGCGGCGCGGTGAAACCCGTGCTCGGGCCGGGCGAGCTGGCCGCGCTGCGCGCGACGCTGGAGCAGGTCCTGGTGCGCGAGGAGTTGGCGGCCTACGCGGTCGACCTGGTGCGCGCGACGCGTTCGCACGAGACGGTGCTCAACGGCGCCGGACCGCGCGCGACGCAGGCGTTGTTGCTCGGGGCCCGGGCGCGGGCGGCCATCGCGGGCCGGGATTTCACCACGCCGGACGACATCCGCAGCCTCACCACGGCGGTGCTGGCGCACCGCCTCGTGCTGCGACCGGAGTTCGAGATCGAGGGCGTGACGGTGGAGGAGGTGCTCGCGCGCATCCTTGAACAGGTGGCCGTGCCGCGCTGAGCGCGGGTCTTTCCGACGTGTTCAAGAAGCCACGATGAGCGTTTCCGATTCGATCCCCGTGCCAGCCGCGAAGGAGTCCGCCGCAGCGGCCCCGGCCGGACGCGCGCGGACGCTGGTGGCGCCGTCGGCGCGGCTGTTGGGCTGGGTCGGCGGCGGGGTGGGCGTGGCGGCGGTCGCGGGGCTGTTGCCGGGTCTCGGCGGACTGGGTTTGACGGCGGGTGCGGCGCTGGCGACGGTGGTCCTGGTCGATCTGGCGCGCGGTCTCGGGCGGGAGGATTGGCCGGCGGTGACGGGGCCGGATGTGGCGCGCTTGACCAAGGATCGCGCGGGGTCGCTCGCGTTGACCTTCGCGGGGCTGGACGGGCGCGGTGGCGGGCTGCGGGTCGCGTTGGCGGCGCCGCCTGCGCTGGTGGTGGAGGAGGCGGAGCGAGACGTGGTCTTCCCGGCGGGGGCGGCGCGGGCGCTGGGCGTGTGGAAAATCACGCCGGGGCGGCGCGGGAGTTTCGAAGGGCTGCTGGCGTGCCTGGCGCGGCCGAGCCCGTGGGGTTTTTGGGAGCTGCGTCGGCGGGAGGAACTCGCGACGGAGGTGCGGGTGATGCCCAATCTCATGACCGAGCGGCGGGCCTTCAGCGCGTTGTTCCTTGATCGTGGACCATGGGGCATGCGGGCGCGTCGGCAGGTGGGGCGGGGGAGGGACTTTGAGAAACTGCGCGACTACCTGCCGGGCGACGGCTTTGATGAGATCGACTGGAAAGCCACGGCCAAGCGGGGGCGGCCGATCACGAAGGTGTTTCAGGTCGAGCGCACCCAGGAGGTCTACGTCGTCATCGACGGCTCGCGGCTGAGCGCGCGCACGCTGGAGCGGGAAGGCCGCGAGGTGACGGCGCTGGAGCGGAGCATCACGGCCGCGCTGGTGTTGCTGCTCGCGGCGCAGCGGCAAGGTGATCGCTTCGGGCTGGTGGTCTACGACGACCGGGCGCGGGTTTTTATCCCGGCGGGCGCCGGAGCGCGGCACTACGCGATCTGCCGCGACGCGGTGCACGCGCTCCAGCCGGGCGAGGCCAGCCCGGACGCGGCCGAGGTGGTGCGTTCGCTTCGCCAGCGGCTGCGGCGTCGGGCGCTTATTTTTATTCTCACAGACCTGAGCGATCCGGTGGTGGCGGAGGATTTTTCGCGGCATCTGCCGCTGCTCGCGCGGCAGCACTTGGTGCATGTCAACCAGTTGTGTCCGCCGGAGGTCGCGCCGCTCTTCGCCGGGGCGGAGGCGGGCTCGGCGGCGGAGGTCTACCGGCGGCTGGCGGGGCACCTGCGCTGGACCGAGGCGCGGGCGCTGGAGCGGCGGCTGCGGCCGGCGGGAGTGGCGGTGCGTTTGCTGCGCGACGAGGCGTATGCGGCGGAGATGTTGACCCAGTATTTGAAGGTGAAGCAAAGGCAGGCGCTATGATCGTGAACCTCGACAAATTCATCGCGGAGGAGCGGCCCCGGTGGGAGCGGCTCGACGCGGCGCTGCGGCGGATGGCGGACGATCCGTGGCGCGAGCTGCCGGTGACGGAGGCGCGCGAATTGGAGGGGCTGTATCAGCGGGCCTGCGCGGATCTGGCGCGGCTGCGAACCTACGCTGCGGACCCGGGGGTGCGGACCTTCCTGGAGGGCCTGGTCGCGCGTGGTTACGCGGAGATCCACGGCCAAAAGTCGGCGGGCGCGCGGGTGCGGCCGTGGGCGTGGCTCGCGAAGGGGTTTCCGCAGGCGTTCCGCCGGCGGGCGGGGGCGTTTTGGTTCGCCTTCGCGCTGATGGTGGCGGGCGGGGTGTTCGGCGCGGGGGCGGTGGCCTTCGATCCGGAGGCGAAGGAGGTCATCATGCCGTTTTCCCATCTGCAGGGCGACCCGGCGGAGCGGGTGGCGAAGGAGGAAAAGGCGGCGGCGGAGGGCGACGACCGCGGGGCCGGCGGGCGGGCGACCTTCGCGGGCTCGCTCATGGTCCACAACACCCAGGTGACGCTCAACGCGATGGCGCTCGGGCTGACCTGGGGCGTGGGCACGCTGGTGTTGATGTTCTACAACGGCGTCATTCTCGGCGCGGTGGCGCTGGACTACGTCGCGGCGGGGCAGTCGGTGTTTCTGGCGGGCTGGCTGCTGCCGCACGGGTCGGTGGAGATCCCGGCGATGTTGCTCGGCGGGCAGGCGGGTTTCGTGCTCGCGGGGGCCTTGATCGGGCGGCGGGACCGGCAGCCGCTGGCGGCGCGGCTGCGCGCGGCTGGGCCGGACGTGGCGACGCTCTGCGGCGCGGCGGCCCTGCTGCTGGTCTGGGCGGGCTTGATCGAATCCTTCCTCTCGCAGCACCACGAGCCGGCGGTGCCCTACGCGGCCAAGATCGCCTTTGGCGTTGCCCAGCTGGCGGGGCTGATCTGGTGGCTGGCGCGCTCGGGTGTGGCGGCGCAAGCGAAGCCCGGGGTGGCGCCGGCCGGGGCGTCGGGCAAAACGGAGGGCGGCGCGTGAGCGTGGTGGAGCGGAGATTGAGGGTGACGACGCCGGAGGGCGTGGAGTTTTCTTTTCGCATCGCGAGTCCGGTGCTCCGGCTCGGGGCGATGATGATCGACTGGGCGCTGATCTCGGCGGCGTGGAGCGTGCTGGCGCTCGTGCTTACGCCCTTAAAAATCATCAGCTGGGACGCGGGGCAGGGCGTCATGATCGTGGCGTATTTCGTCCTCTCGCGCGGCTACGACGTGGTCGCGGATTGGAGCTGGCGCGGGCAGACCTTGGGCAAGCGGGTGATGCGCCTGCGGGTCGTGGACGCGCGCGGACTGCGGCTGACCTTTGCGCAGTGCCTGGTGCGCAATCTCCTCCGGTTCATCGACTGCCTGCCTTTCGCCTATGCCACGGGCGGCATCACGGCGCTGGTCAACGCCAAGGGCCAGCGACTGGGCGATCTGGCGGCGGGAACGATCGTGGTGCACGAGCCGGCCGAGACGGCGCCGGACGCGACGGTGCTGGGCGATCAGCGTTTCAATACCCTGCGCGGGGAGGCGGCGCTGGTGGCGCGTTTGCGGCGCGAGACGAACCCGGCGGAGGCGAGGGCGGCGTGGCGGGCGCTGGAACGGCGGGAGCAGTTCGAGCCGGCGGCGCGGCTGGCGCTTTACGCGGAGCTGGCGGCGCATTTCCAGGCGAGGGCGCGCATTCCACATGCATTGGTTGACGGCCTGACCGACGAGCAACTGGTGCGCAATGTGGTGGACGTATTGTATCGCGAGCCCGGGCGACCAAACGAACAGCAGGTGGTTACCAAGTGACTTGAAAACGATCCAAAGCCCTAAAGTCTTGCGTAAACCGGCGTAGGCATTGTATCCGATTGGTGTAGAAATGAAAACGAACCAGATAGAGTTTAGGTTGTTCAATACCTGGCAAATGACGACCCGTTTGGTCTCGTTTGTTGCTGCTCGTTTTATCTCTGGGTGTTCTGAACAAGACGTTCGTGTAGTGGTTATTATTTACAATAAATTAACCCAAAATATCCATCCAAAAAGTCCACAATTGTTAGCGTAAGACCGGCTAAAATCTGAAAAAGCCAACAATTTGTTACCTATACAACGTTAGGCAGAATCAAAAAATCCAAACCATCGTCCTCGTAAATACTAAAGGGTATGCCTGCCTGCCACATCTCTCCCCAAGACAAAAAAGCGCTTATCGGTAACGTTGGCGAAGAACTCGTTAGGCGGCACGGAAAGAAGAAATACTATAATCCAGATGATGTGAAACGAGCTTCCGAGGCTAGAGGATACGATGTGGATGTTATTTGTTGGGCCTATTGTATTTATACATCGCCTGAAGATTTCCAGGCAATTCATGATGCTCTTGGAGAAGTTTGCGACTACGTGAAAATGAAGACCGAGGTTCTATCTGAGCTTTCCGGTGGTAATTTCGAATTACCTGATATAAATCTGTCGTGGCTAGAATGGCCAGATATTGACCTATCGAGTCTTTTTGACTGGTTCGACATTTGATACGAATGCATAGAAAAGCCACTGAGCCTAACCAGGCGCTGCAGCCAACGACCATGCTTGTCACGGATCCTGCTGCGCAGGCTCCGCGCCAAGCATAATCGCGGCTGAGCTTTAACGTTAGGCAAAAATACAAATGAAACTAAACCAAATCTATTCACGCGCCGACATCGCCAAAGAACTTGGTGGCTCTTCACGTGTATTTGCACCGTTTTCAGCAAGTCGAACCGTATGCCTTTGTCTAGATACTGATAAGAATCCGAACGCTCCTAAAGTGATATTGCCAGAAGGAGGAACACTGAGAGAAAGAATGATCGGATATATCGTGAATTCTAAATCCGGCCTGCCAGTTTTCATAAAGAGAGGAAATAAGCAGTGGGAATATGTTGGAGATTATAAATTTGATCGCATCTCACGGAAGAAATCAGATATTCAGAATGAGCATCAAGGTTCCACGAACGATATAGGAAATATCGTTGCCGTTATATACATGAAGAAATGAATACCACTGAGCCTAACAAGGCGCTAGAGCCAACACGGATGCTTGTCACGGATCCTGCTGCGCAGGCTCCGCGCCAAGCACCCGTGCGGCTCA
>JAIXVP010000129.1 GCA_027482905.1 Opitutaceae bacterium
CGGAAGATGTCGGCGTGATCGAACTCGAGATTATTCAACACCGCCACATGCGGGGCGTAGTGGATGAACTTGGAGCGTTTGTCGAAAAACGCGCTGTCATACTCGTCGCCCTCGATCACGAAGGGATCGGACGCGGCGCCGAGGTGGTTGCCGACCGGCGGGTCGAGGGGCACGCCGCCGATCAGAAAGCCGGGGTCGCGACCGTTTTCACGGAGCAGGAAGGCGGCGAGCGCGGTGGTGGTGGTTTTGCCGTGGGTGCCGCAGACGACGATGTTTTTGCGGGTGGCGAGCACGGTGTCGTGCAGGAGGGCCGGGAGGGAGGTGAAACGCAGGGCGCGGGTGTCGAGCAGCCACTCGACCTCGGGATTACCGCGCGAGAGGGCGTTGCCGACCACGACCAGATCGGGCGCGAGGCGCTCGAGGCGAGCGGCGTCGTAGCCCTCGTGCAGGGCGATGCCGGCCTCTGCCAGGACGGTGCTCATGGGCGGGTAGACGCCGGTGTCGGCGCCGGAGACCTCGTGGCCGGCGGCGCGGGCGAGCAGCGCCGCGTTGCCCATCGCCGTGCCGCACACGCCCAGGAAGTATATCTTCATTTTGGTCTCAGTTATCCGAAATTCTCTTAGCTGGGAAAACTAACTGATGGCGCCATCGGCCAGCGTCCAGTCTTTGCCAAAGAACACCGAAGGCGCGGTCGACCAAGCCGGCGAGAGGCCGGGAGTCGGACGGGGGAGACCGTTTCGGACCGGGGCGTGTCAGCAGATACGGACGATCTCGAGACCGAGCAGGGCGGCGAGTTTCTCCAGTTTCGGCACGATGTGGCCGACGCCGACGGCGCAGTGGTGGGCGGGCCCCTGGGCGTTCCACTCGTTCACGAAGCGGCGCGCGCCGACGGGGAAGCGGTAGCGGCTGTTGGTGTTGCCGATCTCGAGGATGGGGCCGGGGACTGATTCGCCCTCGGCGGCGAGGAGCTTGAGTTTGCCGTCGCGGGTCTGGACGACGGAGAGGAGCGTCACGGGACCGTGCTTGACCGACATCTCGACGGAGAGGCCGCGACCGACCTTGCCGTGGAAAACCGAGAGCGGGCGGACCTTGGTGCGGCCCTCGGCGATGGCGAGGTGGCCGGGGCCGTCGTGGCCCATGAGCACGACGTCGTCGGTAAAATCCATCGCGTAGTATTCGGTGAAGGAGCCGCCGACGCCGAAGCTGTCCATGATCTTCATCGCCTGGGCGTTCTTGATCTCCAGCTCACCGGCGACCGGCACGCCGCGGGCGGTGAGGAGGGAGTTGCCCAGGATGATGGACGAGATCGCATCCTCGTTATCCACGTTGCCGGTGCCCATGTAGTAGTAGGCGAGCGAGCCCAGGCGGTGCTCGGCCACGAGTCGGTCTAGCGCCACGGAGGTGCGGGCGGCGCGGGCGAGCTCGGCGGGCGGGCAGTCCGGCTGCACGTCGAAGGAGGCGTGAAATTCGGCCACGCGCGCGGCGATCTGCGTATCGGTTACCTCGCGACGCAGGGCGGCGAGTTCATCCACCTCGACGATCTCGATGTGGCCGCCGAAGTGGGCGCACTGCTGGGTCAGGTCGGAGTAGATATCCAACATGCCGTTGTAGTAGTGGCCCATCACGCCGAGGCGGTTGTGCTCCATCACGTGGGCGACGCGGGCGGCGTCGATCCAGGCGTCGATCCCGGCCCAGGCCTCCCGGTCCTCGTGCAACATGCCCGTGACCTGGTGGAAGGGCACACCGCAGCGGTTGAAGACGTTGGCGATCTCGGGCACGGGGCACGCGCCGCAGTGGGCCAGCCACTCGCCGGTCATGGCGGTGCGGTCGCCCATGCGATTGAAGGAGGCGTAGTCGAGCGCGGCGGCGGGCTGGAGGTTGAGGATGATGACGGGCACCTTGGCGCGGCGCACCACCGGCAGCACGGTGGAGGAGAGCGCGTAGGTGGTGACGTGGAGGAAGATCAGGTCCACGTCGGCCTGCCGGAAAGCATGGCCGGCGTCCTGGGCTTTCTCGGGGTTGTCGATGAGACCGAGGTTGACGATCTCGACGCCGGGGCGGGCGAGGCGGCCGGCGACGATTTCGACATAGCCGCGGAGGCGCGCTTCGAGACCGGCGAACTGGGGCCAATACGTGTCGAGACCGATGCCGAAGAGACCGATTTTGACGTTTTTCATGGAAGGGAGAAAGCGGGGTGGAGAAACACGATGAAGCGGGAGCCTGCCCGGCCAAAATCCAGCGTCGGATTGAGGCGTCCGTCGTTCGCGGGGTAAGAAACGGCAAACACGCACGGGCAAGCGGCAGACGTGACAAGGGGGCGCATACGGTGGGCGGCGGACGGGGCATCCGCCAAATCAAGGACGTGAAGCTTAGCGGAAGCAGGTGCGGTTAGGAATGGGTGCTCCGCCAAAAGGCATACGCTCTTTGACACTCCCCATGCCCACGCCATCCGGCGCAGTTGCTGATATGCACGTTGCGAAGCGGTGATGAATTCAAGTGAAGTGAGATACTAAAAACGTCGGTGCGTAATCCGGATGAAGAATTACTTTTCGTATTTGCCCCCCTCTCCCCGTGAGGACGTTTGGGGCGCGAGTGTCACGGCGCTGGGGTTTGCCCGGGTGGAACCGGGCGGGGCTTATCCGGTGGGCAGACACCCCCGCGACCATCATTTCTCGTGGGAACGGGGGCGCGTGTTGGAAGTGTTCCAGCTGATCCTGATCAGCGATGGGGAGGGGACCTTGGAATCAGGGCGTCCGGGCGACGCGTGGCGGGTGACCGGCGGCCAGGTGTTCCTCTTGTTTCCCGGAGTCTGGCATCGTTACGCCCCGAATCCAAAAATCGGTTGGGTGGAGCACTGGATCGAGTGCCGCGGCCGGGCCTTTGAGGCGGTGCGCAAACTCGGTGTTCTCTCGCCGGCGCGTCCCGTGATCGAACTCAACGGCGACACCACGTTTCAGGAGACCTTGATGCGGTGCCATGACCGGGCGGCGGAAGATCCACTCGAAAACCAGGATGTCCTCGCCTCACTGGCGGTGCATGCGCTGAGCATCCTGGTGCAAATGGCGGGCCGTGAACCCGGCCCCGCCCAGACGCAGGCGCGCCGCATCCAACGCGCACGGCAGCTCATCATGGATCGATGCGACCGCCCGCTGGACATGGCCTTGATCGCACGCGAGGTGGGCATGGGGTATTCCCATTTTCGCCAGTCCTTTCAGCGCCGATGCGACATCGGGGCACGGGAGTTTCATCTTCAGGTGCGCATGCGCCGGGCGTCCGATTTGCTGGCCAACACGGACCTGCCGACCAAGGAAATTGCGGAGGCGCTCGGGTATTCGTCCGCGTTTCATTTTTCCAACGCGTTCAAACGCGCACGCGGTCTGGCCCCGAGCCGCTGGCGCCACAAGACACGGGCGGGGTAAAAACCGACGATCGATCAAACGGGCCCTGCGCGCGCGGGTTTGGAATACGTTTATCGCTTGAGATTCGCGGCGCGCCCGGCGGGCGCGCGATACCTCTTCCGATACGACCGCTCCCCTACTCCGCAAGACGGGTCAGCTTCGCCGGGGGCGCGAGGGCGGCGGAGAGTCCGCCCGGATCGAAGACGGAGCCGGAGAAATCGAGCTCGAGGGCGGCGGCGGTGACGACGAAGCGGGTCTTGTTGCGGGTGGCCTCGTCGCGCAACTCGACCGAGCGCACGATCCAATTTTCGCCGATCTTGCGCAGGCTCACCACGCGGAAGGACTTCAGCACGCGTTCGCCTTCGCCGAGCTGCTCGGCCTGGACGAGCGCGTGGTATTGCGGATCGAGGTAGACGCGCATGGCGACGAGGTCGGGCCGGCGGGTGGCGAGGGAGGCGGGCGGGTAGAGGAGAAAGGTGTCCGTCGGGCGGTCCTGCAGGCGGGTTTTCCCCTCGTAGACGAAGTCGGTCCAGTAGAGGAACGGCATCTGGAGGTCGAAGGCCGACAAATCGGTGCCGGCCAGCGGAGTGAACAGGGCGGAATCGTCGATCGCGATGGTGGCGTCGCCGTCACCCGCCGGCCAGGCCCAGGCGGCGGGCCGGGGGCCGCCCTGCACGAGAATGCGGCGCTCGGTCGGGGTGACACCGTCGGCGGCGGGGATTTTCAACGCGAGCCGGCTGATGGGGCCCTCGCGGTTGCGTCCACCCCAGAGGCGACCCGGCACGCGCGTCTCTTCGCCGCGTCGCGGGAGGACGCGCAGGTCGAATTCGAGGTAGTAGTCGCCGGCCGGGCCGGCGGCGCGCAGACCGCCCAGGATCTCGGCGCCTTCCTTTTGGTCAGGCGGGGAGAGCTGGAGATAGCGGGGCGGCGGGCGGTTCAGGCGCGACTGGGCGGAGGCCGAAGGCGCCGCCACGAGGCCCAGCGCCAGCGCGAGGGCAAACAAAAGGCAGACGGAGGAACCCGTCTGCCGGAAAAGGAGGAAGCGGTGGCAGGCCACGCGCGGATAGACCCGAACTTTACTTCGCCGGTTCCGCCGGAGCCGGCGTGGCGGCCGGGGCGGAGGCGGGAGCCTCGGGAGCGGGGGCGCTCACGGTGGGCAGGGAAACCGACGCGGCCGGCGCGGTCTCGACGGCCGGCGTGGTGGTGTCGGGAGCGGCGGCCGGGGTCGCGGCGGGCGCGGGGGTGGCGGGGATCTCGATCTTTGGCAGGATGGACTCGGCGCGGGCGGATTTATCGCGGGCGATGTGGGCGAGGTAGAGGCTGAAGCTGATGACGAAGAAGGCGATGGCGCCGTTTCGGGTCAGGGTGGCGAGGACGTTGCCGGAGTCGGCGCCGAAGGTCGCCTCGGTCATGCCGCCGCCGAGGGCCGCGCCCACGCCGCCGTCGGACTTGGACTTCTGGGCGAGCACGATGAGCACCAGAAAGACCGAGAGGAGAACGAGAACGAAGGTGAGCAGCCAGATGACGATGGACATGGGAACAGGGATAAAACGGAGAAACGCACCCGAGCCCGGCCGCTTTGTCAATGGCGCGGACCAGCGGTTCACGGGTTTCAGATCATGTAGTCGTCGATGTGGCCGGATGGACCGGAGGTGGCGGTGGTCTGGTTC
>JAIXVP010000030.1 GCA_027482905.1 Opitutaceae bacterium
AAACCCGCGTTGGCGTGCGGACGAACCAAGACGCGCTCAACGCGCCCCCCGCCCGAGACGGCGGTCTCGGTCCAGGTGAGCTGTTGCATGGACAACTCGGGCGTCACCCACGGCCCGCCGCTGCTGGACCAGCCGGGGCCGTTGTGCATGCCGATGTCGATGCCCAGCCGGTTACCCTCTTGGATGGCGTGCGTCATCAACGCGCGCCAGTGGGCGTCCAGATACCCCGCCGGACCGGCCGGGAGGTAGTCGCTGCCGTCAAACATCATCACGCCGCCCACCCCGACACGGTGCATGGCCTCGAGATCGAGGGTGATGCCCTCGCGGGTGACGTTGCCGTTCATCCACAACCAAAACGTGCGCGGACGCGTATCGGCCGGCGGCGTGGCGAAACCTGTGGCCAGCGCGTCCGGGACGAGGTCGGCGGCGGACATTCCGTGCCCCGCCAAAACGGCGACCAACCCCCCGACCGAGCGGATAAACCGAAGAACGGACATACGAGCCCCGCTCACGATTTCGCGGGCCCGGACGAATCGTCGACCGGGCGCTTACTCCAGTAGTTGGCCAGGATGGAGCCGGAGATGTTCATCCACGGACTGAACACCGCCGGAGCGAGCCCGACGGTGCCGAGCTTGCCCATCGAACCGGCGATTCCGGAGGCCATGCCTCCGTTTTGCAGACCGACCTCGAAGGCCACCGAGCGGGATGAACTTTGGTCGAGGCCGGCCACGCGGCTGAGCCAGTAGCCGAAAAAGTAGCCGGCGGCGTTGTGGATCGCCGAGACGAGAAAGAGCAGGGCGCCTACCTTCAGCAGATTATCTCGTCCGGCCGCGGTCGTCACGGTCGTGAAGTAAACGATGCCGGCCATCGAGGCCAGCGGGATGAGGCGGTCCACGGCGGCGAAGCGACGCGCGACCACGTGATAAAGCGCGCCAAACACCACCGAACCGATGGCGAAGGCGGACAACTCGACCCCGAGCAAGGTGCCCGCTCCGCACCGCGCGGCCAGCCAAGCCCAGACGCCCAGGGGCAGGGCCGCGAGCACCAGCGCCCCGACGAACGCGGCGGCGAAGACCGCGCGACGTTGCCGCTCCGGCGCACGCTTCAGACCGTCGTGCAACAACGCGGCCATGATGGGCACGATCACGATTTTCACGATCTCCACCATCATGTTGACGAACTTCACCTCGACGAGCGTGCCGGCCAAAAGCTTCATCAAAAAGGGGGTCATAAACGGTGCCACCAGCGTGGTGATCGCCGTGACCGTGACGGAGAGGACCAGATTGGAGCGGGCGATGTAGGCCATGACGTTCGAGGCCAGTCCGCTCGAACAGGAACCGATGAGAATAACGCCGGCGGCGATTTCAGGAGGAAAGGCGAAGACGCGCGTCAGCCCGTATCCGACCAACGGCATGACCGAGAAGTGACAGACGATGCCCACCACCACGCCGCGCGGGGTTTTGAAAACACCCGAGAAATCATGCAGACTCATCTGCGTGCCCATGCCGAACATGACCAGCTGCACGACCCCGAGCAGAAGCCACTTATTGCGCAGATTGAGATCACCCCAATGCGTGAACGCCGACGGGTAGATCATGGCAGCCACCACGGCCGCCAGAATCCACGCGGTGTATTGATAGCCTTTGAGCGAAGGCACCGCGCCCAGACCGACCGCCAGACCGACCGCCGTCACCACCGCGCAAGGCGCCCAATAGGCGACGCCGAGGAGCAGGCTCGCGAGCACCCCCAAGGCGGCGGCCAGGGAGACGTAGAGGCTGAATTTGCGCAGCGCTTGCATCGGTTCAGAGCAGGGTGGCGAGGTGGGCGACGGCCGTGGGCGGACTGGCGAAAATCGGCACGCGACGATCCGCCTGAGGCAGCGTGTCCACGACGCGCGCCATCGAGGCCTGGGCCAGGAGGATGACGTCCACCTCGCCGGAAAGTTCGCGCAACGCGGTGGCGACGAGCGTGTCGTGGGTCGCGGCATCCCCGGCCATGAGCGCTTCGAAGGCCCCGGTGACCAGGCGCGCGGTCAGCTCGATGGTCTTGCCGGCGACGATCGCGCGACGGCGGACAAGATCGGAGGTGGGATTCAAGGTGGTCGGCAGGGTCGCGATCACCCCGATGCGCCGGCCGGCGGCGACCGCCGCGTCCGCCATCGGCTGGTCCACCCGCAGCACGGGCACCGCGCAAAACGGCGCCGAGGCCTCGACCGCCGGCCCGATGGAGGAACAGGTGACGAGAATATAGTCGGCCCCACCCGCCTCGGCGGAGGTGATGTAGGCCTCGACCCGCCGCGCGATGTCGGCGGTCAGCGCACCCTTCGCGCCGATGGCGCGCACGAGGCTGTCATCGACGATGTTGAAGGTGTCGACGTTCGGCAGCTGCGCCTTGCAGAGCTGTTGGAAAACCGGGACCAGGGTCGCGGACGTATGAATCAGGGCGAGGGTTTTACGGGCCATAAAGCAGGGGTGAAAAATGGTGGCTAGTGAAGCCCGGCGGCGCGGGCGAAGAATTCGGGCGCGCCGACCTGGCCGCCTTTGAACACGATCTCCACCCCATCCGCCGGGGAACCGGGCGCGCGGGCCAGGCACAGCGGCGCGCCCGGGGTGAGTTGGGCGAGCATCTCCAGCGACTCGATACCCAGGGCGCGACCGGCGTAGCTCGAGGTATCGCCGCCCGCGACGACGACGCGCTTGATCCCGGTTCGGGCGATGGCCTCGCGCGCGAGCCGGCCCAGCATCGTGCCCAGCCGGTCCGCCGGCACGTGGCAGCGGGCGTGCCCCAGACTCGTGTAGGCGACCACGTTTCGCCCCGTCCGCAGAGCCTTCACGATCTGATCCAGCTCCCCGCTGGAATCACCGCCGTCCAGCGGCAACGCGAAGCCGTCGAAACCGTTCGCGCGCGCCCAGGCGATCTGTCCGCCGGTGACCGGCGAACAACTGCCCGAGATGACCAGCAACGGCGAACCCGAGGAGGCGGCGGCGGGAAAGGACCGTGCGCCGAGCCCCCAGTGCGAGGTCAACGCCACGCCGATCCCGGACGAACCCGCCGAGAAGACCGGTTCCCCCGCGGCGAGCCCGTCGATCAAAGCGCCCACCCGCGCCAGATGCGCGCCGTTGAGCGCGTCAAAGAGCACGATTTCGTGACCGGCGGTGACAAGCTTTCGCAGCGCGGCGTCGCTTTCGACGACACCGCCCTCCAACTCGACGACATCGACCAGACCGATGGACTTGGACGTCTGTTTCCCGAGATGCAGCCGCACGTCCGCTTCCAACATGGGGGTGACCGGGTGCCGACTCACCGCCGGATGGCGGTCGAGCCGATGAATGTAGCCGCCGCTGCCGATGCCGTAGCGCGCGAAAAGATTTCCGAAGGCGCAGTAACGCCCAAGCGCCGGGGCGGCGACCAGCAGCGGCACGATCGGCCCGCGAAAAACGGACGCACCGACGTCGATCGCGCGGCCGATACTGCCGAGGGTCGGGGACGAATCGAAGGTGGAGCAAACCTTGTAATGGACGTGGCGCGGGCCCAGCTCGCGCAACGCCGCGAAAGCCGGTCGCAACACCGACTCCATCGCCTCGGGCGCGAGCGAACGGGTGAGACCGGCGACTCCGATCGCGTCGAGCTCCTCGCACTGTCCGGCGGAAGGTGGATCGAGAAAAAGCCGGGTGCGCAGGCCGGCGCGCGCGAGCGATTCGAGGGCGTCGGTGGCGCCTGTGAAATCATCGGCGAAGTAGGCCAGGCGCAGCATGGTTCAAGCGGCGCCCGGGCCGAACTTGGCGGCGGATTTCGCGAGCGCGGGATACTTCGCGATCGCATCGGCGAAGGACAACCCCTCGACCGCCGCCTCCCACCACAGTTGAAGGGACCGCACCCCCGCGGCGGGACCGTCCGGGTGGGCCTGGATGCCGCCGCCGGCCATGTAAAGCAGGTCCGTGGTCCGGGTGCGGCGCCAGGTCTCGGGCGCCTGGCCTCCCCATTGACCCGAGGAGACGACGGGCAGGAGCGGTTTGCCCAGCGGCTCGGCGGCCAGACA
>JAIXVP010000329.1 GCA_027482905.1 Opitutaceae bacterium
CTGCCGCAGCCAAAGGGTCTCTGACGGCGTGACCCGGCGCTTGGCGGGGAAGCGATGTCCTGTTCCCGCCCACCCTGGCGATTCCTGCTACGTTCTGCGTCGGGTTCTCATTCGCGGTGCCCGACTTCGCCTGGCTCGTGCTGCACGACAGGCAGTGCGCGCGCCTGCATCTGCTGCAGCAGCACCACGATGGGGTTCACGACGGTGCCGACCTGCGGTTCCGGCTTCTCGCCATAGACCCGCGGGAGCATCTTGCCGGCAAACCACCGCTTCGCATCGAACTCAAGGCGCCCGAGTGCTGCATCGGTCGCGCGCTGGGCGCCGTCCAGCGCACCCTCCGCGATGGCATGCGCCTGCGCTTCTCGTGCGCGCGCGTAGCGCGCCGAAAACCCGTCCCGGTCCTCGATGGCCCATAGACGCACGGTACTGTGTGCCGGCATGCCCGGCGCGCGACAGATGGAGGTCAGCGTTTCGCCCCCGGCCATACGGCCACAGATGATGGCAACGAGCTCACGCGAATAGACGCTCGGGCGGCCGGTCAGCTTGGCAGGCGGCTTCGCCTTGGTGGTGGTCGGGGTGTTTCTGCTCATGGTGTTCGATCCTGGTGCCGCAGGTGGCAACCCGCGGGACGCGGCGCGCTTCCGGTGCGGGGTTTGCGGGGTTTCGCGGGTTTGTTTTGGCCCCAACGCGCGAACTGTCAGTTTCTGACTGTGTCTCTCTTCGTGAGACGGCGATGCGGGGTGACAGTTTGCATAGGGTGGCTGAAACCAACCCCGCACACCCCGCAAACCCCGCAAATAAGATTAGGAGCATCGTTCGATCCTCCACCGCTGAACCTTCTCATGGCCTGCTGCAACGCCCCGCTTAATGCGAAGGCCGGCGACGATCCGGCCCTCACGCGCTAGCAGCCACTTGCCGAGGCGCCGTGCGTTCACCTCGCCGCGCTCACCGAACAGGCGCAGCAGGGCCTCGCGGAGATCGGGAAAACGGTAATCGGTCGGTTCTCCCATCCGGCTTTCTTCGCGCGTCTCAATCATCTGCGAAACCTCGCGGATGGTCATTGCGTCCGCACCGATCGCCTCGTGCCAAAGCCCCGTCACCTCGCGCAGGTCAGTAAGCTCCGGGTCATCCTCCCGCGCCTCCTCCATTGACTTCGCCGGGTCTTCGCAGCCCAGCCAAACCAGGGCGGAGCGAACCCGATCCGACCAATCGCCGAAGGACGCGATCGGCTGCAGGCGGCCCGGCTGTCCTGCAGCTTCGTATGCCCGCACAATGATGATGCACGCGGAGACGTAGACGTTGCGATCCGCCAGCACCGTGACGACGGGATCGGCCTTGAACTCGCGCAGCTCCGGCCGCTCAACGCCGGCGTCCAGGCTGCACACGATGGTGCGGCGGACCATGTCGCCGCGGACGCGGAGGTTGTTGCCGGTCGCGAAGAGCGTCGCGCGGCTCTCGACTTCCACGATATCGGAGCGGCCCAGGGGCCGGAGGCGGACCAATGGGCGTTCGATCGCCTGGCACAGCAGGTCGCCGCCGAGTTCGCCATTGACGTTATCGAGGCTGCAAATCGGGAAGCCGGCCAGCAACAGTCCAGCGATGCGCTTCTCCGTCTCTGCTTCGTCCGGCGCCGCGGAAGCAACGGGGCAAGGCCTGCCGGTGCTGATCGCGCTGGCGACATCCGCGAGGTAAGACTTCCCGGTGCCGGCGGTGTAGGCCTTGAACGCGTGCAGCGGTGCAACCGAGAGCGCGCCGCGCACCACTGGTGTGATGAGGCCCGACAGCGCGACGGCGCGGCTGACTTGATCGACGAACGGGAACTCGGTCAGCAGCCCGGACAGCAGCGCCAGCGCCTTCTCCGCATGGGATCGCGTCGGGGCCTCGGTGACGGGGTGAAGGCGAAGGTCCGGGTCGGCCATGTGGAAGAGGCGGGTGGCTCCGTCGTAGCCGGGTTCAGCAAGGATGCTGCCGTCCGGCCGCAGGGTCGGCGTGGTGATGACGCCGGCGATGCGCTGGAACCGCCATTCGCCCATGCGGGACAGGATCGTGTGCGCCACCGACATGGGCGGGTTGACCTGCACCCAGTCGTCGGAGCGGACGTCGAACCTCTCCCAGGTCACCACGGCGCAGAGTTGGTCGATCAAGCCATGCGCCGTGATCTCCACGAGACACGCGGAGTTGGTGGTCCGGCCATGCGCTGCCGGGACAACCTGCAACGCTGGCCGAACCAAGCCGGCGCCGCGCTGGTAGATAGGCCGGCCCGCCGCGACAATGGCCGCTTCGCCGGCCGTGGCTTCCTCGTGCAGGTGACCGCCACGGAGCCGGATGGACGCAGGCGCACCAGGGTCTGGCTCCGCCCGCACGCGCGACGCCTTCCGGCGTGGCTGCTTCTGCGCGGCCGCGGGCGCTTCCACGGTCGGCACGCTTTCTGCCAAGCGCAGCAAAGCATCGGCCGTGCCGCCGGCAGCCAACCAATCGGACACATCGCCCTTCGTGGGCAGGTCGGGCAGGGCAAGGATGCGAACCGATGCCGCGGTGCCGGCGAGGCTGCGCGCAACGTCGGCAGCGTGATCCTGGCCCGGAAGCACCGGCCGACCGTCCGGATGATGGAGCGGGCTGCCTCTCGCGTCCTTCGCCTGCGGGTCGTTGTCGGGCAGCACCACGACCGCGCGGCCACTGAAGTGCGCTGCGTACTCTTGGCGCCACTTCCCGGCGCCTCCCGCATTGCAGGTCGCTGTGAGGCCCAGGGCGCGAAGGGCATCGACGTCCTTCTCACCCTCGACGACGAAGACGGGCGCCTGCGGCGGCGCGGCCAGCAACTCGGGCAGGCGGTAGGGCACCAGGCGGGTGCCCTTGACGCTCCAAGTCCACCCGCCAGCGCCGTCGTCCCTGCGCTGCCGGAAGGTCTTTGGTTCGTAGCGCACCACCTGAAAGGCATGGGCGCCGCAGGCGTCATGATAGTCGTAGGTTGCCACGATCCGGCCAAGAGACGACTTCCTCACAGGCGCAGAGGTGAACCTTGAGGCCTGCGTTTTGATCTCGGGACTTATTTCGCGCTGAAGCCACTCAAGGGCTTCACGGTCGACCAGGCGCGTTTCGCGCTCCACCAGGTCAAGCACACCACCGCCCTGCTGCCCTTCATGGTCGAACCAAGTCCCAGCGCCGTCGCCGGCGAGCTTCACAGACAGGCTGCCATTCCGACCGAACCGCAGTTCCACTTCGCTGGACAAGGCGTCGTTAGGCTCCCCCAGCAGGCGGCGCGCGACGGGGCCGATCAAGCGAGCAAAGTCCAGGGCAATGCCGTCAAGCATGCGGCGCACCCCTCAGCCGTTCCGCCGCACGCTGCCACATCGCTTCCAGGTTCCGCGTCGCGACCGGGCCCAGGGGCCTTCGGATCGTCAGCAGAGAGACCAGAAAGTCGCGGTGCACGGGGGAGAAGTCCTCAGCGGTATAGACCAGCAAGACCCGAGCCCTCGCCTTGACGGTCTTGACGGGGAGGCAAGGCGTGCAGGTGCGCACCGGGCCGGTCGGGCGACTGAGGTCGAGGGGGATCACTCTGGCACTCATGCCGCACCTCGCCGCCGCATCGCGCGCTCGGTGCGTTCGCCAAAGGGGCGAGGATCGTGCTGCCAGGCCGATGCCTCGCCCCGCGTCCCGGTGTCGTTGCCGGGCGTGGGGCTCTCCATGTTCAGGCGCCCTTGCTGCGCTCGGCGCCGATGCTCGCCACCGGCAAGTTGGCGACCAGGGCGGCCAGCGACGCGCCATCCACGATGGTCGTGC
>JAIXVP010000310.1 GCA_027482905.1 Opitutaceae bacterium
AGCCTTCGCATTCATTTCGGCGGCCGAGCAGCGCGGGAAGGGTCGGCGCGTGGGCCGAGATTTTTTTGATCAAGAAATTTTGGGCGCATCCGAGTTTATGGACTTATCATGCACACCTTCTCCTCACCACGCCGCCTTGTTTCTCATCTCTCCTCGCTTCGCGCCCTCGGGTGCGGGGTTGTTTTGGCGATCGGCTCCGCGCTTAACGCCACGCAGGTGCAGTGGGAGGCGAATGTCGCGCTGCCCTCGCTCAACTCCTCGATCTACTTCAACCCGCTCACGGGAGAGGTCTCATCGACCGGCGGCACCCATCGGTTTCAAATCTTGAACGTCACCGGCTCCGGCTACGACCAGACCCTGATCGTCGGCGTGCCCGTCGACAACCGCGTCGTCTACGACGGTGGTCCGGACGCCAAAAACCTCGCCTACGGCTCCTCGGTGGACTCGGCCGGGCCGTTCTGGGGCTCGGCCAATCTCGCCACCGATATCTACTCCCTCCCGTCCGTGCTTTCCAATTTCGCGGCGGGCGAAACCGGCTATGTCGGACTCGCTTTTGTCGACAACGCGCAGGCCTACTACGGCTGGGCGAGCATCGTGCGCCAGACCGACAGCACCCTGGTGACGCTCACCGGCTTCGGCTACAACTCCGTCGTGGGCGACGCGTCGTTCGTCGGCGCCGCCGCGGTGCCCGAGCCGGCCGGCGCGGGCGCGTTCGCCGCCGTCGCCGCGCTGTTCGCGGTCGCGCTGCGCCGTCGTCGCGCGCGGAGCGGCGATGGATTGTGCGCCACGGGCTGAATCGGTTTGGCCTAAGCAGCGGACGTGCGGTCGCGTTTCCGATCGCGACGGCACAGGCAGAGCAAGGGCAGGGTCGCCGCCAGCAGCGCGCTGTGGGAAGGCTCCGGGATGGCGGCGAATTGGGTGTCGAAGTAGGATACGATCACCGGCGCGTTCGCCAACCGCGTGGAGTCGGACGGAAAATGGGAACCGGTCACTTCGGTGAGGTGGGCTCCGACGCCGGCGGTCACCATGGAATTGAGGAAGCTGCGGGCAAAACTGATGTTCACCACTTCATCCGTCGGGCTGTGAAACATCCGGAACGCGGGATCCCCGGCGCCGATGTAGTTGCCCAAGACAAAGGTGGGATTGCCGCTCAAACTCGCGGGCGGCAGGGCCCAGCTCACGACCGCCTGCACCCGGGTCGACTGCCCGAGGTTTTGGGTATTCGCCGGATCCGCCGCGCTTCCGAAGCGGGCGATGTCGCTGGTGAGCGCGGCGAGGCCCGACAAATGCGCGCCGGCCGATTGCCCAAACAAGCCCACCTTTCCGGCGTCGATGTTAAACGTGGCGGCGTTGGCCTTGATGAAGCGGATGGCCGCCTTGATGTCATCGACCTGGGTGACCAGCGGCTCCGAGGGCGTGTTAAGCCGGTAGTTTACGGCCGCGATGGCGAAGCTGCCCTGACCCAGGCCGGGCCAGAGATTCATATACGACTCCGCCGAGCCTGAGTTCCACCCGCCACCGTGGACGAACAGGACGACCGGCAGCGGCCCGGCGGCTCCGGTGGGCGTGTAAATGTCCATGACCTGCCGGGACGCGCCGCCGGACACGTAGGCGACGTCGTTGTGGAAGGTATAGGGGGTCGGGAACAGCGTTTGGGCGCGGGCCGGGACTTCGGACAGCATCAGTCCCAGGCAGGCAAGGATGACGAATGGACGATGGTGGCGACTCATGTTCATGGGTGGGTCGGGACGGGCGTGGGGGGGCGTGGTGTTTTGGCGACGCGGTCTTGCGTCGCTCGCGGGTGCTACGGCGGCCGGCGGCGTTTGTTACCGCTTCGGTGAAAGAATACCTCCGCTGATCCGCGGCTTCGTCTTCGCGGTCGATCGAGACGCCCCGCGCGCAATTCTTGAGGACCGCGAGGGCGATTTGTCCCGCCGGGGTCTTGATGCGCCGCCGATGCTTCGTGCAATCGAGCCGCGCGCTCCTTAGCGTCGGGCGGCTCGAATGTTGCTGTCCGAGCCAGAACGCGGCGCCTCCTCTACCGCGCGGTCCACCTGTCCGCTTCGGAGAGATTCCAATTTACCCCCACCATGAAACCTCGACCGCGCCACTTCACGCCAATCTCGTGGTTTCTCGCTCTCCGTCTGCTGTTGGCCTTGTCGCTCGGGGCGGCGTGGGTTCGAGCCGCCCCGCCCGGGCGGGTGGTCGCCTGGGGCGCAGGCGAGCCGGGTTCAGTCGCGGGCCTCAATCTCGGGCAGAGCACTCCTCCGGCCAGCACCCAGCAAGGTGTGCTGGCTATATCCGCCATCGGTCACACCTCCGCTGCGATTCTGGCCAACGGGTCCGTGGTGACGTGGGGGTATAATGCTCAAAACCTTTATCTCCCGCCCAGTGCGGCAGGGTCCGGTATCGTCGCCCTCGGCACGGGGCCTGCCGGCTCGCACTTTCTCGCGCTTAAAGCCGATGGCTCGGTGGTTGCCTGGGGTGCTAACGATTATGGTCAGATTACCGGGACACCCTCCTCTAGCGCCGCTTCGGCTTACCCGGTCACGCTCGGTGGTCAGGTGCTTTCGGGGGTGGTGTCTCTCGCCAGCGGTAATTACCATAGCGTGGTCGCAAAATCCGATGGCACGGTCGTCGTCTGGGGTGATAACACTCAAGGGCAACTCAATGTGCCGGCCGGTCTCTCCAACGTGGTCGCCGTTGCCGCCGGCAGCGCCCATTCCCTCGCGCTCACCTCCGGCGGCACGGTCGTCGCTTGGGGTCAGTCCATTAATGGGCAGACCAACGTCCCGTCCGGGCTCACGGGCGTCGTCGCGATCACGGCCGGTGCCGGTCAGTCTTTCGCGCTCAAGTCCGATGGCACGGTGGTGGGTTGGGGCTATGACACGGGTCCAGGAGGCCAAAACGAAGTTCCGGCGACGCTCACCGATGTGGTGGCGATCACCGCCGGCTTTCTTCACTGTGTGGCGCAGAAGAGCGATGGCTCGATCGTTGCCTGGGGTTCTACCAGTTACGGGCAGATTTCGGTTCCCACCACAGGGCTGACTTGTCCGCTTTCCATCGTCGCTGGCTCGCACCACACGGTCGCGCTCGTCACCGTTCCGCCGGTCTTTGGTCTTTACCTGGCCGACCAGACGCTGCTCGCCGGTCAGACGGCGGTGTTCAACTGTCCTGCTTCCGGCTCGCCTCCGTTGGTCTACCAGTGGTTTCGCAACGGCACGCCGTTGACCAACTCCAGCCGTATCACCGGCGCCACTACGGCCCAACTCACCATTACCGGGCTGCTGGTGGCGGACACCGGTGACTATCATGTCGAGGTGAGCAACTGCGCGGGGACGGTCGCCGCCACCACCGCCGGGAACGCCCCGGCCCACCTCGCGGTGCTTGCTTCCGTGGGCCCCGGCAAGGTCGTGGCGTGGGGCGACGATACCTTCGCGCAACTCGCCGTGCCCGCCGCCGCTTTGTCCGGCGTGGTCGCGGTCTCGGCCGGGCAAGGCCACACGCTCGCGCTCAAGCAGAACGGCTCCGTGCTGGCCTGGGGTTGGAACACGTCCGGCCAGTCGAACGTGCCCGCCGCCGCTTCGTCCGGAGTCGTGGCCATCTCCGCCGGGCAGGGCCACAGCCTTGCGCTCAAAAGCAACGGCACCGTGCTCGCCTGGGGCAACAATTCCGAGGGGCAGATCAACATCCCGGCCGCCCTCGTTCCTTCCTGGTTCTCAAGCTCGACTCAGATTGTGGGCATCGCCGCCGGCGGGGCGCATAGCGTGGCCCTGCCGTCGTCAGGTGTGCCGATCGCCTGGGGAAGCAACGGCTTTGGGCAGTGCACCATTCCGTCCGGCCTGAGCACCGTCACCGCCGTCGCGGCCGGCTTCTATCACACCGTCGCGCTGCGCGCCAACGGCACCGTGGCGGCCTGGGGCGACAACACCCATGGCCAATCGACCGTGCCGCCCGGTCTCACCGACGTGGTCGCCATCGCGGCGGGTTTTTATCACACGGTCGCGGTCAAGGCCGACGGCACGGTCGTGGCGTGGGGCGCGGGCGGCACCACCACGGTCGCGCCGCAGCTCGGCCAGTCCGTCGTTCCGCCGGGCCTGGGCGTGGCCCGCGCGCCTGCCGCCGGACGTTACCATTCGCTCGCCCTTTTGGCTGATCGCACCGTCGTCGGTTGGGGCGATGGTTCCGTCGGGCAGATCACGATGCCGGGCAATCACCAGGGCCAGTTTCTCGCGATCACGGCGGGCTGGATGCACAACGCCGGTATCGTCTCGACCGCGCCCATCAACGTGGACCTGCCCGTTTCCGCCTACGTCAATCTCGGGCACCTTCTCGTTCTCACCGGCATCGCGGACGGCACTCCGCCGCTCTCTTATCGGTGGCAAAGACAAAGCGCCATGGGCTACGGGAATGTCTCCGGTGCCACGGGCCCGACCCTCACGCTCTCCGACGTCCAAGCCGCGCAGAGCGGTAACTACCGCTTGATGGCGAGCAACGCTCTCGGCTCGGTCGCGAGTGCGCCGGTGATGATCACGACCCTGGCCGCGACCACGTTCGCCCAATGGCGGGGCACCCAGTTCAACTCCGCCCAGCTGGCTGATCCCGGAATCTCCGGCCCGCACGCCATGCCGGCGGGCGACGGCGTGCCCAACCTGCTCAAGTATGCCTTTAACGTCCCCGTCTTCGGTCCCAACCCCATGGCGCCCGCGCCGGTCGGGCCTTCCGGTTTGGGCATCAATCCCACGTTAAACGCCGACGGGGCCCTGCGGCTTGATTTTCACGCCGTGCGCGCCGACCTCACCTACACGGTGGAGGCCTCCACGGACCTTCGCAATTGGAGCGCGGACGGAGTGATTATGCAGACCAACGGGACGGCCCGCACGGCGACCTACATGCCCCCTTCGTCCCGAACCGGATTCCTCCACATTCTCATCTCGCAGTGAAATCTCTCCGGGCTTCGCCAAGGCGACGACTAAGCGTTACCCGGCGGGAAACGGCGACGGGGCCAGGTCGAGAGATGATGAATATCCGCCGCGGTGAACCACCCTTGACGCAGGCCTTGCGCGAAAAAGTGGATCAAGACTTGGAACCGGCCCCGGGGACTCGGGTTTTTGCATTTCACGGCCTGCGCGCTCTTGCCGGCCTTTACCGGGCCATGTGTTTAGATTAATTGGTAAAATATTGATAGACAATGGATTTTAGCGCCCGCTCCAAGGTCCAGCGGTAGGGTTGGGTTTGCTCCAGGGTGATCACGATCAATTTTTGCTCCGGGTGCATCCAGTAGTGGCAGCTGGCGGCTCCGCCCCAGCCGAACTCGCCGGGGCGGGCGGCCGGGTCCCAGGTGCTGGGTTGGGCGACGACGTTAAAACCGTAGCCGAAACCGAAGCCGTCGCGGACCTCGTCGCCGAAGCGCAGCCAGCCGATCTCCGCCGGCACCTGATTCGTTCGCATGAGGGCAACCGTTTCCGGCTGCAGGAGGCGCGTGCCGTCGAGTTCGCCGCCATTTTGGATCATTTGGAGGAAGCGGTAGTAATCGCGGGCGGTGGAGTAGAGGCCGCCGCCGGGCATGCAGAAGGTCGGGGCCGCGGAGGCGACCGGTCGTCCGGACGCGCCGGCGGTGTCGGTCGGCCGGAACTGGTTGGGCTGGCCTTTCTCCTCCACATAGAGAGTGGCGAAGCGGGCGCGTTTGGCGGGGGGGACGAAGAACGCGGTGTCGGTGAGGCCGAGCGGCTGAAAAATCCGGTCGGCGAAGAAGGCGTCGAGCCCTTGACCGGACCAGATTTCCACGAGGCGGCCGAGGACGTCGATGGAGACGCCGTAACACCAACCCTGGCCGGGCTCGAACTCGAGGGGCGTGCGGGCGATGGCGTCCGCCACGGCGGCGCTGTCCCCGGCATCCAGGCTGGCGGTGTGGCCATAGGAGAGGCCGGAGGTGTGGGTGAAGAGATGCCGCACGAGCATGGGCCGGGTGGCGGGGCGGGTGCCGGCTCCGTCTTTGATGGTGAGTTGGGCGAAGGCGGGGATCCATTTGCTGACCGGATCATCGAACTGGAACTTGCCCTCCTCGTGCAGCAGGAGGGCGGCGGTGGAGGTGATGGCCTTGGTGAACGAGTGGATACGGAAAATCGTGTCGGTCGTCATGGCCCGTTGGGTTTCCCGGTCGGCAAGGCCGTGGGCCTGGAGGTCGAGGATCTGGCCGTCGCGGGCGACGAGGGTGACGGCGCCGATAAGGCGACCCTCGGCGAGAGGCTGGGCGACGGAGGCTTTGACGAGTTCGGAGAGGGTCGCTTGCTGGGCGGCGGCGGGGCCGGCGGCCAGAACGGGGAGGTGGCAAAGGAGCAAGGTGAACCGGCGGAGGATCATGAGGATGGCTGGTTTGGAAGGTTAGGCGGCCGGTAAATGGCCGCGGCACGGCCAAAGGAGTGAGGCGTCCAAAAGAATAAGAACGCTGTCGAGACCGGTCGAACTTGTAGCCCTATATAAAAAATCAAGGAGCGCGATTTAAAGCAACCTAAGGCGAGGGTCTGTTTCACCTAAAATCCCAAAACACATGGCCTGAACCTTACGCCTTGGCCACCCTTCAGTTTTTAGCATTTCTCGGCCTAACCCCGTTGGTCTCGTGTAGACTGACAGCCGCGTGTGAGAATCATAAAACCAAGATCAAATGTCTTTGGTTAGGGTTACTTATCAAATGAGAAGCCGTAACCTCGCGGAAACCGTTTTTTAAAAATAATGAGAGGGATCTTTCGGATGTTGTGACTGTGCGAATAAAGTGGATATCATGGGCTTTTGCCCAATGGGTTAAATCCTTAATTAATATCTCAATTAGGCGTCGTCCTCCGTTTACTCCGTTCTTTTTGGCTGTCACTTGCTCTATTAAGATTGTTTTTGCGACCAAGCTTATGGCGACTAAGCCGAAGTTGTTGAAATCTATGGTGGGTGTTGGATATGCGCAGAAAAGAAGGAATCCTTTATAGTTTTGTTTGAAAGCCGAGTAGCATTTTGATGTGTGGATGCCGTGCTGTTCTATATGGGCTACAAGTTTAGGATTTTCATATCCAATTGTTGCTATAGAATTTAAGAAAACCCGTTCTCGCCAGCGGTCTTTGATCGGGAGTAATACAAGGCGAGGATAGAAATCGACTCTAGGCGTTCCTGTCGGAAAGAGCGCCTCGACCACTGGGGGCACCCAGCGTGAAAAAGTTGAAAATGAAATATTGTTTTCGAAAATGCTGTCTGGAACGCTGGTCGAAGCCATCTTATGTGTTTTCAAATAGCAAATTATGGTGTGCAGCCTATGTGCTCATTTGATCAATGAGAGATTTGGCGATTTGCTCTCCTAGTTTGGTGGTCTTAATTCTGGAGATTGAGTCGTCTAGTTGTTTTGCATACCATTCATCTCCATTGTTGGGGTCGATGCTTAGCTCCACAGCATGGGGGGCCAAGTGATCTATGGATGACCATGGGGTCGGGGAGTCTGGGACCTTACTGGACCAGTATAATGAGGGGCCTCCTGTTCTGTTGTGATATTGATGCATGCGGGCGCTCCTGTGACCCACATACGTCAATTTTTCTAATCTTCGCATTCCAGGGATGTCGATTCTTAGTTTAAATGCCCAGGTTTTGGATACGTTTCGTCCATTGCATAGTTCAATATAATCATCTATATCAAGTGATGACTCGTAGTGGAAAAAGCTGCATTTTCCGCCTACTGGGTCCAGTAGAATGCCTAATTTCTGTTCGATAATGGCCGCTAAAAGCTGAACGCTAGTTACCCAGACTTTGAGTTGATTTTCCTGTGCGTTGCGTATCTTTATGATAACGGGGTCGTAGCCTTGTTTGCGTTTGGCTGAATTTTCTAGCCCCGTAATTGATCCGTCTAGCTTATCCAATATCAATTCTGAAAAGGATCGAATATCGCCAGCCTCATCTGATTCTCCTAGCGCCTCAATATATCTGTCACGTTCTTTCTTTTTTATGATGACAGGAGGATATCCTGTGCGGATTAGTTCAAGATTTCCGATCGCTCTTGCTGTGCGTCCGTTTCCGTCAATGTATGGATGGATGTGTGTTAGCCAAGCATGAAGGACCAACGCACGCAGGGGGCCAGGAAGGGAGATGTTTTCGAGTGACCATTTTTCCCATTCTTCCATTTGTGTCATTATGGCATTCCATGTTTTGGGTGGCCTATGTTTTGACCCCGTGATTATTACGGGTTGGCTTCTGAAGATGCCGCCTCCATCTCGTTCGCCAAGTATAAGCGCATGAATTTCTTGGAGTTGTGTGATGTCTGTGGGTTTTTCTCGGTCATGCGCTAGTTCAGCGATTCGATTAAGCGCTGTGTCTAATGAAATGGCGTCTCGCACATACGCTGGATCGTGGCCAGTGATTGTTATTCCTTTTAGGACGGCAAGTTCAGTTTCTCCAATCGAGAGCGTGCTCCCCTCTATTGCGTTTGATTCGGCAACTTGTTCGAATCTCTTTTCGCCATAGTAATCTCGAATAGTTTCTGCGCTTAGAGTTCCTGCCTGGCGTAATAGTGCAACCCGTTCCTCTATTGAATTAAGCCTTTTTATCAAGGTATCTGATCCTAACTGGGTAAGGATGTAGGGCGTGCGTTCTAGATTTAACATATGAAATTGTGGCGGTTTGGGGAAATCAGACCGATTATTTTTCCCAGTGCCATTCTGCCCTCTCGAAGGGCCGAGCCAAATGGGGCCGAGTCAACGGAGGATGAGCCAAGGCTGAGCAGGATGCATTAGGGGCTAGGCCGAGAAAGGTCATCCGGTTCGTGCGGTCATCGGAAGGCGATAGAAATTCCGGAGAAAAACACCCGATCAACGCCTCCATGATGTTTCTTTCGGCGCTCTTGGTGATGGACAGCGTATTGGCCATGTCAGGATTGGCCTGTGATTCGGCGCTTCACGTTGGCCCAAGAATTGCCGTGCACCGGGTCGGCAACGTAGCGGGCCGCGTCTTCGGCCAGTGCTTGGTCGTGCCAAGCCGGCTGTTCGATGGCGTTCGACTCTTTGGCGATATCGCCCAAAAGCTCCTCCACCAGAAGGAGTTTCGCCGCCGGGGAGCGCCGACTTATCTCTTCGGCAAGGGTGGCGTTCATGGTGGTCGAACGTGGGAAGGCCCGGCTCCTTTGGCAACTATTGGGTGCACGAGTAATGTTGGTCCGGGTGGCGTTTGCGTCCCCAGGCCGTTTCTGGTGTCTCGGCTGGAGCTTGCGTGGTAGGGCGAGAGGCCCTGCTGAGCACCCGGGACGGGTGCGCTCCCCGGACCTGATCGAGCCTCGGATTCAGGCTAACCTTGATCGCGCGTTCGATTCACGCCCGGCGGTTGAGGAAGGCGGAGACGAGGGCGTAGAGTTCGGGGCTTTCGAGCAGGAAGGAATCGTGGCCGAGGTCGGTGGCGAGTTCAGCGTAGGAGGCGTGTTTGCCGGCGCGTTGCAGGGCGAGGACGATGGCGCGGTTTTGCTCGGGCGGGAACAGCCAGTCGCTCGTAAACCCCACCACCAGGGTCTCGGCTCGCACGGGCGCGAAGGCCGCCTCGAGGGTGCCGCCGCCGCTGGCGGCGAGGTCGAAGCCGTCGATGGCGCGGGTGATGTAGAGGTAGGTGTTGGCGTCGAAGCGGTTGATGAAGCTCTGGCCCTGGTAGCGCAGGTAGCTCTGGACCTCGAAGTTCACGTCGAAGGCGGCTGTGGGGGTGGCGGGCGCACCCTCGTCGCCCATCATGCCGAGGAAGGCGGCCTCGGCGGGGTCGGGGGCGGCGGGCGCGGCCGGGGCGGCGCCGGGGCGGTCCTTGACCGTGCGGCGGCCGAATTTCCGGTCCATGGAGGCGTCGGAGAGGTAGGTGATGTGGGCCATCATGCGGGCGATGGCCAGGCCGACGCGGGGGCCGCCGCCGCGCGGGTAGTTGCCCTGGTTCCATTCCGGGTCCTGGAGGATGGCCTGGCGGCCGACCTCGTTGAAGGCGATGGCCTGGGCGCCCTCGCGGGCGGTGGTGGCCATGGCGAGGATCTTGGTGCAGAAGGCCGGATACTCGATGCCCCACTGGAGGGCCTGCATGCCGCCCATGGAGCCGCCGAGGGCGCAGCGGAGTTGTTTCACGCCGAGGTGGTCGAGCAGGCGTTTCTGCGAGCGCACCATGTCGCGGATGGTGACGGCGGGGAAGGCGAGGCCGTAGGGGCGGCCGGTGGCGGGGTTGATCGAAAGGGGGCCGGTGGAGCCCTGGCAGCCGCCGAGGACGTTGGCGCAGACGACGAAGAGGGCGTTGGTGTCGACCGCCTTGCCGGGGCCGATGAGGTTGTTCCACCAGCCGGGTTTGCGGTCGGCGAGGCTGTGGATGCCGGCGCAGTGGTGGTCGCCGGAGAGGGCGTGGCAGACGAGGACGGCGTTGTCGCCGGCGGGGTTGAGGCGGCCGTAGGTCTCGTAGCGCAGGGTGAAGCCGGGCAGGACGCGACCGTCGTCGCAGGCGAAGGGCTCGGGGGAAACGAAGTCGCGCGGCTCGACCAGGCCGACTTCGCCGGGTTCGGCGAGGGAGTCGTCAAGGAGGTCGTCGTCGAGGGCGGCGTCGTTCATCGGAAAAAGCGGAAAGCGGAAAAGCGGAAAGCGGAAATCGGAAAGGCGGAGAGGAGCTAGAAGCTAGGAGTTACATCGATCGCACTATGGATTTTTGCTCTGAGAGACCTTTAAAAGAAGGAGTTAACCACGGATGGGCACGGATTAACACGGATTCAAACCGTTCCGACCCTATCCGTGTCCATCCGTGAGTATCCGTGGTGAAAAATCTGAAAGCTGGGGGATTTGGTATCAGGAGCGAGGAGGTGGGAAAGATGGAACGGGGGGAAGGAAGGGGGCGGGTGGGGAAAAAGGTAAGCGGAAAAACAAAAAGCCCGGCGCGCGGGAGGCGCGGCCGGGCTGGGTGAGGCGGGGGGCGGGTGACGGCGGGATTACCAGCCGACGGAGCTGCGCTGGCCCTGTTTGGTGATCTGGGTTTCGTCCTCCCAGACGGCGAGGCCGTCCTTCACGGTGGTGAGGCTCAGCTGGAAGGTGTAGGTGGTCTGCTGGGTGGAGCCGCTGCGGACGCGGTCCTCGAGGAGTTTGCCGGAGAGCGTGTAGTAGGGCAGGGTGGTCTTCTGCTTCTCGCCGGCCATGAAGGACTGCATCGCGCCGGCGTCGGCCGCGACGGCGTCCTCGACCTTGCCGTCGGCGCCGAGGGTGGTGGTGGTGACGATCTTGCCGCTCTTGTTCAGGGCGACGCGGATCTTCTTGGTGAGGGCGTCGGTGTCGACCTGCTGCTGGGTGTTGTTCCGGATGCGGGAGACGGCCATGACGGCGGGGAGGCTGGGGGCGCGTTCGAGGACGTTGGACTCGAGGAGGGAGGCGACGAGTTTGTCGGCGGCGTTGTTCCAGTCCTGGATGTTGATGCTGTTCAGCGAGACGATGGTGTTCGGCCCCTGGGAATCGACGTATTTGGCGTCGTTTTTGGTGGCGCAGCCCGTGGCGAGGAGGGCGAGCGCGGCGGCGGAGAGGGCGGTGGCGAATTTTAGCTTCATGTTGGGAAAGGTGTCGGGCGGGAAAAGGGAAGGAAGGGTGGGGGACAAGCCGGGAAAACTCAGTTCTCGCGGAGTTT
Organism: Opitutaceae bacterium; assembly: GCA_027482905.1. Taxonomy (GTDB): domain Bacteria; phylum Verrucomicrobiota; class Verrucomicrobiia; order Opitutales; family Opitutaceae; genus IMCC26134_A. The sequence continues at coordinate 11,641 of JAIXVP010000310.1, forward strand.
CAGGCGGAAATCGACCGCCTTGGGGCTGGTGGCGACGGCGGCGACGGCGCGGGTTTCGCGGCCTTCGAGCTGGATTTGTTTCCAGCCGCCGGTGGGGGCGGAGAGCTCCATGCCGTCGGTGGCGATCCAGTCGAACTTGTAGGTGAAGGCCTGGGGTTTGGTGGAGCGGTTTTCGAGGGTGACCTGGATCTTCAGGAGGTCGCCGGAGACCTTGGCCTCGTTGACCGAGACGATGGCGACCTTGCGGCCGAGGGAGGAGTCGGTGATGACGCGCTGGTCGGCGACGTAGGAGGGCGTGGCCTGCGGCTCGGATCGCGAGACGGTGTTGACGCTGGTGGCGCAGCCCGACCCGAGGAGGGCGAGGGCGGCGGCGGAGGTGGCGAGGAGGAGTTTCATGCGGAGGGAAAGGCGGGCGGACGGGTTTACTTTTTCAGGATGAATTGACCGACGAGGAAGGGCGCGGAGGCGCTGGTGCTCTTCACATAGACGACCTGGACGGCGGCGGGTTCCAAAGAGACGGTGCGGGTCTGGGCGCCGACGGTCAGGGTGAGCAGGCTGTCGGACGGGGTGGCGAGGCGGGCGTAGTGGAACTCCTTGGGCAGGCTGCGCCAGGTGCGGGTGTCGGCGATGTTCACGGCGGCCTGGGTGACGGCGGTGAGGGCGGAGAAGAGCAAAGCCCCGGTGGCGCCGGCCTGGTCCTGCATCTGTTTCTGGAGGACGGCATCGATCGTGGCCTTGGTGGCGGTGGAGATGATGGTCTTGGTCAGAATGCTGGGCCACTCGTTCTTAAAATCCTTGGCGACAACGCTGTCCATCGACGCGACGAGGGCGGCGGGGAAGCTCTGGCCGCCTTCGCCGGCGACGGTGAGCGAAGGGGCGTGGCCGGAGACGCGCGAGAGCTCGGGGAGAGCCATGCCGACGTAGGAGATGCGGCCGGTGACGAGGAAGAGCGGCAGGTCGATGCGGATCTGGTCGCGGTAGGGGGCGGCGCCGGTCTCGAAGATCACGTAGGTGAGGCCGTTGGGCGCGGGCGGGGCGGGCGGGGTGACCACGGCGGCGGGTTCCAAAGAGACGGTGCGGGTCTGGGCGCCGACGGTCAGGGTGAGGAGGCCGTCGGAGGGGGTGGCGAGGCGGGCGTAGTGGAACTCCTTGGGCAGGCTGCGCC
>JAIXVP010000226.1 GCA_027482905.1 Opitutaceae bacterium
GGCCAGCAAATCCTGGCCCGGCAGATCGACCCATGGACCGGTCGAGCCGTAGCCCGTCACGGTGCCGTAGACCAGGCGGGGATTGAGGGCGGACACGGCCGCGTAGTCGAGCCCCAGGCGCTCCATCACGCCGGGGCGGAAATTTTGGATGAGCACGTCGGCGCGTGCGATGAGTTGCTTGACCCGGGCGAGGTCCGCGGGGTTTTTGAGGTCGGCGGCGAAGCTCTCCTTGTTGCGGTTGATGGAGTGGAAAAGGGTGCTGTCGCCGTCGAGTTTGAGGTTGGTGATGTAAAGCTGACGGCAGATGTCCCCCGTGCCGGGACGTTCGATCTTGATGACGCGCGCGCCGAGGTCGGCGAGACGGGTGGCGGCGAAGGGCGCGGCGAGAAACTGGGCCAGGTCGAGAACGAGCAATCCCTCGAGCGGGCGCGGCGTGGAGTCGGGAGCGGACATTGTGGGCGGGGATCAGGCTGCGGGGAAGGAGGCGCGCCAGAGGCGGTCGAGCTCGGTCAGAGTCGACGCAGGGGACGCGCGGCCCGAGACCGCCGCGTGGACCAGGTCGCCGGCGAGGTCCTGGAAGTGCATGTAGCCGTCGTGGCGTGGGCGCAGCCAGGCGCGGTCGAGCGCGGGGAGGGTGGCGGAGAAGTAGCCGTTCGCGGCGCGGTCGCCGGCGGGGTCCGTCCAGGCGGAGCGATGTCCGGGCTGGCCTCCGGCGGCGGTGAAAAGGGTGCTCTGGATTTCGCCGGAGGCGGCGTAACGCGCAAACCGCAGCGCCCACTCGCGGTGCGGGGTGCGGGCGGAGAGGGCGAGGCCGGTCCCGCCGAGCGTGGTGCGAAGCGGGGCGCCGCGATGCGAGACGACATCGCCGAAAGCGAGGAGGCGGGCGGCGTAGCCGGGGCGGGAGTAGTTCGAATAACCGTAGGTGAGCGGGATGTAGGCGACGCGTTCGTTTTCCGGGCGCAGCAGCGTCTCGTAGCTTTGGATCGGATTGCGGCCGAGGCCGCCCGGGGCGCTGGCGGCGACGACCGCGGCGAGATCGGCCAGGGCGGCTTCGCCGGCGGGGGCGGAGACGAGGTGTTCGCGGCCGAGCGCCGGGGCTTCGCCATGGGAAACGCACAGCGCGAAGAAATTCATCAGGCAGTTGATCGGGGCGGCGGGCAACTCGACGTGCCCGGCGCGGGCCAGGGCGAGCAGTTCATCCCAGGCGCGCGGAAGCGACAGGCCGAGTTTTTCCATCAGGTCCGGCCGCCAGCAGGCGACGGGCGTGGCGGCGTCGATGGCCAGCGCCCACTGGTGACCTTCCCAGAGGTAGCTCTCGTGCGAGCCGCCGACCGAGTGCGCGGCCTGGTCGGCGAGGAACGCGCCGTCCAGATGAAGGTCGAGCGGCAGGAGCGCGCCGGTCGCGGAGGCGTAGCCGACGAAGGGATGGTCGATGACAAGCAGATCGTAGCGGGCGGCGAGCTCGTCCACGGGCGTGGCCTCGAACTCGCGCAGCGAACGTTTTTCCCAGGCGATGTCCACCGCGCCGGCGTGGATCTCGTGGAAGCGCTGGGAGGCGGCCACGAGCGGAAGATAGCCCCGGGTGTGGTTCCAGGTGATGCCGCGAAGCAGAACGGGGGTGGACATGGGCGGGAGAGAAGGGACGAAGGCTCAGACGGTCGGCGGGGGAGTCCCGCCCGACGCGCTGGAAAGATAGGCGGCCTCGACCACGGCCATGGTGCGGGCGACGTCTTCGACGGAGGTGACCATGGCGGCGTCCAGGCCTTGTTTATGGCGCTGGACGACGGCCATGGAGCCGATGAAGGCCTCCGGGAACCAGGATCCCGGGAGCGGGTAGGCGGTCCAAGGGCCGGGGTTGCCCTCGGCGTCCTTGAGGCAGACCTCGAAACGGTCGCCGACGCCCCGGGGGTAGTCCATCAACAGGCCGACTCGGGCACGGATGGCCCCGCGGGCGCCTTCCCATTTCAGATAGCTTTCCTGGTGCTCGCCGCCGAAGTGGTGGCAGTGGTTGGTGGTGATGGTGGCGCGGATGTCCGGACCGTAATTCAGCAGGATGGCGGAGCGGACCTGGGCGAGCCCGGGGTTGCCCGGATGAGGCAGGGTGAGGGCGTGGACGCCGTGCGGTTCGCCCAGAAAGGACCGCATCAGGTCGATGTAGTGGACGCTGTGATAAACGATCTCCATGCGCGGTATGCCTTGCAGGAAGGGGAACAGCTGCCACGGGGTGTAGCAGGTCAGGCGCATCTCGAGGTCCAGCAGGTCGCCGATCACGCCCCGGGCGATTAGGTCGCGGGCGGCGATGACGAAAGGGGCGAAGCGGAGCTGGCAGTTGATGGCGGCGCTCAGATTGCGCTCGCGGCAGACGGCGAGAATCTCGCGGGCCTGTTCCAGGTCTTCGCCCATGGGCTTTTGGATGAGGACGTGGGCGCCGCGCGGGAGCAGACGAAGGGCGGAGGCGAACATCGAGGCCGGCAGGGTGAGGTCGAAGATCGCGTCGGGCGGGGCGTCGGCGACGGCCTCCTCGATGGAGGCGAACACGCGGGGAATCCCGAAGGTGTCGGCCAACGCGCGGGCGCGGGCCACGGTGCGGTTGGCGATGGAGTGAACCGGGAAGCCGGCGAGCCGGTAGGCGGGCAGATGGGCGTCCTTCACGATACCCCCGGCCCCGAGGATCACGATGGGATAAAGTCGGACGGGCAGGGGAGGGGCGTGATCAAACGTCAGGGGATGCATGGGGTGGTTCGCTCCGAACCCATAGGGCGGGCAATTTTGTTTTATTGGCAAAACTTAATTTTAATAGCAACTGGCGCGATGCCTCGCAGAAACAGCGCGCCCAAACCGGACTACGCCGTGCCCGCCCTCGACAAGGGTTTGGACGTCCTGGAGACGCTGGCCGGTTCCCCGGTGCCGCTGGCGCTGGCGGAACTGGGGGTGAGGCTGGGACGCAACAGCAGCGAGTTGTTCCGCATGGTCAACCGCCTGGAGGCGCGGGGCTACCTCGGGCGTGATCCGCTGTCGGGAAAATACACGCTCAGCCTTCGGCTCTACGAGCTGGCGCATCTGCATTCGCCGGTGGAGCGTCTGGTCAAGGCGGCGAGGGAACCGATGCAGGCCTTTTGCGAGGCGACGCAGGAGTCGTGTCATTTGAGCATCCTCAACCGCGACGAACTGCTGGTGGTGGCGCAGAGCGACAGTCCGGCGAAGGTGCGGCTCTCCATCGAGGTCGGCGCGCGCTTCGATCTTCTGCAAACCGCCTCGGGACGATTGTTGCTGGCCTATCTCCCGGGCGAGGAACGCGCGGCCTTGGTCAAGCGTCTGCGGTTCCCGAAAGCGCAGGCGGTGGCCCTCGATGACAAACTACGCGGTATCATGAAGGGGGGGTGTTCGGTGGCGGAGAACGAAACCATGAGCGGCGTGCGCGATATGGTGGTGCCGGTGGGTGGCGGTCCCTCGGGGGTGGTCGCCGCGCTGGCCTGTTCGATGCTGATGCGGGGAGCGAACGAGCCGTTCCCCATCCGGTATCAAGCGGAGCTCGAGAAAGCGGCGAAGGAGATGTCGCGCCGACTTGGGCTGGAGCGGCCCGCCACGCATTGAACCAATTTTTTCCATCATGACGCCTATCTACTTCGAGGACTTCACGCCGGGCGCGGCCCGTCAGACCGGCGGGCGCACGATCACGGAGACGGACATCGTGCTGCACGCTGGGCAGACGGGGGATTTCTATCCTCATCATATGGACGCCGAGTGGTGCAAAACCCAGCCCTTCGGACAGCGGATCGCGCACGGGACGCTGGTGTTCAGCGTCGCGGTGGGATTGACGGCGGGCGCCGTCAATCCGGTGGCCATGAGCTACGGCTACGACCGCCTCCGTTTCATCAAGCCGGTCTTCATCGGCGACACCATTCGTTGCGCGGTGCGTATCGGCGAGTGTCGCGCCGACCCCAAGCGGCCGGGGCACGGCATCGTGTGCGAACAGGTGACGGCGACGAATCAACGCGGCGAGACCGTGCTCGCGTGCGAGCACCTCCTGCTCGTGGCGCGCCGCGGGGTTTGACCTGGGCTGAAGCGAAATTCGGCGAGGCGGCGCATCGCCCGGTTCCGGTGGCCGGCGACTCGTCGATTGTCCGCCAGATTTCCGGGCACGGTCGTCGCGCGGGTCCGGGCAAGTTCGTTCGAGGGCGGAAACCAGGTTGGGATTGTCGCCTTTCTATACCCGGTCCGCCGCTTTCACGGCACCGTTTCCTTTCGCCACCGAACGCCCACGGTCCGTTAGTCGGAGTGGAATCCGCCTTCGCGAAGGAAAAGCCGGCGGGCGCAGCGGGCGGCGTGGGCGGCGTTGTGGGTCACCAGCACGAGTGCGCAGCCCGATTCGGCGCACAGCGCGAGCAGCAGGTCGATGACCGCCTCGCCGCTGCCCTCGTCGAGGTTGCCGGTCGGCTCGTCGGCGAGAATCAGCTTCGGCCGGTTCATCAGCGCCCGCGCGATGGCCACGCGCTGGCGTTCGCCGCCGGAGAGCTTGGCCGGAACGTGCCCCGCGCGCTCGGCCAGACCGACCCGGCCCAGCAACTCCGCCGCCCTCGCTCGCTCGGCCGGCCCGATCGGGCCCAGCAGCCGCGCCGCGAGGAGCACATTGTCCAAGGCATCCAGCTCGGGCACGAGGTAGAAGGATTGAAAAACCAAGCCGATCAGTCGTCCGCGGCGCGCGGCCGGGAGCGTTGTCTCGCCCTCCCAACGCAGCTCGCCCGCGTCGGGCGCGTCGAGGCCGGAAAGCAGGTTGAGGAGCGTCGATTTGCCCGAGCCGGACTCGCCCCGGATCGACACGCTCTCGCCCGCCGCCACCGCCAGCTCCACCCCGCGCAACACGTGCAGCCGGCGCTCGCCGCTGAGGTAGCTCTTGTGCAGGCCGGTGGCCTGGAGAATCGGGGCGGCGTCACTCACTGCGCAGCGCCTCCACCGGTTTGAGTTTCGCCGCGCGCCAAGCCGGCAGCAGACCGGCGAGGGTCGAGACAACCAGCGCGCTGGCGACGATCAGCGCGAGGTCGGTGCCCGACAGATAGGCCGGCAGCTGGCTGAATTGATAAAACCGCTCCAGCGCCGCCTGGCTGCCGGTCAAGCGCGTGAAGCCCGCCACGAGGTCGTTGCGGAAGTGCACCACGGTGAAACCCAGCGCCAGCCCCGAGGCGGTTCCGGCCACGCCGATGATCACGCCTTGATAGCAGAAGCATGCCGCCACCTGCCCGGGCGTGGCCCCGAGCGCGCCGAGCAGGCCGATCTCGCGGGTTTTCCGCACCACCGCGATGAGCAGCGACGAGGCGACCGAAAACGCCGCCACCACGATGATAAAAAGAAGGAGGAAGAAGATCATGTTTTTCTCCAACTGGAGCACGAAGAGAAACTCCTCGTTCGCGTCCATCCACGTCTTGGCCACGCCGTCGCCCGGCAGCGCACGGTTGATCGCGGCGGCCGCGCGGTCGGGATCGACGCCGTCGGCGAGTTTGACGTTCACCCCGTGGACGGAACGACCGAGCCCATAGAGTTCCTGCATGGTCCGCAGGGTCACGATGACCACGCTGCTATCGAGCTGCTGGTGACCGATCTCGAAGATGCCACACACTTCCAGCTCGCGCGGGATGAGGATCTCGTCGGCTTTCAGTTTTTCCAGCAGCAGGGGCGAGTAGACCGAAACCTTGCTGCCCAGCCTCGCTCCGATGGTCATGGCGAGCTGGGCGCTGAGGATCACGCGGTCGTCGTCGAGCGCGTCGTAGTCGCCCGCCACGACGAATTTTCGCAGGGGAATAACGCGATCCACGCGGGTCGCGTCCACGCCCTGGATGGCGGGAAAGGCGGGTTTGTTCTCGTGCTGGAGCATGACCACGCCCTCGGCGAAAGGCGTGGTGGCAACGACCCCGGGCACGGTCTCGATCGCGGCCATCACCGCGCGCGGATCATCCATCAAACCGGTCGCGCGCACCTGCACCTCGCCCTGGGTGTTGACGATCATGTTGCGGATCTCGCGCCCGAAGCCGCCCATGACCGAGATGGAAACGATGAGCAGCGCCACCCCGAGCGTCACCCCGAGGATGGAGATGAAGGTGAAAAACGGAAACCGCCGCCCGGTCGGGAAGAGCTGCTTCAGCGCAAGGTAGAGCGGCCAGGGCATTTTTCAGGAGGAATCTAGAAGTTAGGAGTTAGGAGCGAGAAGCCGGAATCCGTAGCGTCCGCGTCGGGAGGCGGCGAAGCACCATTCAATTCTAAATTCTAGCTTCTAACTTCTGGCTCCTTGGATCGCGTTCAGCCCGCCGTGTTCCTCAGTTGGGGAAACAGGATGACGTCGCGGATGCTTTCCGCGCCGGTGAGGAGGATGCAGAGGCGGTCGATGCCGATGCCCATGCCGCCGGCGGGGGGCATGCCGTGTTCGAGGGCGAGCAGGAAGTCGTGGTCGATCTTCTGCTGTTCCTCGCCCGCCTGGGCCTCGAACATCGCGCGCTGCACGTCCGGGTCGTTCTGCTCCGAATACGCCGGCGCCACCTCCATGCCGCCGATGATAAGCTCGAAGACGTCGATGGTCGTCGGGTCGTCGGCGGTGATTTTCGCCAGCGGGCAGAGTTCCTTGGGCAGGTGGGTGACGAAGGTCGGCTGGATCAGCGTCGGCTCGATGAGTTTGCCGAAGATCTCGTTGGTCAGCTCGAACTCCTCCCACTTCGGGTCGGCGTAAAGGCCGAGGCGCTGCACGCCGGCGACCTTTTCATCCTTGGAACGGGCGAACCAGTCGGCGTCGCCGGTCTTTTCAACGATGAGGTCCTTGTATTTCACCTCACGCCACTCGGCCCCGAAATCGATCTCCTGGCCGCTGGCGGCGTGTTTGATTTTCATCGTCGGCCGGCGCGGAGGATTCTCGCCCTCGCCGTCGGGCTCCGTGGGCTTCACCACGTCGCGCACGAGGTGGACGAGCAGGTCCTTCACCAGCGTCATCATGCCGCGGTAGTCGCTGTAGGCCTGGTAGACCTCGAGCATGGTGAATTCGGGATTGTGGCGGCGGGAGACGCCCTCGTTGCGGAAGTTGCGCCCGATCTCGAAGACCCGGTCGTAGCCACCCACCAGCATGCGCTTGAGGTAAAGCTCGAGCGAGATGCGCAGCACGAAATCGGTGTCGAGGGCGTTGTGGTGGGTCTGGAAAGGCCGCGCCGCCGCGCCGCCGGCCACGCTTTGCAACACGGGCGTCTCGACCTCGAGGAACTGGCGGTCCTCCAAAAAGCGCCGCACCGCGCTGACGATGCGCGCGCGGGTCATCAGGCGGTGGCGCGACTCGGCGTTGACGATGAGATCGAGGTAACGCTGACGATAGATCTGCTCGGCGTCGGTGAGGCCGCTCCACTTTTCGGGCAGGGGCCGGAGGGCCTTCGATACGAGGGTGAAGGCGTCCACCCGCACCGTGATCTCGCCGGTTTTGGTCAGGAAAAGCGTGCCGGTGACGCCAATGATGTCGCCGAGATCGAGCTGCTTCTTGAAGAACAGGTAACGCTCCTCGCCGAGCACGTCCTTGCGGAAGTAGAGCTGGATCTGCCCCTGCTGATCCTGGATTTTGACGAATGAGCTGCCGCCTTGCACCCGGAAAGTCACCAGGCGACCCGCGACGGTGACCGCGACGACGTTGTCCTGGCCCTCGACGTAGAGGGCTTTCGCGTCAGCCGAGAAGTGGGTGGGCGCAACGTGGGCGCGGAAGGGGTCGAAGCCCGTCGCGCGCATCTCGTCGAGCTTCCGGCGGCGCACGGCGTGTTGGTCGTTGGAAATATCGGGGGCGGAATCGCTCATGGAACCGCGCACCGTGAGCACCGCGCCCGCCCCCGGCAAGCCGGCGATTGGGGTGGCGGCGCGGGCCGGATTGCGTCCCCATACCAAGGCATCACCCGCCCGTTTCCCATGCGCCTCACCCTTTCTACCCTCTGGCTCCCTCTGCTCGCCCTAGCCGCCGCCCTCGGCGGCTGCGCGACCGCGCCGCGCGTCAGCCCCGTCGCCGTGACCCTCGCAAACCTCGAGGCGCGCGAGGCGACCGCCTTCGAGACCCGCCTCGCCTTGACCGTGCGCTTCACCAACGAGAGCCCCGAGCCGATCTCGCTGCGCGGCTCCAGCCACAAACTCACCCTGAACGGCCGCGACCTCGGCTCGGCCGTCGGCGGCGAGTCCGTCGAGATCCCCGCCCTTTCCAGCGTGTCCCAGGAGCTCGCGCTCAATTTGAGCAACTTCACCCTCCTCGCCCTCGCCCGGGACCTCCAGCGCGATCCCGCCGCGCTCTACGAGATACAGAGCACCCTCTACCCCGCCTCGCGCCTCGGCCGCCCCCTGCGCATCACCAAAACCGGCCGCATCGACCTGCGCGAGCTCGCCGCGCCGCGCTGAAACGCGCCCCGGTTCTAGCCAACGTGTCCGCCGACTCATCCGCTCCGCTCGCCGTCGTCCGCTGGGGCCGCACCGTCTACGCCGACGCCCTCGCCCGCCAAACCGCGTTGCAAGCCGCCCGCCTCGACGGCCTCGCGCCCGACACCCTCGTGTTCACCGAACACGAGCCGGTCTACCCCCTCGGCCTGCGAGCCGGCGCCGACCAACACCTCGTCTGGGACGCCGCCGCCCTCGCCCGCGAAAACATCGCCCTGCACGCCACCAATCGCGGCGGCGACATCACCTACCACGGCCCCGGCCAGCTCGTCGCCTACCCCATCGTGAGCCTCGACCGCCGCCGCGATCTGCACGCCTACCTGCGTTTCCTCGAGGACGTGCTCATCGCCGTCGCCGCCCGCCACGGCCTGACCGCCGCCCGCCGCGAAGGCCTGACCGGCATCTGGGTCGATAACCGCAAACTCGCCGCCATCGGCGTGGCGGTGCGCCGCTGGGTCACCATGCACGGTATCGCACTGAACGTCGCCCCCGACCTGCGCCACTTCGGCGGCATCGTGCCCTGCGGCATCGCCGCGACCGACGGCACCGTCACCTCCCTCGCCGCCGAGCTGGGCGCGCGTTGTCCGACCCTGGAAACGGTCGCCGACGTCTTCGCGGACGAGTTTGCAAGCCACTGGCCCCGTTTCACGGCGTCGGACCCGGCCTGAAAAAATCCGTGCTCCGGCGTGGATTCCGTGGTTAATGCGACTCCCTTGAGCACCATGGATACGTCGCGCAAACCCGCCTGGCTCCGCGCCAAGCTTCCCTCCGGTCCCGGCTACAACGCCGTCCGCCAGCTCGTGGACGACCATAAACTCCACACCGTCTGCCAGAGCGCGCAGTGCCCCAACCTCGGCGAATGCTGGTCACGCGGCACCGCCACCGTGATGATCCTGGGCAACGTATGCACGCGCTCCTGCAACTTCTGCGCGATCCAGACCGGCCGCCCCACCGAATACGACCTCGGCGAACCCGCCCGCGTGGCCGAGGCCGTCGCGACCATGAACCTGAAGCACTGCGTCATCACCTCCGTCGCCCGCGACGAGTTGAAGGACGGCGGCGCCGCCGTCTGGGCCGCCACCATCCGCGCGATCCGCCACCGCCTGCCCGAGACCGCCATCGAGGTGCTCACCCCCGATTGGAAGGGTCAGACCGAGCTGCTCGACGTCGTCCTCGACGCCAAAC
>JAIXVP010000008.1 GCA_027482905.1 Opitutaceae bacterium
CCGGATGTGAACGACTTCGTCGCGGGGCTGGCGGTGATGGTCGGGCCGCGCGGCATGGTCTCGATCGAGGCGCCGCACCTGGTCACCCTGGTCGATGGCGTGCAGTTCGACACGATCTATCACGAGCACTACGCCTACTGGTCGCTGCTGAGCATGGAGGCGCTGCTGGCACGCCACGGCCTTGCCGTGGTCGATGTGGAAAGGCTCCCGACGCATGGCGGCTCGCTGCGCGTCATGGCGCGCCAGGCGCCGGCCGAGGCTTCCCCCGCCGTGGTGGCGCTGCGGGCGGAGGAGGCGGCGCGCGGCCTGCACACCGATGCCTTCTACCAGGGGTTCGAGGCGCGGGTGCGGGAGGTGCTGGACGGGCTGCGGGCCTGGCTGGCGGCGGGCGAGGGGCGTCGCATCGGTGCCTATGGCGCGGCCGCCAAGGGCAATACGCTGCTGAACGCGGCGGGGGTGAAGGCGCCCGCGATCCTGGCCGTCGCGGATCGCAGCACCGCCAAGCAGGGAAGGCTGCTGCCGGGCAGCCACATCCCGGTGGTGACGCCGGACGCGCTGCTGGCCATGGGGCTCGACGACATCCTCGTCCTGCCCTGGAACATCGCCGCCGAGATCGCGGCGGGGCTGCGCCGTGGCGGTTTCGCGGGACGGCTTGTCACCGCCGTGCCGCGCATTACCGACCTGCCGTGAGGTTCCGCGCCGCCGCCATCCCCGGCGTGGTGGAAGTGCTGGCGGATCGCGCGCGGGATGCCCGTGGTGCCTTCCTGCGAAGCTGGTGCGCGACCCGCTTCGCCGAGGCGCGGTTGGACTTCACGCCGACCCAGGCGAGCCTGTCGGAGAACACGCATCGCCACACGCTGCGGGGCATGCATTGGCAGGACGCGTCGGCGGCGGAGCAGAAGCTGGTGCGCTGCATCCGTGGCGCGGTCTTCGACGTGGCGCTGGACCTTCGCCCCGGGGGCGGGTTGCGGCATGAGGCGGTGGTGCTCTCCGCCGAACAGGGCAACGCCTTCTTCATTCCCCGCGGCTGCGCCCATGGCTTCATCACGCTGACGGATGACGCCGTGGTGGAATACCTGATCGACGCGCCCTACGCGCCCGACCTGGCGCGAGGGGCACGCTGGGATGATCCCGCCTTCGCCATCCCCTGGCCTGCGGCACCGGCGGTGATCAGCGACCGCGACAGGAACTGGCCCGATCATGGCTGAACGCGTGCTGGTGACGGGCGCCAGCGGCTTCGTCGGCCGCCTGCTGCCGGCGGCGCTGGCGGCGCGGGGATTCGAGGTTCATGCCACCGCCTGGCGCACCGCCGGGCCCCTGCGCGCCAACCTGCTGGAGGACACCGACCAGGCCGCGCTGCTGCGCGCCGTGAAGCCCGGCGTGATTGTCCACGCCGCCTGGTATGTCGAGCATGGGCGCTTCTGGACGGCGCCGGAGAACAGGGATTGGCTGGAGGCCTCCACCGCCCTCGCGCGGCGCTTCGCGGAAGCCGGTGGCCGGCGCTTCATCGGCCTCGGCACCTGCGCCGAATACGCCACGGAACCAGATGACGCCCTGTGGCCCGAGAGCCGCCTGATCGCGCCCGTCACGCCCTATGGCATCGCCAAGGCGGCGCTGGCCGCCCGCCTGGCGGCGCTGGAGGGCCTGTCCACCGCCTGGGCGCGGCTGTTCCACCTGTTCGGCCCGGGCGAGCACCCGGACCGCCTGGTGCCTGCCGTGGCCCTGGCGCTGCGGGAGGGGCGGGAGGCCCGCTGCGCCTCCGGCCGCCCCATCCGCGACTTCGCCAGCACCTGGTTCGTCGCGGCCGCGCTGGCGGCGCTGGCAGCGAGCGACGTCACCGGCGCGGTGAACATCGGCTCCGGCGAGGGACGGTCGATTCGCGACATCGCGGAGACGCTGGCGCGGCTCGCCGGCCGGCCCGAACTGCTGCGGATGGGCGCGCTGCCGGACCGGCCGGGGGAGGTGCCGCGCATGGTCGCCGACACCACGCGGCTGCGGCGGGAGGTCGGCTTTGCCGCGCCGCCCGCCACCGACGAAGCCCTGGCCCGGATGCTCAGCCCCTGACGGGCGGGGCGGCGACCACGCCCGCCCGTTCCAGCGCGGCGGCGGCGCGGAACAGCACATCCTCCCGCCACGGCGCCGCGATCAGCTGCACGCCGATCGGCAGGCCGTTGGGCGTGCCGGCCACGGTCGGGTCCGCCAGCGGCACGGCCAGCACCGGCAGGCCGATGCAGGAGATGGGCTGGGTGAAGACGCCGAGGTTGGGGCGGATCGGCACCAGCTCCCCATCCAGCTCGATATTCGCCTGGCCGATGGGGGTGGCGGAGAAGGGGGTGGCGGGGGCGATCAGGATGTCGGTCTCCGCGAACAGACGAAGGACCGAGGCGCGGTAATCCGCACGCAGACGCTGCGCCTGGGTGATCCAATGCGCCGGCAGCATGGCGCCAGCCAGGAAGCGGTCGCGCGTGCCGGGGTCGAAATCCTGCGCGCGCGTGCGGAGATCCGCCATGTGGAGGTTGCCGCCCTCCGCCATCGTGATGAGGAAGGCAGCCGCCCGTCCCCGCGCGGCATCCGGCACCACCAGGCGCCGTGTCGCACCGACGACGCGGGCGATCGCCTCCACCGCCGCGAAGGCCTCCGCATGGCCGTTGCGGGCGAAGTGGCCATCGGCGACGGCGAAGCGCAGCCCCTCGATCCCCGCGGAGAGGCGGGGCGTCACGGGCTCCAGCGGCTGGCGGGTCTGGGCGGGGTCCTCCGGGTCGAAGCCCTGCAGCACGTCATAGGCCAGCGCCAGATCCGTCAAATCCCCCGCGAAGGGGCCGAGGTGGTCGAGCGAGGCGAC
>JAIXVP010000448.1 GCA_027482905.1 Opitutaceae bacterium
CGAGCCGACCCCGGAGGAGACGACGGCGGTGCTGGAGCGGGTTTTCGCGCTGCATCCGGTCGTCATCGAGGACTGCACCACGGACTCGCCGCTGCCGAAGATCGACGCGTTCGACGACTACCTGCACATCGTGGTCCACGCGGTTGACTACTCGAAGACGGACAAGTTCACGACCACGGACCTAGACCTGATCCTGGGGAAAAACTTTCTCGTCACCTTCCACCGCCAGCCCCTGCGCCTCGTGCAACAGGTGCTGGAGCGCTATGGCCGGACCGGCCACGGTGCCCAACCGGTGCGCGGGCCGGACCGTTTCGCCCACACCCTGCTCGACCAGCTGGTCGAGGCCTACAAGCCGGCGCTGGAGGAGCTGCGGGCCGACCTGGAGGCGATCGAGGAGGCGGTGCTCGGCGAGGCGGAGCCGCACGAGCTGTTTCCGCAGGTGACGGCGCTGCGCAAGGACCTCGCCACCCTGCGCCAGATCGTGCGGCCGCAGCGGGCCGTGGCGGTCGAGCTGGCGCAGGGCAAGCCTGGCTTTATCCGGCCGGTCATCCTGCCCTACCTCCGCGATCTGGCGGAGGACTTCGCGCGCATCGAGGGCCAGGCCTCGGGGTGGGGCGACCAGTTGATCCTCAGTTTCCGGCTCTACCTCAAACGCTCCACCCACCAGACCAACGAGGGCATCAAGATGCTCACCGGCCTGACCGCCCTGACCACGCCGCTCATTCTGCTGGCCGGCTGGTTCGGCATGAATTTCCACGCCATGCCCGAGCTCGCCCCGGTCTGGGCCTACCCCGTGGCGGCGCTGGCGACCTTCGCATTTACCACGGCGCTGTATTTCTATCTCCGCCGCCGGCGCTGGCTGTGAGGCGGTGGGCGGGACGAGGGCGGCGGCCACGAAAAAGCCGCGCCCCGGGCGGGGCGCGGCTGGAAGAACGATACCGTCCGGGCGACCGGGATCAGCGGCTGGAGCGACGGCGGCGCAGAGCGGCGAGACCGAGCGCGCCGAAGCCGGCGAGGGCGGCGGCCGTGGAGGGCTCGGGGATGGCGGTAACCTCGAGCACGGCGAGACCGCCGAAGAGGTTCGTCGGGTTCTCGTAGCCGACGAGCAGGAGGTTCTTGCCGGTGCCGCTTTGCTCGGCGGAAACGAACTGGAGCGCCTCGGGCGAGAGGTAGAACTGGCCGACCGAAGAGCTGTTCTGCACGAGATTCAGGTAATCGACGAAGGACACGTTGTTCAGGTCGGTCACGTCGAACATGAAGATGCCGCCCTGGCGTTCCATCGCGGTGAAGACGTAGTCGCGGCCGTTGATGGAGGCATAGGCGACGGACTCGGGCTCGGGACCCTTGTTGTCGGAGCGGGTGTCGCTGTTGGCGCCGACGCTGCCGGCCGTGTCCACGAAGATGCCATCCACGTAGTTGTTCACCACACCGCTGCCGGACGCACGGAAGTTGAAGGCGGAGTTTTGGTCCATGCCGAAGGTCTCGGAGTCGTTCGCGGCGATGTAGTCTTCGAAAGACTTGAAGGCGGCGGGGGTGCCTTGGCCGTCGCTGCTGTCCCAGACAACCGCACCGTCGGAGGCGCGCACGATGCTGATGCTGCGCGTGCCGAACATGTTGCCGGCGCCTTCGAATCCGGCGGCGACCACGGTGAGGCGGCCACCCGAGACGCGGGTCTCGTCGTTGGCGGATTGGAGCACGTCGTTGCGGCCGTCGCCTTCGTTGGCGGTGACGATGTAGGTCTCGCCGCCCTTTTCGAATTTGGTGATGGTGTCGGGCATCAGAAGGCCGGTGGCGGTGTCGTTGACCGCGATGGCCGGCTTGGGATTGGTGGCGCCGCCGGGGATTCCGGTGGAGGCGGTGCCGCTGACGCCGTTGGCGAAGGCCTCGCGGTCGGTGTTGTCGATCGTCTGGGTGAGGGTGCCGAGGCTGCGGACCGAGACGCTGTTGTCGGTCAGGTCGATGGTGGCGATGGCGTTGTTCTCCTGGAGGGAGACGTAGGCCTTGGTGTTGCCGGCGGTGATGTATTCGGGCTCGACGTAGAGGTGGCGATCGCCGGCGGCGATGGAGCCGGGGGTGGTCGCGTTGATTCGGATGCCGGAGAGATCAAGGCCGCTGAAGCCCACATCGGTCACGCCGATCTGGGAGGCGCCGAGCTTGGTGGCGAGGTCGCTCGCGCTGGTCACGGTGGAGAGGTCGATCACCGAAACCGAGCCGGCGCGTTGGGTGATGCTCACCGAGCCGACGGTGGCGGCGGAGGTAACGTATTCGGCCTCGTTCGCGACGAGGAGCTTCTGGCCGTTCGGGGTGATCGTCACGCTGTCGGGATGGTAGCCGAGGTTGACGGAGCCGAGGACGCTGCCGGTCGAGATCTGGAAGAACACCGCTTTGCCGACGGTGTCCACGCGGGCGAGGTTGACGTCGTTGCCCGGGATCACGGTGGCGACACCGAAGTCGCGGCCCTGGTTGTCCACCTGGACGCTGCTCACGCTGTAGATGCCCGTGGAGCCGAAGGTGGTCGAGAGATCGATGGTGGGGACGGAGTAGTTGCTGAGGGTGCCGTTGGAGTTAAGCTGGGTCAGGCGGATGCCGTGGCCCTCGTTGCCGACGGCGTTGGAGGAGAAGGTGCTCGCGATGATCTTTTCGGACGCGCCGGAGTAGAAGGAGACGATTTCGCCGCCGCTGTTACCAAGCGAGACGCCGGAGAGGAAGTCGATCTGGGCGAAGGCCGAGACCGGGAGGAGGGCGCAGGAGGCGCCGACGAGCAGGGTGTGTAGTTTGGTTTGCATGGAGGGAAAAACACCCATGCAAACGGACCTCACGCCCGGCGCTAGCGCGCTAGTGTTAAAGCTCGGCGACGGTGTGACGTGGTTGTCACGCAGCCCGGCGGTCAACCACCTGCGGGCGGGGCCGGCAGGCGCGCGGCCTCGGCCTCCAGGCGGGTCACGAGGTCGTCCATCTGGTCGATCACGGCCTGGATCGTCTCGCGGCGGGAAAGGTCCACCCCGGCCTGGCGCAGTTGCTCCATCGGGTAGTCGTCGCCGCCGCTGCGCAGCAGGCGGAGGTAGCGCTCGACGGCGGCGGGGCGGTCGGCCTCGGGGCCGGTGAACATGGCGTGGAACAACTGCGCCGACGACGCGAAGCAGGTCGCGTATTGGTAGACGTAGTAGGGCGAGTTGTAGAAGTGCGGGATGCGCGTCCAGGTGGAGCGGTAGGGGGCGTCGAGGGTGACGGCGTCGCCGTAATACTCCGTCAGCAGGCCGCCGTAGAGTTCGTCCAGCACCTCGGCGGTCACGGGTTCGCCGGCCTCGACGCGGGCGTGGGCGCGGCGTTCGAAATCGGCGAAAATCACCTGGGTGTAAAAGGTGCCCACGATGGTATCGATGGCGTGCTGCAGGAGCAGGAAACGTTCGCGCGGGTCGGTGGTGCGGGCGAGCAGGTGTTCCAGGAGGAGGCGTTCGTTGATGGTCGAGGCGACCTCGGCGACGAAGATGGTGTAGCTGCTGGTCGCAAAGGGCTGGGTCTCGTCGGAGAGCCGCGTGTGCATGGCGTGGCCCATCTCGTGGGCGAGGGTGAACACGGCGTCGCGGGTGTCGTTGTAGTTGAGCAACACGTAGGGGCCGACGCCGTAGACCCCCGCGGAGTAGGCGCCGGAGCGTTTGCCTTCGTTCTCGTAGACGTCGAGGCGGCCGCCGGAAAGGAGTTCGCCGAGTTTGGTTTGATACTCGGCGCCGAGGGGGGCGACGGAGGCGAGCACGAGGTCGCGGGCCG
This sequence comes from Opitutaceae bacterium, assembly GCA_027482905.1. GTDB lineage: Bacteria > Verrucomicrobiota > Verrucomicrobiia > Opitutales > Opitutaceae > IMCC26134_A. Next base: position 3,769 of record JAIXVP010000448.1, read on the forward strand.
GGCGGTAGGGCCAGACGGTGGTGTCGGTCAGGAGCGGGAGCTGGCCGTCGTAGAGGTGGTATTCGGCCAGCCCGAGGAGTTTTTGCCGGAGGCGCAGGTAACGCCGGAGCGGGGCGGCGCCGGCGCGCACGGTGTCGACCAGGGTGGTGTAGACCTCGACCGGGATGGCGTCGCCGTCGAGCGCGCGGTGCAGGGTGGTGGGGTGGTTGCGGGCGCGGGCGAGGAACCAGCCGCGTTCGAGCACGCCGCGGTAGATGGCGGCGTAGGTGTTTTTCGTCGCGGTGTAGGCCCCGAGGTGGGCGGCGAAGGCGCGGGCGCGGTCGGCCTGCACCGGGTGGGTGGCGAGCAGGTGCTGGTAGGCGCCGGGGGTGAGGGTGATCTCGCGGCCGTCGGAGAGGGTGATGGCGGGAAACTTCAGGTCGGACGTGCTCAGCTCGGTGTAGACCGAGCGCGGGGTCTCGTTGAAGCGGGTCGCGTAGGACAGGAGTTGTTCGCCCTTCTCGTCGAGCACGTGGGCCTGCTGGCGGTAGGTGTCGAGCAGGGGGAAGCGGTAGGGGGCGAGTTCGGGGGTGGCGTCGATCCAGGCGCGGACCTCGGCCTCGGGCACGGCGAGGAGCTCGGGGGTGAACCAGGCGGTGGCGGTGCCGAAGCGGGCGAAGAGGGCCTGCACGCGTTGGAGGCGGGCGGCGACGGCCTGGTCGCGCGTGTCCGTGTCGCGTTGCAGGGCGGGGTAGCGGAAGACCCGGTATTGCAGTTGCCCGATGGCGTCGAAGCGGCGGTAGGCCTCGAGCAGGGCGGCGGGTCCGTTCTTCAAGGTCCCGCGCAGGGCGGGGAACGCGTCCATCTGCGCGCCCAGTTCGCCGAGCGCGGTCTCCCAGGCCTCCCAAGACGGGTAGATGGGGGCGAAGTCCCACTTGAACTCGGCCGCGAGGGCGGCGCGGTCGCGCGTGGCGGGCTTCAATTCGGCGGACGAGACAGGGGCGGCGGAGACGGACATGGAAAAGGTGGCGAGGAGCAGGGCGGAAAAGGGGCGGGCGGGGAGCACGGGGAACACGGGTAGGCGAAAGCACCGCCGCGTCCAGCTTGCGCGCGGCGCGGGGGCGGGCAGGGTGCGCGCATGCCCTTGCGCGGACTAATCTTCGACTTTGACGGACTCCTCGTGGACACGGAAACGGCGACGCTCGACGCGTGGCGCGCGGTGCATCGCGAGGACGGGTTGGAGGCCGATCCGGCCGTGCTGCATCAGGTGGTCGGCCACGTGGGGATCGACGCGGACCTGTGGGTGGCCTACCCGCCGGATCGGGACCGGGACCAGCTGGAGGCGCGATTCTACGCGGCTACGCGCGCGGCCTGCCGCCTGGCGCCGGTGTTGCCCGGGGTGATCGAGCTATTGGACGAGGCGGCTGCGGCGGGGCTGCGACTGGCGGTGGCCTCGAACTCCTCGCACGGGCACGTTGAGGGGCATCTGGCGGCGCGGGGACTGCTCGGGCGTTTCGCGTCGGTGTCGTGCCGCGAGGACGTGGCCCGGCCCAAACCTGCGCCGGACGTTTATCTGGCGGCGCTGGAGCGGCTCGGGCTCGCGGCGCACGAGGTGGTGGCCTTCGAGGATTCGTTGCCCGGCCACGCGGCGGCGGCGGCGGCGGGGCTGCGCGTCATGGTGGTGCCGAATCCCTCCACGGCGGGTGACCATTTCGCCCACGCGACGTGGCGGGCGGGGTCGATGGCCGAGGTCACCTTGAAAAAACTAGAACGGCTCGTCCTGGCGCAGGACTTCGCGGCGGGCGGGGTCCAGGGTGCTGTGCTCCAGTAGCCAGCGCAGGGATTTGTCGTCCCAGCCGGGCGTTTCGGCGAGGTGGGCGAGGAGCAGGGCGCCGGCGAGGGCGTCGTAGAGGGCGGCGTGGTAGCGGCGGCGCTCGGGCGGGCAGTGGACGGCGGCGAGGGCGTCGAGGTTTTCCTGCAGGCCCTCGGCGGCGATGAGCGCGGCGAGTTTAACCGGCGTGTCGGCGGGGCGGGCCTGCGGGTAGAGGCGACCGGTGTCGATCCACGGGCCCCAGTCGGTGACGGCGTCGGTCGCGGCGGGGGTTTCCCGGGAGAAATCCGGGGCGGCGCGGGCGTAGGGCCAAACGGCCTTCAGCAGGCTGTTCTCGGCCTGGGCGAAGTGGGCGGCGAGCGGGCCGGAGGCGCGCAGGGCGGCGAAACGGGCGAACTCGTTCGCGAAGGGCGCCTGGCCGGCGAGGGCGGCGGGTTCGAGGCCGTGGATGGCGACGTCCTCGGGGCGGACGCGGCCGGCGGGGCGGCAGGTCCGGCCGGTGGTGGCGACGATGCCGCCGGCGCGGAGCGACACGACCCCGTATTCGAGGATGCCGGACGCGACTGAGCCCTCGAAGTCGATGAAATGGATGAGTTGATCCGGCCAGGGCATGGATTGAACCACGAAAAAAACGAAAGACACGAAACACCCAAGCCCCGATGCCACTTTGCCGGCGCCGGAACCGTCCGTTGGCGGGTTTTGTCTCGTTTCAGAATATTCTTTTTCGTGTGTTTCGTGTGTTTCGTGGTCAGTTTTCCGCGCACTTCGCCATGGACCTCGCCCCCTACCGTTCGTTTCTGACCGACCTGGCCGTCGAGAGCGGCGACTTTATCCGGCCCTACTACGGACGCCCGGACCTCGCGGTGGAACGCAAGGGCGACGCCTCGCCGGTCACGGCGGCGGACCGGGGCGCGGAGTTGTTGCTGCGCCGGCGCATCGCGGAGCGTTACCCCGATCACGGCATCATCGGCGAGGAATACGGCAATGAGCGCGCGGAGGCGGAGTTCACCTGGGTGCTGGACCCGATCGACGGCACCAAGAGTTTTATCTCGGCGGTTCCGCTCTGGGGCACGCTCATCGCCCTGCTTTACCAAGGGCAGCCGGTGCTGGGCTGCATCCACCAGCCCATCCTCGGGCAACTCCTGATCGGCGACGGCGTGTCCGCCTCGCTCAACGGCGCGCCGGTGCGGTGTCGGGCGACGACGCGGGTGGAGGCGGCGACGATCTTGACCAGCGACCACCTGAACCTCGGTCGCTACCAGGACGGCCCCGCCTGCGAGCGCCTGCTCGGGCGGGCGCGCCTGGCGCGGACCTGGGGGGATTGTTACGGCTACCTGCTGCTGGCTAGCGGCCACGCCGACGTGTGCCTGGACCCGATCATGAACCCGTGGGACATCGCCGCGCTCATCCCGGTGGTGCGCGGGGCGGGCGGGGTCATCACCGACTGGCAAGGCGGCCCGGCCTACCCGGCTGCGCACACCGTGGCGGCGGCCACGCCGGCGTTGCACGCCGAGGTGCTGGCCGCCCTGCGGGCGTGACCGTCTCGACAAGAGCGGTCCGTCGGTTCGGCCGACTCGGAACGCGGCCGGCTAGGCGCGCGGCAGGGTGAGGAGGAAGCGGGCGCCGGCGCCGGGGACGTTGCCGGCGACGAGGTCGCCACCGTGCAGGCGGGCGAGTTCGCGGGCCAGGACGAGGCCGAGGCCGTGGGAACTTTCTCCGCCGGTGGGGCGGGCGGAGAGTTTTTCGTAGGGCTGGAAGATGCGTGAGAGGTCGGCGGGGGTCAGGCCCGGGCCGTTGTCCTCGACCGCGCACCAGACGGCGGCGGGGGTTTCCCCGAAGGCGAGGGTGACGCGGCCGCCGGAGGGTGTGTATTTGACCGCGTTGTCGATCAGGTTGGCCAGGATTTGTTCGACGCGTGCCGGGTCGGCGACGACCGGGGCGGGGTGGATCGAGGGCGGAAGCAGGGACAGGACATGACGTTTCATGTCGGCGGACGCGCGGTGTTCGCCGAGCACGCCGGCGGCGAGGGAGGGCAGGTCGACCGGGCGTTTTTCCAGGCGCAGGCCGCCGCCGTCGAGCGCCGAGCGGTCGAGGAAATCGTGCACCAAGCGGGTCATGCGACGGGCCTCGCCGGCCATCAGCCGGGCGAGGGAGCGGACTTCGGCCGGGTCCTCGGCGACCTCATCCAGCAGCTGACAGGTGGCGTGGAGGGAGGAGAGCGGGGATTTGAGGTCGTGGGAGGCGAAGGCAAGCAGGCGGGATTTCAGGGCGCTGGCCTGCTCGGCGCTTTCGCGGTCGCGGGTCGCCTGGGCGTGGGCGGCGGCGAGGGCGAACTCGGCGGACTTGCGGTGGGTGATGTCGCGGATGAAGCAGACGTAGTGCGGACTGCTCTGCCAGAAGCGGAGGTGGCGGCGCATGGAGAGTTCGAACCAGCGGCGCCCCTCCGGCAGGTCGAGCGCGTAGTGGCGGCCGAGGGAGTGGCCGGAGGCGGCGGCCTCGGCCAGGGCGGCCTCGACCTGGTCGGCGACCGGTCCGGGCAACACCTCGCGCACGCGGCGGCCGATGAGGTCCTCGGGCGGCGCGACCAAAAGTTCCGCGTTGGGGGCGCGGAGGGACAGGTAGCGACCGTCACCGTCCACTTCGCACATCAGATCGGGCACGGAGGACAGCAGAGACTCGAGGTGGTCGATCTGGCGACGCAGGCGCACAAGTTCGTCGGTGGGCGATTCCGACTCGTCGGAGGAGGAAACGGGCTGGGAGTGCGGCATCATGGCGGGAGGTGGGAGCGGCTTTGGCGGAGACGTCGTGGCCGCAGCCTCACGAAGAGATGGCTGAGTGCAAACACGTATCGTTGTTTTCGCATAAAAAATGCGAAAACGTAACCTGTGCTCTGCGAGGCGGCTGCTTGCGCTTGGGGCCCTTTTACTTTTCGGCCGGTTTGTCCTTCACACCGCCGAAGGCGAAGCGACTGATGAGGGACTCGAGGTCGACCGCGCTTTCGGTGTCGGTGATGAGTTCGCCGGGCAGGAGGAGTTTGTCGTCGGAGCCGGGGCTGAGGGTGATGTTTTTGTCGCCGATCAGGCCGCTGGAGCGGATGGCGGCGAAGGTGTCGGCCGGGAGCTTCAGGTCGCGGCGCACGCGCAGGGTGGCGATGGCGGCGTAGCGTTCGTCGAGCTCGACCTTCTCGACCTTGCCCACGGTGACGCCGGAGATGAGCACGCTGGCGCCGGGGGCGAGGCCGCCGAGGTTGGTGAAGCGGGCGCGCACGGTGGTGGTGTCGACCGCGACGAGGGCGCCGCCGCCGATCTTGACGGCGAGGAACACGAGGGCGGCGACCCCGGCGAGGACGAAGGCGCCGACGCCGAGGTCCAGACGGGTGTATTTGACGGGAGTGGGTTGCATGGCGAAAAAGGGAAGGGGAGGGGTGGACGGTTCAGTCGTAATCGGCGGGCTTGGCGGCGCCGGCGCGGAGGGAGGCGATGTCGCGGGCGAGGGCGGCGGGGCTGTCGCGGAAGGCGGCGACGACCGGGTCGGGCGTGGCCGCGAACTCCGCGGGTGTGCCGGAAAAACGGATACGGCCCTGGTCGAGCAGGGCGAGGTGGTCGCAGGCGGCGAGGGCCTCGGGCAGGTCGTGGGTTACGACCACGGCGGTGAAGCCGAACTCGCGCTGGGCGTGGGCGATCAGGCCGAACACGGCGTTGCGGCGGACGGGGTCGAGGCCGGCGGTGGGTTCGTCGAACAGCACGATCTCGGGGCGGGTCACGAGGGCGCGGGCGAGGGCGAGGCGTTTTTGCATGCCGCCGGACATCTGGGCCGGGTAGCGGCCGGCGTCGGCCTCCAGCTCTAGGCGCCGGAGGGCCTCGGTCACGCGGACGCGGATCTCGGCCTTGGGCAGGAGGGTGGCCTGTTCGAGCGGCAGGGCGACGTTTTCCCAGGCGGTCAGGGAATCGAGCAGGGCGTTGCCCTGAAACAGATAGCTGCAGCGGCGGCGGAAGGCGGCGAGGGCCTCGGCGCCGGGCGTGTCGGCGGGGCAGAGGCCGGTGGCGTCGGGGGCGGCGGAGCCGAGGGGGCGGCCCTCGAACAGAACCTCGCCGCCGTCGGGCACGAGCACGCCGGCGAGGCATTTGAGCAGCACGGATTTGCCGGTGCCGGACTTTCCGATCACGGCCAGCACGCGGCCGCGGGGGATCTCGAGGGTGACGTCGGCGAGCACGACCTGGTCGCCGAAGCGTTTGACCAGTGCCCGGGTGGCGAGGAGGGGGACGTTTTCGGGTTCGTTCATCGGCGCGCGGTCAGACCAGCAGGGAGGTGATGAGGTAGTCGGCGGCGAGCACGCCGATGCTGGAGAACACGACCGCGCGGGTGGTGGAGGCGGACACGGCGCGGGCGCCGGTGGCGCCGGTGCGGCGGTGGGCGTTGAAGCCGTTGTGGCAGCACAGGGCGATGGTGAGGGCGCCGAAGACGAGGGCCTTGACCATGCATTCGGCGACGTCCGCGCCCTTCACCGCGCGGTCGATGGAGGCCCAGTAGACGTTGCCCGCCAGCGGCAGGAGGACGCAGGCGGAGAGCCAGCCGCCGACCAGGCCGACCAGGGTGAAGAAACCGGTCATGATGGGGAACACGATCAGGGCGGCGAGCAGGCGGGGCGCGACGAGGAAGCCGAAGGGGTCGATGCCCATGGTCTCGAGGGCGTCGATCTGTTCCGAGTTCCGCTGGATGCCGATTTCGGCGGTGAGGGCGGAGCCGGCCTGGCCGACCAGCATGAGGGCGGCGAGGACGGGGGCGAGTTCGCGGACGAGGGTGAGGGCGACGAGGGGCCCGAGCAGGGCGGCGGAGCCGAAGCGGTTGAGGGTGTGGTAGGCCTGGAGGCCGAGGACGAGACCGGTGAAGGTGCCGACGATCAGGATGACGGGCAGACAGCGCACGCCCTGCTCGTAGACGGCGCGGGCGAGACGGCGGCCGAGGCGGCGGGAACCGACGGCGGAGTAAAACCCGCGGACGGTGAAGCGCGCGAGGTCGCCGGCTTCGGAGACGATGCGCAGGGAGGATTGGCCGAGGGCGGAGATCATGGACGCGACGCAGAAGGACGGGGGCCGGAGCCTTTTGTCGAACGCGCAGTAACATGGACACGCGATCGATTTGGCGGTTGCGGCGCGCGGGGCGGGGTTTTGGGTGGGCGTCCAATTATGCGAATCAGCGGCGGAGCAGCTCGCGGGGCGGTGTTGGCGGTGCCCAAGGGCGACGCGGTGCGGCCGGCCACGGACGGCATGCGCCAGGCGGTGTTTTCCGCGCTCGGGGCGCGGCTGGCCGGGGCGCGTTTCGCGGATCTCTTCGCCGGCAGCGGCGGCTACGGGCTGGAGGCGTGGAGCCGGGGCGCGGCGGGCGGGGTCTTCGTCGAGCAAAACGCGAAGGCGGCGGCCTGCCTGCGGCAAAACATCGCGACGGTGGCGAAAAGCGCGCGGCGCGACACGGGCGAGCTGCGGTTGGTGGTGGGCGACGCGCTCGCGTGGCGGCCGGCGGCGGGCGAGGCCGGGCCGGATCTGGTCTTCGCCGATCCGCCCTATCCGATCATCCCGGAAATCGCGCCGCGGCTCTTCGCGGGTTTGCTCGAGGCGACGGCGGCGGGGGACGATCCCATCGTGGTGCTCGAATATCCGGGCGAACTGGAGCTGGCGCCGGCGGGGTGGGTGTTGATCAAACGGGTCGGGCGCGGGGTGCGGCAGCCGACGGCGGGATTTTTCCGGCGGGCGTAGTTTTTATTCGCCGGCGGCGGGCGCGACGGGGACGGGGTGGAGGAGCCAGACGAGATCGTCGGGCTGGCCGACGTTGCCCTCGACCGGGATGCCGCCGTCGTCGCGGGCGTTTAGGTGCACGCTCCAGACGCGGGGGCGGTCCCGCAGCTCGCAACGCAGGGGCGCGGCGGGTTCGGCGAAGGGGTCGGCGGGGGGCGCGGCGAGCACGCCGGCGGCGACCAGCGTGTCCCAACCGGCGGGCGTGCCGTGGATGCGCCAGGCGAGCAGGCCGCAGAGCGCGGAACGTTGGGCTTCGCGGCGGAGGGCGGAGGCGATGAGAGGCTCCCAGGGCGGGGTCATGAGGACGGCGAGGAGTTTGCCGCCGGGGTTGACGGTCGCGAGCAGGTCGGTCCGGGCGCGGACGAGGTCGGGGAGGCCGGGCGGCAGTTCGTCGCAGGCGTAGGCGTAGAACGCGCCGAGTTCATTTCGGTAGCCGGCCAGGGTGGCGGCCGTGGTGCGGGCGTAGAGGCCGCGGGGCAGGCGGGACTCTCGGCCGAGGGCGGCGAGGTAGGGGGCTAGGTCGGCCTCGTAGGCGGCGAGGGTGGCGGGCACGTCGAGCAGCGGGTGCTCGGTCAGTCCGAGCCCGACTTCGCCGGGGGCGAGGGGCACGGGGGTGTCCATGCCGAGCATGGAGACGGCGGAGAGGAGCAGGTCGGGATCGTCGGTCGCGGGCATGCGTTCGACCACGACGCGGTAGACGTCCTCGTATTCGCCGCGCAGGGCGCGGGTGAGCGCGAGGCTGGCCAGGCCGGCGTCGGCTTCGAGGATGCGGAGCAGGGCGCGGGCTTCGTCGGGAGTGAGGCCGGGGTCGGAGGCGAGCGCGTGGACGCCGTCGAGCGCGCACTGCCAGACGCCTTGGGCGTGGATCAGCGGGATGAGGCCGGCTTGTTCACGCAGGGTGGCGCGCGCCTGGGCGAGGTTGGCCTCGACGAGCGCGAGAGCGCGGGGGCGGTCGCCGGCGGCGAGCGCGGCGCGGGCGAGGTTGGTGCGGAGCGAGGCGAGGTGGCGGAGCGGTTGGTGATCGGGGAAGGGCGTCTCGGGGCCGTGGAGGCGCGGGAGCCTAAGGGTCTCTCCCGCGGCGAGAGTGAAGGGGGCGAGGAGCTTTTCAAAACGCGCGACGGTTTCCGGTGCAAAGTCGGGTGGCGCGGAGTCGGCCGATTCGGTCGCGATGAGGTCGTGCGGGGAGTCTTCCGTCGCGAGGGCCTCGAAACCGGCGCGCCAGCGCGGCAGGGCGTCGGTGCCGGCGGCGGGAGCAGGTGGGCGCGGCGGGGTGGAGCACGCGGCGAGGCCGAACAGTGCAAGGGCGAGCCCGAGGCGCGGCCGAAGGGGTAGGGGGGGCACAGGGCGGAGCGTTGGACCGGGCGGCGGTCAGGCGCGACTCAGAACAGCATGCCGGCGATGCTGGCCGTGAGAAAGCAGGTGAGGCTACCGCCGAGCAGGGCGCGCCAGCCGAGGAGGGCGAGTTCGGTGCGTTTGCCCGGGGCCATGGCGCCGAGGCCGCCGACCTGAATGCCGATGGACACGATGTTCGAGAAGCCGCACAGGGCGTAGGTGAGGATGATGCGGGTGCGGTCGTCGGTGAGCTGGCCGGCGGCTTTCATCTGGGACATGCTGAAGTAGGCGTAGAACTCGTTCAGCACGGTTTTTTCGCCGAGCAGACGGCCGGCGGCGAGCAGGTGGTCCCCGTCGACGCCGATGAGCCACGCGACGGGGGCGCCGATCATGCCGAAGACGAACTGGAGGGAGAGGTCCTTGAACTGGCCGCCGGTCGCGGAGGCGATGAGGTCGTTCAGGCCGGTCCAGCCGCCGACGCCGTGGGCGAGGCAGTAGTTGGCCATGGCGACGAGCGCGGTGAAGACGATGAGCATGCCGCCGACGTTGACGGCGAGTTTCAGGCCGTCGGTCGTGCCGATGCAGATCGCGTCGATCAGGTTCGCGCCGGGACGCTCGGCGTTGAGGTGCATGGCCTCGTCGACCGGCTCGGTCTGGGGGAGGAGGATCTTCGAGATGACGAGCGTGGCCGGCGCGGCGATGATGGACGCGGTGAGCAGGTGGGTGGCCCAGCGCACGCGTTCGACCGGATCGTCGCCGCCGAGGAGCACGATGTAGACGGCCATGACGCCGCCGGCGATGGTGGCCATGCCGCCGACCATGATGGCGAGCAGCTCCGAGCGCGTCATTTTTTCCAGATACGGTTTGATCAACAGCGGCGCCTCGGTCTGGCCGAGGAAGATGTTCGCCGAGGTGCTCAGGGTTTCGGCGCCGGAGAGCCGGAGGGTTTTCGACATGAGCCAGGCGAAGCCTTTGACCACGATCTGGAGCCAGCCGAGGCGGTAGAGCAGGGTGGTAAGGGCGGAGAAAAAGATGATGCTGGGCAGGATGGTGATGGCGAAGATCGGCGCGTGGGTGGTGAACGTGCGCCCGTCCTGGGCGGCGACGACGATGCCGCTGCCGCCGCTGGGGACGTTCATGAGCCAGCCGAAAACCAGGCGGCTGCCTTCACCGGTGAAATCGAGCAGGCGCACAAAAAAGCCGCCGATGCCGTCGAAGATCCTGCGCACGAAGGGGATTTTCAGCACGACCAGGGCGATCACGATCTGCATCGCGGTTCCGATGATCACCACGCGCCAGGGGATGGCGCGGCGGTTGGTGCTGAAGAGGGTGGCGAGACCGAGCATGGCGAAGACGCCGAGCAGGCCGCGGAGGACGTGGGTGATTTCCATGAAACGAGTTGGGGTAGGGGAACGAAGGGGCGGCGCGCGGGAGGGCGATGGTGGCTGCAGGCTTGTCGCAGGGCGCGTGCCGCGCGAGTATTTTGGCATGAACTTGGAGGAACGTTTGGAACGGCACCTCGGGCGCGTCCCGGAACTGGCGGAGGCGGCCTTCGTGGCGGCCGGCGCCACGGTCTGCGGCGACGTGCGGCTGGGGCGCGACGCGAGCGTCTTCTATGGCGCGGTGCTACGCGGGGACATCCAATCCATCGTGATCGGGACGGGCAGCAACGTGCAGGACAACGCCATCGTGCACCTCTCGGACGACCACGGCACGGTGGTTGGCGACTGGGTGACGGTCGGTCATGGCGCCACGCTGCATGGCTGCACGGTGGATGACGGCTGCCTGATCGGAATGGGCGCCATCGTGCTCGACGGGGCGCGCATCGGGGCGGACAGCATCGTGGGCGCGGGCTCGCTGGTCACGATGGGGTTCTCCTGCCCGCCGGGCTCGATGGTCATGGGGCGTCCGGCCAAGGTCACGCGTCCGCTCCGGCCCGAGGAGGTCGGCGCGGGGCGGCGGCTGGCGGAGAAATACGTGGTGGTGGCGCGGGCCCACGCCGCGCGGGCGGCGGCGGCCGGGTCGGCGCAAAACGCGGGCGGGTGATTTTCGCGGTGGAGTCCCCGCGCGGGACGGTTCTCCTGCGGGGATGGACATGACTGCCGCCGACTTCTTCGCCCTGCCGCCCTCGCTGGCGATTTTCGCCGGGTATTTCGATCCGGCGGCGGAGCCCTGGGCCTGGCTCAAGGCCATCCCGGTCGCTTTGGCGAGCCTGCCGAAGGCCGGGGCGCGGGCCGGCTTGCCGGCGAGCGTGCGGATCGAGGGCGAGGTTCATCTCGCGGACGACGTGCGGTTGCCGGCTTATTGCACGCTCATCGGCCCTTGCTGGATCGGGCCGGGCGTGGAGATCCGGCCGGGGGCGTATGTGCGCGGCAACGTCATCGTCGGCGCGGGCGCGGTGTTGGGCAACGCCTGCGAGTTCAAGAACTGCCTGCTGCTGGACGGCGTGCAGGTGCCGCATTTTTCCTACGTCGGCGACTCGATCCTGGGCAACCGGGCGCATTTGGGCGCGGGCGCGATCTGCTCGAACCTGCGGCTCGACCAGAAGCCCATCGCGGTGCGGACGGCGGAGCGGGTTTACGAGACGGGGCTGCGGAAGTTTGGCGCGATTCTCGGCGATGGCGCCGAGGTGGGTTGCAACGCGGTGCTCAATCCCGGGAGCGTGCTGGGGCGGCGCGCGCTGGTGGCGCCGGGCACGGTTTTCAGCGGGGTGCTGCCGGACGCGACGATCGCGCGGCAACGGGGCGCGGTCTCGCATTTGCCACGGAGGGATTGAAACGCGGACCGGTTTCGAGGCAGTTTTGAAATTCCCCATGCGCACTCTCACCGGCATCCAGCCCTCGGGCATTCTTCATCTTGGCAACTACCTCGGCGCGATGCAGCCGGCGATCGCGGCCCAGGACCGGGCGGGCGACTGTTTTTATTTTATCGCCGACTACCACTCGATGACGTCGCTCACCGACCCGCAGAAGCGGCGCGACTACACTCTCGGCGTCGCCCTCGACTGGCTCGCTTGCGGGCTCGATCCGGCCAAGAGCGTGCTCTGGCGCCAGAGTGACGTGCCCGAGGTCTGCGAACTGGCGTGGATGCTCGGCACGCTTGCGCCGATGGGCCTGTTGGAGCGCGCGCACAGCTTCAAGGACAAGACCGCCCGCGGCCTCGCGGCGAACGTCGGGCTCTTCACCTATCCGGTGCTCATGGCCGCCGACATCCTGCTCTACGACACCACCCACGTGCCGGTGGGACGCGACCAGAAGCAGCACGTCGAGATGACCCGCGACATGGCGATCAAGTTCAACCTGGCCTACGGCGAGACCTTCGTCGTGCCCGAGAGTGTTATCCGCGACGAATCCGCCGTGGTGCCCGGGCTCGACGGGCAAAAGATGAGCAAGAGCTACGGCAACACCCTCGACCTCTTCGGCGACGAGAAGGCCACACGCAAAAAGATCATGGGCATCCCGATGGACTCGCGCGCCCCGGCCGAGCCCAAGCCCGACGCCGACCAGAACCTCGCCATCCGCCTGCTCAAGGTGGTCGCCGAGCCGGCTTTCGCGCTGGAGACCGAGGAGCGGCTGCGCGCCGGCGGTCTCGGTTACGGCGACCTGAAGAAGATTCTCTTTGAGCAGGTATGGACCCATTTCGAGGCGGCGCGTGGGCGTCGCGCCGCGCTCGCGGCCGATCCGGCCTATGTCGAGAGCGTGCTGCGGGACGGCGCTGCCCGGGCCCGGACGGTGGCCGACGGCGTGCTGGCGCGCGCGCGGCGCGCCTGCGGACTGCGGTGAGCGTCGGGCTTTGGCGGGAGCGGCGGCGGGCGGGGTGGGTTTAGACCCCATGGTTCGGGACGGGGCGTCGGAGTAGGGTGCGAGGGACGGAGCGCGATTCCCGCGCGTCCTTCGCCCAGCTCCCATGAAAACCGAATCCAAGTCCCCTGCCGCGTGCGCCGACTCCTGCCAGTGCGAAGATCAGGTCCGCGACTACGCCTACCATCTCTACGAACAAAGCAACCGGGTCCCGGGCCGGGATCTTGAGAACTGGCTTGAGGCCTCCGCCTGCCTGCGCGCGCGCATTCCCGCCCAGGAGTCCGGAGAGCGTCTGCATCGCCACCTAGGCGAGCATGGACGCGTCGGTTCCGCCGCCATCGTCGCGGTGATCGCCACCCCTTCCGCCGAGCTGATTCGCCCGGCCGTCGCCGCGCCGGTTCATGCCGCCGCCGCTGTTCGCGTCAAAAACTGAACCCGCCCGTCTCCATTTTTATGCTCCATAACCTGAAAACACTCCACGGCTACAAACTCGCCGCCACCGATGGCGACATCGGTCACATCAAGGATTTCTACTTCGACGACTACTCTTGGGCCGTCCGCTACCTCGTGGTCGACACCGGCTCCTGGTTGACCGGACGTCTGGTGCTCATCGCGCCTTACGCCTTCGGATTCCTCGACACCGCGAACCGCACTCTCTCGGTCAAGTTGACCAAGTCGCAGATCGAGCACGCGCCCTCGATCGACGCCCACAAGCCGGTCTCCCGCCAATACGAGCAGGATTACTATTCCTACTATGGCTGGCCGGGTTACTGGTCCGGTGGCGGACTTTGGGGGATGGGCGGCTACCCGGTGCTGTTGCCGGTGGCGAACGCCTTCGACGCGCGCATGGACTACGTGCACCGCGAGGATCCGAACCTGCGCAGTGCGGTCGCCGTTACCGGCTATCATATCGAGACGTCGGACGGCGACGCCGGCCATGTGACCGACTTCAAGGTCGATGATCGCAGCTGGTCGGTGCGCGATCTCGTGGTCGAGGCCGGGCATTGGTATGCGGGCAAGGAGGTCCTGATTCCCTCGGCGAAGGTCGATCGTATCAGTTATCCGGAGTCGAAGGTGTTTGTGTCCCTTTCGAAGGAGGACATCCGCCATACCTCGGACCATCACGTGGTGCTGGCCGGGGTCTGAACTTCGTTTGCTGTTCCGCCGGCCGCCAAGTCTTTGGCGACGGGCGGGTTTTCTTTTCCTTCACTAATTAGGGACAGGTTAAAAATACTAGACACGAGGGGTGTTTTGGCCTCCTTTTGAAACCGCCTCCTTTTACTCAAACCGATTTATCCGTGGCAAAACTGCTCCCGTGTATGAGAACTCCCCGCATCAAGGCCTCCACCGCGCTCGGGGACTCAATCTACCACGTCATGACGCGAACGGTGAACGGGGCGTTTCTGTTGGATGATCCAGCCAAGGCTATTCTGCGTAAACAGATGTGGCAGATTGCGGATTTCTGCGGGGTGAAGGTCCTCACCTACACGATTCTCTCGAATCATTTTCACGTCCTCGTGAAAGTCCCCCAGGCCACGAACATTTCGGACGCGGAATTGCTGCGGCGTTACTGCGTGCTCTACCCAAAGCCCACCCGGTTTCAAGAGGCTCGCCTCGAAGTGGTTCGCACATGGCTGCAAAACGGCGACCCGCTGGGCGACGCCTGGCGCCGCCGCCAACTCGCGCTCATGGGAGACGTTTCCCAATTCATGAAGCTGCTCAAACAGCGCTTTTCGGTGTGGTTCAACCGCACCCACCAACGCTTCGGAACCCTCTGGGCGGAGCGCTTCAAGTCCGTGCTCGTCGAACCCAAGAACAAGGTCGTCGAAACCATGGCAGCCTATATCGACCTCAACGCGGTTCGCGCCGGTCTCGTCGCCGATCCCAAAGATTATCGGTTTTGCGGCTACGGCGAGGCGGTCGCCGGCCACCCGGCCGCACGCGCCGGGCTTCGATCCATTCTTGCCGGCGAAACCCTCCCCGGCTGGGAACAGGCCCAAGCGGATTACCGGCTGACCCTGTTCGGCGTCGGCTCCGGCGCGCGACCGGGCGAAGGCACGATTTCCCCGACGGAACTGGCCAAAGTGGTCAATGACCGGGGCCGCCTGCCCCTCGCCACCGTGCTGCGCTGCCGCATCCGTCACTTCACCGACGGGGCGGTCATCGGCGGCGAACTTTTCGTCGCCGGACATCTCGCCGCCTACCGCACCCGCACCGGCCGCCGCCAAGGTGGCACGCCTAAACCCATGCCGTCCCTCGCCGACTGGGGCGCGTCGCTCACGACGCTGCGTGGCCTTCGACGCGACGCCTTCGGTTGAGAC
>JAIXVP010000208.1 GCA_027482905.1 Opitutaceae bacterium
CCAAAGCCCCCTTAACTTTTTATGGCCAGTTGGCTGCAATGCGCTTGGGCCGCGAAGCCCTGCTCGATTTCCGGGCGCCGGGTGTTGATACCGAAGGGCTCAATGCGTTGCTGGCCAACCCGCAAGCCCGCGCCTTCCTGACTCCGGAAGGCTAACCCCGGTCCGCCGCCGCCCACCTGGCCAGCGCCCGGCCGGTGAGGCTGCGACCGCTTTTCGTCGCGGCGTCGCCTTCGATCCCGGCGCGCGGTCCGGCGTAGACGATCTCGCCGCCCGCCGTGCCGCCGCCCGGCCCGAGGTCCACGACCCAGTCCGCCAGGTTGATCACGTCGAGGTTGTGCTCGATCACGATCAGGGTGTTGCCGGCGTCCCGCAGTTTAAAGAGCAGGTCCATGAGGTGCTGGATGTCCACCCAGTGCAGCCCGGTGGTGGGCTCGTCCAGGACGTAGAGCACCCGACCCTGCTGGCGCTTGCTCAACTCCAACGACAGCTTCAGCCGCTGCGCCTCGCCGCCCGATAGCGTGGTCGCGCTCTGGCCCAGCGCGAGGTAACCCAGCCCCACCGCGTCGAGCGTCTGGAGTTTGTCCATGATCTTGGGGATGTTCTTAAACACCCCGATCGCGTCCCGCACCGTGAGGTTCAACACGTCCGCGATGGAGTGGCCGTGGAAGAGGATCTCCAGCGTCTCGCGGTTGAAACGCCGCCCGGCGCAGCTCGGGCAGGGCGCGTAGGCGTCGGCCATGAACTGCATATCGAGTTTGATCACGCCGTCGCCCGCGCAGCGCTCGCAGCGGCCGCCGCGCACGTTGAAGGAGAACCGGCTCGCGGTGTAGCCGCGCACCTTGGCCAGCGGCACCATCGCGAAGAGGTCGCGCAAGGGATCGAGCAGCCCGGTGTAACTGGCGGGGTTCGAGCGCGGCGAGCGCCCGATGGGCGACTGGTCCACCTGCACCAGTTTGTCGAATTCGTCGAGGTTCTCGATGTGTCGGTGTTTGCCCGGGATGGACTTCGCGCCGTTGAGCTTGCGGGCCGCCGCCGCCGCCAGGACGTCGTTGACCAGCGTGCTCTTGCCCGAGCCGGAGACGCCCGTCACCGCCGTGAGCAGGCCGACCGGGAAGCGCGCGTCCACGCCCTTGAGGTTGTTTTCCCGGGCCTCGCGAACGGTGAGAAAAAATCCGTCGCCGGCCAGGGCCTTGGCCTCGCGTGTCACCGACGCCTTGCGCGCCAGAAACGGACCAGTCCGCGAAAGGCGCGCCGGCAGGCGCATGAGTTCCTCCGGGGTTCCCTGAAACAGGATTTGCCCGCCCTCCGCGCCCGCCCCCGGCCCGAGCTCCACGATCTCGTCGGCGAGCCGCATCGTGTCCTCGTCGTGCTCGACCACCACCACCGTGTTGCCGCGGTCGCGCAGCTCGGCGAGGGTGGCGAGGAGTTTTTCGTTGTCCGCCGGGTGCAGACCGATGCTGGGCTCGTCGAGCACGTAGATTACGCCGATCAGGCCCATGCCGAGCTGGGTCGCCAGCCGCACGCGCTGGGCCTCGCCGCCAGAGAGGGTGTCGTATTCACGATTCAAGGTCAGGTATCCGAGGCCGGTCTCGAGCAGGAAACGCAGCCGCTGCTCGATGCCCGCCGCGATCTCCCGCGCCGCCTCGCCCGCCGCCGCCGCGAGCAGACCCGCGGCCCACGCGTGCGCCGCCGCCACGTCGCGCGCGAAAAACTCCGGCAACGCGAGTCCGCCCGCCTTCACCGCCATGCTACGGGCGTTGAGCCGCCCGCCCCGGCAGGTCGGGCAGCCGCCGCTGACCATGAAGGTCGTCAACCGTGCCCGGAAACCGTCGCTGTCGGTCTCGCGGAAACTCTCCTCCAGATCCGCGATCACGCCGGCGAAGGGCATGGCCCGGGCCTCGCGCATACGCTTCAGTTTAAACGCAAACTCGCGGCCGCCCGCGCCGTGAAGGATGGCGTGGCGCGTCGCCTCGGGCAGCTCGGACCACGGAGTCTCCGGGTCGAAGGGCAGCTGGGCGGCGAGCTGCTTGAGCAGGGCGTTGTGTTTGATGATGAGGTTTTTTCCGCCGATGCGCCACGGCTTGAGCGCGCCCTCGCGCACCGATTTGGCCGGGTCCGGCACGATCAGCTCGGGCACGAAGCGCAACTTGCGCCCCAGACCCTCGCAATCCGAGCACGCGCCCTCCCGGTGGTTGAAAGAAAAAAACCGGGGCGTGAGTTTCTCGAAAACATCCCCGCACACCTCGCAGGCCAGCGACTGGGAGAGGGCGAGTTCTCGCCACGCGTCGGGCGCCGCGCCGGCCTTCTGTGAGAGCACGAGCACGCGGTCCTTGCCCTCGCGGAAGGCGAGATCAAGCGAGTCCGCCAGCCGCGAACGCTGCTCCGCCACCGCGACCAAACGGTCCACCACCACCTCCACCGCCAGCTCGCGCGTGCCCTGGCCGTTGGGCACGAGTTGGGGATCGTCGAGGTTCTTTACCACCCCGTCGATTCGCACGCGCTGGAAACCCCGCTGGCGCAGCCGGGGGAGCTCGTCGCGCAGCACGCTGGGCCGGGCCGCGAGCGCAGGCGCGAGCAGCATGATGCGTTCGCCCGCGCACTCGGCCAGGACGCGCGCGACGTTGTCGTCCAACGAGCGCTGCACCACCCGGCCGCCATCCCTCGGACACCGTTGCTCGCCGTGCAGGGCCCAGAGCAGGCGGGCGTAGTCGGCGATCTCCGTGACCGTGGCGATGGTCGAGCGCGGCGAGCCGTTGCCCGTGCGCTGCTCGATCGCGAGCACCGGCGAGAGCCCGTGGATAAAATCGACGTCCGGCCGCTTGAGCTGCTCCAGGACCTGACGGGCCTGGGTGGAGAGCGACTCCATGTATTTCCGGTAGCCCTCGGCATAGAGGGTGTCGAAGGCCAGCGACGACTTGCCCGAGCCCGAGGGCCCGGTGACCACGATGAGTTTTCCGCGCGGCAGACGGAGCTCGAGGTTCTTTAGATTATGCTCCCGCGCGCCCTTGATATGGATGTGGGTGGCGGGGGCGGGAGTCATGCGAAGGACGCCCACCTTACGGGTTCCGCCCGCCGCGCAAAGTCTCTTGCGGCGAAAACTTTCCTCGCTCGCCGCGCCTCCCCCGGCTTTCCCTCCCGCATGGCCGACGATCCCGCTTCCGCCCAGGTCCCGCCCGCCAACGGGCTTGCGCCCCTGCTTTCGCCCGTCCAGCGCCGCGTGGCCGGCTTCGCCCTCGCCCTGTTCGCCTTCATCGCCGCCGGCGCCCTGCTCGTCGGCCTCGCCCTGCTCGGGGTGTTCCTGCTCGGCGTTTTCTCCAACGTCCTCTGGCCCCTGGTCACCGCCGGCATCCTCGCCCTCGTCCTCCTGCCCCTGGTCCTCCTGCTGGAGAAACGTCTGCGCATCCGCCGCATCGTGGCCGTAGCCGTGATCTACGGCGGCTTCCTGCTCGCCGCGACCGGGCTGCTGGTGACAATCATCCCGCCCGCGGTTTCCCAATTGCTGGACTTCATCGCCTTCCTGCCAGCCCTGTGGGAACGCGCCCTCGCCCAGGGCGAACTGCACTACCCAGAGTGGGTCGCCTCCGGTCAGCGCTACCTGGCCAACCCCACCATCAAACACGCGTTGGAAAACCTGCTCGGCGAAGGCCGCGCCCTGCTTTCCCAAGCGATGCCCTCGCTCAAGGCCGCCGGCGCCGGCGCGCTGAGCCTGTTCGGCTTTTTCACCAACCTCGCCATCATCCCGATCTACCTCTTTTTCTTCCTGCTCTCGAGCGGCGATCCGACCAAGAACCTCGGCGAACAACTAAACTTCCTGAAACCCGGCGTGCGCGAAGACCTGGTTTTCCTGGTGCGAGAGTTCATCGCCATCGTGGTGTCGTTTTTCCGCGGCCAGCTCATCATCGGGCTGATCATGGGCGCGCTGCTCGCGTTCGGATTCACCCTGATCGGCCTGAAGTTCGGGCTCTTCATCGGCCTGATGCTAGGCGTGCTCAATATCGTGCCCTACCTCGGCACGATCATCGGCCTGAGCGTCGCCCTGCCGCTCGCCTTCCTCCAGCCCGGAGGCGACCTGAAGCTAGTCGGCCTGGTGATCGGGGTGTTCATCATCGTTCAGAACATCGAGGGCTGGTATCTCACGCCGAAGATCATGGGCGAACGCACCGGCCTGCACCCCGTCGCCATCATCGTCGCGATCTTCTTCTGGGGCACCGCGCTCGGCGGCATCCTCGGCATGGTCCTGGCCATCCCTCTGACCGCCTTTTTCGTGACCGCCTGGCGCCTGCTGAAGCGCAAATACCTGCCGGCCCTCGCCGGCACCCACGCCTGAACCGGGGCAAAGCAGCCGCCCATGTTCCGCTGGTCCTTCCTCGACCGCTTCACCGACCTCGGCCTGCTCGTGCTGCGCGTCGGCGTCGGTGCGATCTTTCTCTTCATCCATGGCCTGCCCCGCCTGGTCGCCGATTCCCAGGTGTGGTCCCGCGTCGGCCGCGCCGTGGGTTACCTCGGGATCGACTCCGGCCACGCCTGGTGGGGTCTCGCCGCCATCGTGGCGATGACCGCCGGGGCGGTCTGCCTCATTCTTGGTTTCCTGCACCGCCCCGCCGCGCTCGCGCTCACCATCACCATGGCCGTCGCCACGATCTGGAAGTTCTACCCCTTCGGCGGCTGGGACGCCGCCGCCCACCCCGCCACCATGGGCGTCGTCTGCCTCGCCCTCGTCATCCTCGGCCCGGGCAAACACGCGTTGGACCGGGGCTGAGCGGAGGGTTTTGCCGCCAATCGGTTTGCTTCGTCCGCCCGGACGCTAGAGTCGTAGCGTGCCCTGGGACGTCCAGTTTCGCAACGGTCTCCACCTGCCGCAGCTCGACTGGTGGCTCGACGCCCACCACCCGGTGGCGCGGAGCTTCGTGTCGCACGCCCACTTCGACCACCTCGCCGCCCACCGCGAGGTCCTCCTCTCCCCCGGCACGGCCGCGTTGATGCGCGCCCGCCTGCCCGACCGCGTCGGCGACCGAGTGGAACGCCTCCTGCCCTTCGGCGAGATCTCCCCGCTCTCCGCCGACCACCCCGACGTCGCCGTGTCGCTGCACCCCGCCGGCCACATCCACGGCTCGGCCATGATCCTGCTCGAACACGCGGCCCACGGACGCCTGCTCTACACCGGCGACTTTAAACTCCGCCCCGGCCGCTCCGCCGAACCCTGCGCGCCGCCCCCCGCCGACCTCGTGATCATGGAGACGACCTACGGCCGGCCCCACTACGCCCTGCCGCCCACCGAAGCCGTGCTGGCCGACGTCATCGCCTTCTGCCGCGCCGCGCTGGAGGACGGCGACACGCCCGTGCTCTTCGGTTACAGCCTGGGCAAGAGCCAGGAGATCCTCAGCGCCCTCGCCGGCGCCGCGCTCCCCGTGATGCTCCACCCTCAGACGCTGAAACTCACGCGCGTCTACGAGTCCCTCGGCCTAGCCTTCCCGCCCTACGCCGCCTTCGCCGCCGACACCTGCGCCGGCCACGTCGTCATCTGCCCGCCCCAGGCCGCCAACGCCCCCTTCGTCCGTAAAATCCCCCGCCGCCGCACCGCCGTGCTGACCGGCTGGGCCCTCGATCCCGGCGCGCGTTTCCGCTACCAATGCGACGCCGCCTTCCCGCTATCCGACCACGCCGACTACCCCGACCTGCTCCGCTTCGTCGAGCTCACCCAACCCCGCCGCGTGCTCACCCTGCATGGTTTCGCGAGCGACTTCGCCCGCGACCTCCGCGAGCGAGGCATCGAGGCTTGGGCCATCAACCAGGACAACCAACTCGAAATCACGCTCCCCTCCGCCGCCCCCCGCCTCGCCGCCGCGAAAACGACCGCCCCGCCGCCAGCGGTCCACGAACCCGCCCCGCCCACCGCCGACACCCTCGACGCCCTCGCCGCCGTCGGCGAACGTATCCGCGCCACCCCTGGCAAGTCCGCCAAGGTCGCCCTGCTGCGCGACCACCTCGCCGCGCTCGCCCCCGCCGACGCCGCCCGCGCCGCCCTCCACCTGACCGGCCGCGCCTTCCCGCAGTCCGACCCGCGCTCCCTCCAGGTGGGCTGGGCCCTGCTCCGCCGCGCGGTGCTCGCGGTCTCGGGCCACCACGAGGGCGATTTCCGCACCGCGTATCGGCGTTTTGGCGCCGGCGCCGACACCGCCGAGGCCCTGCTGGCCGCACCGAGAATCCCTTCGGTGCCGGCCGCGCCGCTGTCCCTCGCCGACCTCGCCGATCTGCTCGCCCGTCTTGCCGCCACCGCCTCGCCCGCCGCCAAGCTCGACCAACTCGCCGCCGCCCTGCGCACCCTCTCGCCCCTCGCAGCGAAATATCTGCTCAAAATCGTCACCGGCGACCTGCGCATCGGTCTCCGCGAAGGCCTGGTCGAGGAGGCCCTCGCCGGCGCCACCGGGCGCCCGCTCGAGGCCATTCGCGAGTCCCATCTGCTGTGCGGCGACCTTCCCGCCGTCGTGCTCGCCGCCTTCGCCGACACCCTGGCCGACATCGCCCTGCGGGTGTTCCACCCGCTCCAGTTCATGCTCGCCAGCCCGGAGCCCACCGCCGAGGCCCTGCTTGAGCGCCTCGGCGCGCCGGTCTGGCTGGAGGAAAAATATGACGGCATCCGGTGCCAGCTTCACAAACGGGGCGACCGCGTGGAGCTGTTCTCCCGCGACCTGAACCGCCTCACCGACCAGTTCCCCGACCTCGCCGCCGCCGCCCGCCGCGAGCTCGCCGCCGACTGCATCCTCGACGGCGAACTGCTCGCCTGGCGCGACGGCCGCGCCCTGCCCTTCGCCGAGCTCCAAAAACGCCTGAACCGCCGCCTCGACGGCGACGATCTCTTCCTCGGCCAGGAAATCCCCCTCGCCTTCTCCGCCTACGACCTCCTTTGGCACGCGGGCGAGACCCTCCTCCAATCCCCCCTCCGCGTCCGCCGCGCCCGCCTCGAAACCCTCTTCGCCTCCACCCCTTCGTCCCTCCACGTCGCCCCGGTTTTCACCGCGAACACCGCCACCGAGGTGGAGGCCGCCTTCCTCCGCGCCCGCCAGCGTGGCAACGAGGGCCTCATGGCCAAGGACCCCTCCTCGCCCTACACGCCCGGCCGCCGCGGCCTCGCCTGGCTGAAACTCAAGAAAGCCTACGCCACCCTCGACGTGGTCGTCGTCGCGGTCGAGCAGGGCCACGGCAAACGCAAGGGCGTGCTGAGCGACTACACCTTCGCCGTGCGGGACGAGGCCGACGGCGCCCTGCGCGTCGTCGGCAAGGCCTACTACGGCCTCACCGACGCCGAGATCGCGAGGCTCACCGAGCATTTCCGCGAAAACACCCTGGAGGAACACGGCCGCCTGCGCCGCGTCGTGCCCGACACCGTGCTGGAGATCGCCTTCGACCGCATCCAGCCCAGCGCCCGCCACGACAGCGGCTTCGCCCTGCGTTTTCCCCGCATCGCCCGCATCCGCACGGACAAGACGGTTGCCGACATCGACACCCTCGCGACCTGCCGCCGGCTCGCGGACGCGGTCGCCGAGGCGCCCGGAACGGCTTATCCGGCAGCCAGCTCCAGTCCGAAGTAGGCGACGGCGTTGCGGAAACAGATGTCGCGGACCAGGGCGTCGAGGGCCTCGTCGTCGGCCGGGATGAGGCCGGCCTCGACGTCCTCGCCGAGAAGCTTGCAGAGCAGACGCCGGAAATACTCGTGGCGCGGATACGACAGGAAGCTGCGCGAATCCGTGAGCATGCCGACGAAGCGCGACAGCAGGCCGAGCGAGCTGAGCGCGTTGATCTGCCACTCCATGCCCTCCTTCTGGTCGAGAAACCACCAGCCGCTGCCGAACTGGATCTTGCCCGCCGAGGAACCGTCCTGGAAGTTGCCCGTCATCGAGGCGAAGACGTAGTTGTCCGCCGGATTCAAGTTGTAGAGCACGACGCGGGGCAGGGCGTTCTCGCGTTCGAGCGCGTCGAGGTAGCGCGAGAGGGCGCGGGCCTGCGGGAAATCGCCGATCGAGTCGACGCCCGCGTCGGCGCCGAGGCGCTGGAGCAGGCGGCCGTTGTTGTTGCGCAGCGCGCCGAGGTGAAGCTGCTTGGTCCAGCCGCGCTTGGCGTCGAGACGGCCCAGGAAGAGCATGACGAACCAGAGCCACTTGGCGGCCTGCTCGGGCGTGGCCGGTCGGCCGGCGCGCGTCTGCGCGAAGATGGCGGCGGCCTCCGCCTCGGTGCAGTCCGCGTCGGGTAGGTTTTCCAGGCCGTGGTCGGAGAGGCGGCAGCCGAGGGAATGGAAAAAAGCGTGGCGGCGGTCGAGCGCGTCGAGCAGGGCGGGGAGAGAGGCGACCTCCAGGCCGGCCCGGGCCGCGAGTTGGTCGCACCAGGCGTTGAACACGGCCGGGACGGCCACCGCGACGAGTTTGTCCGCCCGGAAGGTCGGATAGACACGGGTCTTCAAGCCGGAGCGGGCGATGGCCTGGTGATGTTCCAGCGAGTCGGCGGGATCGTCGGTCGTGCAGACCACGGCGACTCCGGCGGCGGTGAGGATGCCGTGGGTGGAGAAGTCGGGCGTGGCGAGGCGGGCGTTGGCCAGCTCCCAGATGCGGGGCGCGTTGGCCTCGTTGATCATCAGGTCGATGCCGAAAAAGCGCCGCAGCTCCAGGTGCGACCAGTGGTGCAGGGGGTTGCGGACCAGCTGCGGGACGACGCGGCAGTAGGCCAGGAACTTGTCGTAGTCGGACGTCGAGGCGCCGGTGATCAGATCCTCGTTCACCCCGGCGGCCCTCATCGCGCGCCATCTCGTCGAAGCCAGCCTGCGTGGACATGATTCTCACGGAGTCGGTCTCCTGCCTCACTATCTCGAGGCCATCC
>JAIXVP010000083.1 GCA_027482905.1 Opitutaceae bacterium
GATCTCGAGGCGCGTGGCGTAGTGGGTGGCGATGTCGTTGTAGTAGGCGCGGGCCAGCGCGATGCGTTGCTCGGTGTCGATCAGCGCGCGTTCGAGGGCGGCGAAACCCTCCTGCGCGCGGAGTTCGGGGTAACGCTCGACCACGGCGCGCAACTCCACCGCCAGGCCCTCGAAATCCGGTCCCGGCGCGCCGGGGCGGGTGGCCTGGGCTTGGGCGCGCAGACGGGCGAGCGAGGTCTGAATCGTTTGCTCGTGGGTCGCGAGCGCGGCGACGCTGGTGGCGAGGGCGGGGATCAGGTCGTGCCGGCGCTTCAGTTGCACATCGACGAGCGACCAGGCCTGGCGCACGCGTTCACGGAGGCCGACGATGCTGTCGTGGGCCATCCAGGCCCAGCCGAGCAACGCCAGCGCAACGTAACCGCAGGCGGAGAACGCGATCCAGGCGGGCAACTGCGGGGGCGGCGGGATGTCCTCCCGGTTGCCGGCGGCGAGCAGGGCGATGGGCAGCGCAACAAGCCCCAACGCCCACAAACCCCAAGAGGCGGCGGCGAGGCGGCGACTGACGGATTTTTCGGTGCGGGTGGAGAGGATGAACTCGGGGCCGTCGGGATCGTGGGCCAGCTCGGGGGCGACGAGGTCGCGGCGTTCGCGCGCGGTGCCGACGACGTAGAGCGGGGCGTGGAGGGGAAGGCCTTCCTCGGTGAAACGACGGCGTCCGGTCGAACCGGATACGGAGCCGTCGGGGCCTTTGCCGTGGTAAAGCGCATCCCCCCGCGTGACGGTGGTCTCGAACCACGCGGCGCGGTCGACGCGGGCTCCGGCGGGGTGGACGAGGACGGCGCCGGTGTCGTCCTGCAGGTAAAAAGATTGGTCGTCGCCGCCCCGGGCGACGGTTTCCCAGCCGGTGTCGGTGACGGTGCGGGTCTTCCGGTTACCTTTGGAGTCGGTGTAGGTCTCGGTGCGCGTCCGGCGGTAGTGTTCCTCGACTTTCCAGCGAAAATCCACGCACGGCCTGGCCGCGAGGAAGCTGATCAACGGGTTCTCGCTTTCGGCCGTGCCGGCGAGTTCGACCAGGCCGATGAAGATGCCCTGGACCTTGGAGGTGGGCAGGTCGGCGAGCAGACGGTGGCGGCGCCGCTGGCGCAGGCTGTAGGCCAGGCAACCCAGGGCGGCGAGCGAGCCGAGAAGGGGGCCGGCGGGGTGGAGCGAAGCCATGGGAACGGGGTCGGCGGCGGACAAAACCGGCGCCGCGTTCAAGTGCCGTAGAGGCGGTCGCCGAAGTCGCCGAGGCCGGGGAGGATGTATTTTTTGGCGTTCAGCTCGCGGTCGAGGGCGGCGGTGAAGATCGGCACGGTCGGGTGGCGGGCCTCGACGGCCGCGACGCCCTCGGGGGCGGCGACGATCACGACCAGGGCGAGGGCGTCGGCGCCTTGCTCGCGCAGCAGGTCGAGGGCCTGGACGGCGCTGCCGCCGGTGGCCAGCATCGGGTCGACGCAGAGCACGCGCTGGCCGGCGAGGGGCGGGAGTTTGCAGTAGTAGCTGCGGGCGACGGCGGTCTGGTGGTCGCGTTCCAGGCCGACGTAGCCGACGGAGACGTCGGGGAAAAGATCGAGGTAAGGCTGCACCAGGCCGAGGCCGGCGCGGAGGATGGGCACCACCACCAGGCCGCGGGCGAGCACGTCGCCGACATGGGGTTCGAGCGGGGTGTTGACCGCGTGGGGGCGGACCGGGAGGTCGCGGGTGGACTCCAACGCGAGCAACAGGCCGACCTGGTGGGCGAAGGCGCGGAAGGCGGCCGGCGGCGTGTCCGACGCGCGCAGGTGGGTGAGGGCGTGGGCGGCGAGCGGGTGGCGGAGGACGTGGAGCATGGCGTTTGGGGAAGAAGTCAGAAGTCAGTAGTCAGAATTCAGTAGTCGGAAGACGCAGATCAGAAGTCGGAGGGCGGACAGAGGAGGGCGGAGCGCTTTGATTGTTAGGGGGAAATCGGGATCGAGAGAGTTTCCGGATACTGACTTCTTTTCCTTCCTCCCCCTACAGCAGCCCGCGGGCGATTTTTTCTTCGAGGAGGTCGGCGAATTGTTTGCGGAGTTTTTTGGGATCGCCGCGCAGGTTGGGAAGCAGGGCGAGCCAGGCGTAGACGTTTTCGCGGAGGGCCTTGGGCAGGGCGGGGGGGAGTTTGGCGGCGCGGTCGAGGCCGCGCACGACGAGCGTGGCGATGTGGTCGCACATGCTCTGGGCGGTGGCCGAGCTGTGCTGGCCGGCGAGGCGGGTGACGTCGTCGAGGGCGGCGCGGCGGGCGGCGGCGTAGGCTTTTTTGTAGAGGGCGAGGGCGTTGACCGGAACGGAGACGGAGCGGGGGTAGAAGCTGGCCATCAGGTTCCAAGGGTCGTTGCCCGGGCCCTGGTCGCCGGCGGCGCGGAAATCGCTGCGCAGGATGACGCACGGGATGTCGGCGAACTTGGCGAACATGAACTCGACGACGGTGCCGCTATCGAGTTCGGGGCCGTCGAAGTTGAACAGGGCGAAATCGCACTCCAGCAGGCTGCGGATGTCCTTGTCGCGGATCAGCTGGGGGTGGTGGCCGCGCAGTTCGAAATCCTGGGGCAGTCGGCAGAGGTAGCGGCCGTGGGAGGCGGCGTGGATGGCCTCGGCAAGGTAGGCGTTGCCGACGAGGTGTTTGGCGGAAAACAGCTCGCCGGCGAAGTAGACGGCGCGGCTGTTTTTAACCGGCTGGGGCGGCGGAACGGGGCGGGGGCGGAGCGGGCGGGGCATGAGAGGAGCAAGCGGTTTGCGTGCCGCGCGGCAAACCGTGTTTTCGGGCGGGGCGGCCGACCGCGTTTTCTGCTCAGGCGCGGGCGAGGCGCCAGAAGGCGAGGCACTTCGCGAGGAGGGCCTCCAGTTCGTCGAGAGGGACCATGTTGGGGCCGTCGCTCAGGGCGTTGGCCGGGTCGGGGTGGGTCTCGATGAAGAGGCCGTCGGCGCCGGCCGCGAGGGCGGCGAAGCAGAGGGTGGGCACGAACTCGCGCTGGCCGGAACTCTTGCCGCCGCCGGCGCCGGGCAGCTGCACGCTGTGGGTGGCGTCGAGGATGACGGGGTAACCGTGGCGCGCCATGATGGGGAAGCCGCGCATGTCGACCACGAGGTTGTTGTAGCCGAAGGTGGCGCCGCGTTCGCATTGCCA
>JAIXVP010000192.1 GCA_027482905.1 Opitutaceae bacterium
AGGCGGGAAGCGGCGGGGTCGCGGCTCGAGGCCCGTTCCCGCCGGCCAACCGGGGCACGCGGGCACAGAAAAGCCCCGGTCTGGGGGACCGGGGGCCATAAAATGGCGGGATGAACGGGACTCGAACCCGCGACCTTCTGCGTGACAGGCAGACGCTCTAACCAGCTGAGCTATCACCCCGGATGGAGGAAAGAGTGCGGACGCTAGAACCCGCACCCCTTCGGTCAAGTGTGTTTTGGAAAGTTTTCCGCGCGCCGTGCGACCCAGAAGCGACATTCGTCGGAAAACGCCCGCACGGCGGCTGATTCTTTGGCGAGTTCGCGGCGAAGATGGTCCTCGGCGTGGACCCAGCCGGTGGCGGCGAGGTCGGCGAGGATCTCGGCCCGGTCGGGCAGGTGCATGAACGTGTCGCCGCAGTGGTCCTCGAAGCGGCGGTCGCCGAATTCACGCAGGCGCGGGTCTCGTTTGCCGGCGGCCCAGCGGCGCGCTTCCAGCCGCCAGCTCGCGCGCTCGGCCGGGGAGTGATCGCGGTCGTGGGTGGTGAACAGCAGCGGCGCGCCCGGGCGGCAGACGCCGGCGAGTTGGCGCAGGGCGCGGCGGCGGTTGCGGCGCAGCGGGATCTGCATCAGGCCGTTGAACATGAACAGGCAGGCGGAGAACAGAAAGGAGCGAGGAGCTGGGAGCGAGGAGCTAGAACTCGGAGGGTGTTGCGGGGCGGGGCGGATTTTCGGGCTTCCGGCTCCGGGCTCCGTTTTCCGTCTTCCCTGCTCCCCGCTCCCTGCTCCCCGCTTCAGGCTCTCCGCTCCCAGCTTGGTGGCGTCGGCGTGGTGGAAGGCGATGTCGGCACCGCGTTCGGTGGCGAGGAAGACGGCTTGTTCGACCAGTTCGCGGGCGAAGTCGAAGCCGGTAAGATTGCGGTAACCCAGACCGTGCAGGGCGACGGACACGCGTCCGGCGCCGCAACCGGCCTCGAGGATGGGGAAATCGGCGGCGGGCGGCGGAGGAAGCACGCGGTCCAGCATGATGCGCTCGCTGGCCCAGAGACCGAGTTCATGGGCCGCCCGGGTGTAGTGGACGACGGCGCGCGGATCGTTGAAATCGCGCCGAATCTGCGCGGCGGTGACAGGACGGGGGGCGGCGGGCTTATTCAACGCGGGAGGAGATGTCGGGGGGTTGATGGAAAGGTGTTCGCGGGGAGGGCCGGTGCGGGGAGCACGAGGGCGGGGCGGTGTTGGTCGTGGTAAACGCCATCGTGTCGGCCGGGCACGGTGCCGGTGGGCGGCAGGCGGGATCGCCGCCGTGGCCGGAACTCGACCCCTGCCAGTTTTAGGTGGTCTGGGTGGAAACCGACGCGGCGAGGGTGGCGACGACGAGCTTAGGCGGGGAAAGCCGCAAGGGTGGGCGCATGGGGTTGGTGGAGACGTGAAAACACGTGGGCGTCAAGGTCTGGAGCAACCGCCGCGCCGAGTGGGGCATACGAGGAAAACACCGTTGATGGATAAATCTCCGCCGGGCTCACGCAGTTGTTCGGGTCGCATCGAGGCGAACTGCCGGCGCCTTTCGGCGGAATCCTCGGCTTGAAATACGCTCCGCGTAGGGTTCGACCTGCGGGCTCACCCTCCGCCTTCGGCTCCGGACTGCGCGATCTCCGCTTCGCTCCGTGGTTCGCTCGGTCCGCATCGACATCCGCCCACCATTCCATCCTGCTGCTCCGCCGCCCGATTTCGTGGAAATCCATGAGGTCCCGCAATCTACGGCGGGTCTGCGCGGCCGGGAAATCCGGTTCCGCCAAGGCTCGGGCGGCGGTGGCTTGCCTGAAACGCCGGCCGTCCTACGGGTGGATGGCCATTCCGGCACCCGCCGCGTCGGAGAAGCGGAGGATGGCCTCGCCGAGATACTCCCCGCCTCCCGGCCTGGTGGACTGCCGTTCGACCCTTCACGCAAACGCCGGCGGAGATTTTCGGACCTACTTTATTTGCCCGGCGCCATCCGAGAAGGGGCCGGGAACAGGAAAAATCCATGTCACGGGCGGAGGCCGCCCTTGCGCCGTGCGGCGGCGGGAGGAAGTCTCGGGCATGAATCTTGGTCGGATGATCGGGGCGGGCGGCGCAACCGGGCTGCGGTGGCTGGTTTTGGGCTTATGCGGGGCAAGCCTGCAGGGCGCGGCGCCGGGGGCGGCCGACCGTGCGGATGCGGCATTGCGGGTCATGACGTTCAACATTCGCTACGCGGAGCCGCGCGACGGGGACAATCGTTGGGAAAAGCGGCGCGCGGCGGTGGCGGCCTTGATCGCGGCGGAGGCGGACGTGGCGGGCTTGCAGGAGGTGTTGGCCGGGCAAATGGCGGAGCTGCGACGGGATTTGCCGGATTTTGAGAGTGTCGGTCGCGGGCGGGAGTTCGAGCCCGGGGACGGCGAGGCGTGTCCTGTTTTTTATCGGCGGGCACGGTTCGAACGGGTCGCGGCCGGGACGTTTTGGTTATCGGAGAAGCCGGAGGAGCCTGGTTCGCGCGACTGGGGAAACACCCTGCCCCGTATTTGCACGTGGGTGGAGTTGCGCGAGCGGGTCGGAGGCAGGCGGCTGAAGATTTTCAACCTGCATCTGGACAACGCGTCGGCCGAGGCGCGACGGAGGGGGGCGGGTCTGGTGCGACGACGGGCGGAGGCGGAAGACGGCGTGGCGGGCGCGGTGATCCTGCTCGGTGATTTTAACGAAGGGCCGGAGGGGCCGGCGGTGGCGGAGGCGGGCGGGGCGGCCGGCTGGCGCGACGCCTGGCGTGAGCGCGGGGCGGGCGAGGGAGGGACCTTCAACGGCTGGCGGCGGGAGGGCCCTTTTGTGCGCATCGACTATATTTTTTATCGGGGCGGCGGGCTGGAGGCGAGGAGTGCCCGGGTGCCGTTGGCGCGAGCGGCAGCCGGCGGGGGCTGGGCGAGCGACCACTTCCCGGTCATCGCCAGCTTTGCCTGGCGCTGAGCCGGGCTCGTGCAATGACGCGGGTCGCATCGGGGCGAACAACCGCATGAGCCCGGCCAAGCTCGGTTCGCTCTGAAATCCGCTCGCCAATCCGCTCCGACGCCAGCCGCGACCACCTGGGTTGGGCTCAGACGGGGAAATCGCGGAGTTCGTTTTTCCAATAAGACTTCAAGGAACTAACCGGATTTTGGACTTCCCGTGGTCGCCGCGGGCTGGTCCGGCCTCGGGAAACGGTTCTTGGTTATCTTTTTCGCCAGGCGGCGAGGAACATGCCGTTGGCGTCGAGCTCGTGGGGCCAGAGGAAGAGACCGTCGGCGGCGGGGGCGGTCTGCCCGAGGAGCGTAATCGGCTCCAGTTCCGGGTGGGCGGCGGAGAAGGCGCGCACGACCTCGGTGGTTTCCTGGCGGGTGATGGTGCAGACGGCGTAGACGAGGCGGCCGCCGGGTTTGAGGGCCTTGTGGGTGTTTTCGAGGAGCTGGAGCTGGATGGCGAACAGCTCGCGGATGTCGGTTTCGGTGAGGGTCCAGCGAGCGTGGGGGTTGCGCTGCCAGGTGCCGACGCCGGAGCAGGGGGCGTCGACGAGGATACCGTCGAATTTGGTCTTGGTGGGCAGGAAGGGGCCGCCGTTCCAGGTGACGGCGCGGTAGTTGAAGGCCTGGGCGCGGCCGGCGCGTTTGCGCAGGGTGGCGAGGCGGCCGGTGTGGCGGTCGGTGGCCCAGATGACGCCCTTGTTGTCCATCAGGTCGGAGAGGTGGAGGGTTTTGCCGCCCTCGCCGCAGCAGGCGTCCCACCAAGTCTCGGTCGGGAGTGGGGCGCACGCGTGTCCGACAATCTGGGAGGCGAGGTCCTGGATCTCGAACAGGCCTTTTTTGAACTCCTCGGCTTTAAAAAGGTCGCTGGGGCCGGTGTAGCGTAGGGCGGTGGGGGCGGGGGTGGAATCCGCCGGGCGAAATCCGAGGGAAGGAGAGCCGAAATCGGCGGGCGCGGTGTGGCGGAGGGCGCGGGCGATGGAGGCGGCGAATTCGCGCTGGGGGCGGATCCAGAGGGAGGGCGGGCGTTGGAGCTGGCGGAGGTAGGCGAGGCGGGCCTCGGGCGAGGGGAAGTCGAGGCTGGCGAGGGCCCAGGGAGGGAGGGCGAGGGCGGCGAGGGCCTCGGGTTTGATCGCGGCGGGGTCGGCGTCGAAGCGTTTTTGCAGGTCGAGGGCGGCGAGCACGCGGCGGGGCAGGGCGTCGGTGGTGTCGAGCCAGGCGAACCAGCGGAAAAAGGCGAAGACCGCGCCGGTCAGGGCGCGTTTCTCGACCGAATCGAGATCGGGATCGGTGCCGATTTCGCGGCGCAGGACAAAGTCGGCGGGGGCGTCGGGCGAGACCTGGGCGATGACGTGGGCGGCGCGCTGGGCGAGGGGCGTGGACATGTGGGCGTCACGGTTGAGTGACGGCACCCGGGCTGGCGAGGTTTTCGGCGAGGAAGCGCGCGGACGCCTGGTAGAAGGCGTAGCGATCCTTCGCGGCGTAGAATCCGTGGCCGGCGAGGGCGCGGTAGAAGGTTTCGTGCGGCACGCCGCGTTTCTTCAGCTCACGGGCGAGGCGCCGGGACTGATTCACGGATACGATTCTGTCCTCCTTTCCGTGGGCGAGAAGGAGGGGCGTGCGCATCCGATCGAGGCGTGCCAAAGGGTTGATGGCTTCGTAAGCGGCGGCGTCTTTCCGGGGATCGCCGAGCCGGGAGAGCAGCCAGGCGTATTCGCCCGGTCGGCTTCGGCTTTCCTCGCGTTTTGATTTCACGTGCTCGGCCCAATCGAAGACGCCGCACACGCTGATCGCGCAGCGATAGAGGTCGGGTTCCTCGACCGTCGTGGCGAGGGCGAGGTAGCCGCCGAAGCTGCCTCCCATGATGGCGACGCGCCGAGGATCGAAGTTTTTGCTCTTCAAGGCCGACCGGGTGGCGTCGATGACGTCGTCGCGCATGGCCAGGAAGGCGGAGGCGTAGTCGTCGGTCCCTTCCGGCCAGAGGTAGCCGCTGGAGCCCCGGTAATTGGGTTGCAGCACGGCGTAACCGAGGGACGCCAAGAACTGTGCCTCGGGGTCGAAAGACCATTCATCACGCACCCGGGGGCCGCCATGGACGAGCACGACGAGCGGGACGGGTTGACCGGCGGAAAGGGAGGCGGGTGTGGTGAGGTAGCCGCCGAGCGCGAGGCCGTCGCGCGCGGTGAAGGCGATGGCGGTCGTGGGGCGCAGCGTTTTGTCCGCCAGAGCGGGGGCGGCCGAGCCGATTTCGTGGAGATGCTTGGACTTGAGGTCGTAGACGCGAAACAGGCCCGGCTGGCGCGGGCCGGTGGATTTGATCAAAAAGCGATTTTCGGCGTCGTCGAAATCCACGATCCGGTGGTCCTCCTCGGTCGGCAACGAGGCTTCGAGGGCGCGTTGCAGTCCGGCGAAAACCGGCGCGAACCAGAGATTGGTGAGGCGCTGGCGGTGGTATTGCACGCCGGCGAGGGCGCGACTGCGGCGGGAGAACACGAGGTCGGCGGCGCGCAGATCCCAAGCGGTTTCGGCCAGGATCGGCTCGGTCTGCGCACCCGTGCGGAGGTCGAGTCGGCGGAGGGTGGAGCCCCGGGCGGCGTCGCGCGGAGCGATCCAGGCGAAACCGGCCTCGGGGTCGGCGGCGAGCGGCAGTTCCTTTTCCAAGCCGGCCGGGGGGAGCCGCCACGTTTCGGCGGCCTCGTCCCAAACCACGTAGGTGCCGCGACCACCGCCCGACAGGTAGGCGAAGGCGGGGTCGCCATCGAGGTTGGCGACGTAGTCGGTGACCTCGTCCTTGGGCTCGGGATAGCCCCGGGTCACGGAGGAGGCGAGTTCACCCGGGGAAGGCATGCGTTCGGTGCCGTCCGGTCGACGGTTCCAGTTGTTGATCGAGCGTAGCGTGTTGATTTCCACGAAGGGGCCGCGTTCACCGTCCTCGAGAGCCGATTGCCGAATCCACACCAAGGCGCGGTTGGGCCGGTTGCGGGGGATGCCGATCATGTCCATCACATCGAAAAGCCGGATGGGTATGTAGCGGGAGAGTCGATCGATGGGCGCGGAGTAGAGGCCGAGGCTGTAGCGTTTATCCTGTGAGACGTTGAACAACAGGCGGTTGTTGTCCTGCCAGTAGATCCGGTAGACATCGAGGCGTTCGGTGCCGCGGATGCCGGTGGTTTCCCGGGTTTCCAGATCGTGGACGAACAAGCCGTGAATATCGTCTTCCCAGCAGGCGGTTCCGGCCACCTTCCGACCATCGGGAGAGAGCGTGGCGTAGTGGATGAATCCGGGACCGAAGAGATCCTCGACGGAAGGGGTGCCTCCGGCGCGCACCGAGCCGCCCGCGGTGGAGAGGGCAAAGACGGACAAAACGGCCAGACGAGATAGGAGACGCGTCATGGCCGCCGCAAAGCAGGATTCGGGCGCAAGGTTTTACGGAATCCGAGATATGCCACGGGAGGCCGCCGGACCTCCCGGTCCGCTCACTTCGCCGGGGTGGCGAGGGAGTGGTGGCAGAGTTTTTCGATCTTTGGGCGGATGACGGCCTGGCAGTAGCCGTTGCCGGGGTTTTTCCTAAAATAGTCCTGGTGGTAGGCCTCGGCGACGTAGAACACGGGCAGCGGGGAAATCTCGGTGATGATCTTGCCGCCCCAGGCCGGGTTGGCGCGGTCGCGGGAGGCCTCGATTGCGGTCTTTTCTGCGTCGTTGGCGTAGTAGATAACCGAGCGGTATTGTGTGCCCTCGTCGGCGCCCTGGCGGTTGAGGGTGGTGGGGTTGTGGATGTCCCAGAAAAAATCGAGCAGCTCGGTGCGGGTGACCTTCGCGGGGTCGAAGGTGATTTTCACCACCTCGGCGTGGCCGGTGGCGCCGGTGCAGACCTGTTCGTAGCTGGGGTTGGGGCGTTTGCCGCCGGCGTAGCCGCTCTCGGCGATGACGACGCCGGGGATGAGCTCGTAGGCGGCCTCGACGCACCAAAAACAGCCGCCGCCGAGGACGAGGGTCTCGGCGTTGGCGGGGATGACGGGAGCGGGCGTGGACATGGTGGGATGGGTTTCGGAGTTTCCGCAGGCGGTGAAGGGAAGGAGGGCGAGGACGGTGGCGAGCAAGGCGAAGGGGCGCATACGAATGGGAGCGTCAAGGTGCGCGATCTATTCCCGGAGGCAAATCGCGAGACGGGACGACGGTGGAGAAATGCCGCGAACGCGGCTTGCGCCGGCGAGGCCGGGTGGCTGGCTGGCGGCATGACTCCGCCGCTTCCGCGAAACGCCTGCCCGCCGCCGGAGCAGTGCGTGCGGCTGGTGGAGCTGGCGGAGGCGTCGGGTGGAAGGTGGACGTCGCGCACGCCGGCGGGGCGGATGGTTTACGCGCCGCCGACGGTGGTGGCGCGTGGCGCGGGTGAGGCGGACGGTGACCCAGCGGTGCGGGCTTATTTCGCCGGGCTGGCGAACGAGGAGTTTTTTGAGGAGGGGACGGCGTGGTTGCCGGCGGGGCGGGTTTACGGCGACGGCGTCGTGCTCTCGGCGGACGGGCGGTGGCTGGCGCGCGATGCCGCGCCGGATTTCGGCAAACCCTTTGAACAACACTGGCTGCTGTGGCACGACCGGTTGCGGGCGCCGGTGGTGGCCCCGGTCGGGACTATGGCGGTGGTGGCGGCGCACCTCGGGCGGGGCTACGGGCACTGGTTGCTGGACGAGTTGCCGCGGCTGCTGGCCTTGCACGCGGCGGGGGATTTGGCGGAGGCGGCGACGATTTTGGCCCACGCCGGGAACGAGCCGGCGGCGACCGCCTTCGAGCGGCTAGGGATCGCGGGCCGCGTGATTGCGGCGGGGCGGGCGACGTTTTTCGCGGCGGGGCCGCTGATCGTGCCGAGCTACGTGGGGCGGCCGGGTTTTCCCCGGCCGGAGGGCTCGGTGGGGCTGCGGGACTTCGCGGCGGGGCTGGGGCGGGACGCGGCGGGGGCGGGGGAGAAAATCTACGTCAGCCGGGCGGGGGCGCGGCGGCGGCCGGTGGTCGGCGAGGAGGTGCTGAGGGCGGAGTTGGAGGCGCGGGGTTTTGTGACGGTGCGGCTGGAGGAGCGGAGCTGGGCGGAGCAGATCGCGCTTTTCCAGGCGGCGCGGGTGGTGGTGGCGCCGCACGGGGCGGGGCTGGCCAACCTGGTCTTTTGCGCGCCGGGGACGCGGGTGGTGGAGCTTTTCGCCCGGGACTACGTCAACCCCGGCTACTGGCGGCTGGCGGCGCTGGGCGGGCTGGATTACCGGCCGGCGTTGGCGGCGGGGCCGGGGGCACCGCGAGAGGAGCGGACGGCGAACGGGACGGAGATCGCGGTGGCGGTCGGGGCGGTGCTGGCGGCGGTGGGGTGATGATCGGGTGCGGGGCTTGTCTCGGCTTCCAAAGGTGAACAGTCGTTCAGGCCGTCGAGTTTCGGGACCAATTGATGAACTCGGCCAGACCTCTTTTCCTGCCCCGCGTTCTTGCCTTACCTTGCCCCGTCGCACAGCCTGCCAGCATGAGCACGTTGACC
The DNA here is from genome assembly GCA_027482905.1 of Opitutaceae bacterium. Classification (GTDB taxonomy): domain Bacteria; phylum Verrucomicrobiota; class Verrucomicrobiia; order Opitutales; family Opitutaceae; genus IMCC26134_A. The sequence continues at coordinate 8,517 of JAIXVP010000192.1, forward strand.
AAGCGCCACGCCAAAAAGCCCGCGCCGAAACAAGCGCACAAGCCAGCCAAGCCCGCCCGTGCGATGCGTTCTCCCAAGTCGCTCACCCCCGGCAAACCTACGGCCGGTTTTCTCGCGGGGACGATTACCCTCGGCCCTAATTTTGATCCGCAGGCACCCGCCTTCGCAGCAGGCGACTGGAAGGCGTGAGATTCGTCCTCGATACCCATGCGGCCCTCTGGTGGGCGGTCGGTGATCCGAGGACGGGGGCAGGAGCCGCGCGGAGCATGCACGGAATGACCGCCGCTGATCTTGTTATCTCCGATGTCACGCTCAGCGAGTTGGCCCGCATCATTCGCGACCCCAAAAAGGACGCTTATGTAAAGACTGCCCGTTTCGACTGGCTCTCCGCCTTCGCCAGTGGATTCACGGTGGTTCAGGTTTCCCCGGCCATCGCCCACCACGCCGCCGAATACACGTTCGAGCATCGTGACCCCTGCGACCGGCACATCCTCGCCACGGCTCAGGTCCTAGGCCTCCCGCTAGTCACCCTTGATTCGCCTCTCACCGAGTGTGCACGTTTGGTCGGGGTCAGCGTGCTTTGGTAGCAAGTCAGCATCAACTTTTCACCATCCTCCCGCCGCAGTTGATTCCCATGGCGGACACCGATATCCAAGATTCGCGCCAAGGCATCCGCGAAACCGGTTCCATCAGGTGTGTCTGGCAAACAACCGGGCCGACGTGAGCAAACCGGGATGCTCGGCCACGGCGAGCGCGGCGGCGGCGGGTGGTGGGCGAGGAGGCCCTGCGGGCGGGTCTGGAGGCGCAGGGCTTTGTGACGGTGCGATTGGAGGAGCGGAGCTGGGCGGAGCAGATCGCGCTTTTCCGGGCGGCGCGGGTGGTGGAGCTTTTCGCCCGGGACTACGTCAACCCCGGCTACTGGCGGGTGGCGGCGTTGGGCGGGCTGGATTACCGGCCGGTGCTGGCGGCGGGACCGGACGCGCCGCGCGAGGAGCGGACCGCGAACGGGACGGATATCGCGGTGGGAGGCGGGTCGGTGCTGGCGGCTCTGACCGGCTGAGATGAGTGCTCAGGTCTGGTTACTGGAGTGGCTTATTTTCCTAATCCGGAATACAATGCGCAGTATTGTCCGCTGGGAAACTCTTCACAAAATTTCGTTCCAAGAGAGATTTTGACGGTCTCCTTGATGTCGTTCGTCCGATTGCCATCTGAGCCGATCAACTTGCCGACAGAAGGGCTTGGACCGAAATTCGGGTAAAACTGAACGTGACCATCGAGAAAAACCAAGAAACCGCCGCCGTAGCCGCCGTAAACGCTCAAGGTGTCGCTCCATATCCCCATAGACGAAGCAACTATCCCCCGAGTAAACGCGATCGGGATCGTCCTCTGGTCTGAGGTCTTGAGGCCTAGGGTGACACCGTGAGCCAAAGAAAGTGGGCGGAAGCCCGGGCTGGAGTCGGTGCCGGGGGTGAATTCGCGGGCGGCGCCCGTCGTGCGGTAGACGGTGGAGGCGCCGGTGGTCACGCGACCGTTTTTGTCGGAGGGCGAAACCCAGAGGCGGGCGTCGTTCTGGCCGCAGCCGACGGCCAGGGCGGCGGCGAAGGCGTCCACCGACCATTCGCCGCGCTTGGACGCTTCGCCGAAAGTCGGGCCGGGGGCGGTGAGCGTGGGACCAGGAAGGGCGCCACTGTTCTGAGCGGCGTATTGCAGGGAGGACAGGCCGATTTGGCGAAGATTGCTCTGGTCGACGGATTTCCGGGCGGTGTCGCGCACTTGGGAAATTGAACCCAGAACAACTGCCGCGAGCACGCCGACGATGGCCACGACGGTGAGCAGCTCGATCAGGGTAAAACCCGGGAGGTGGCGGCGGGGCGATGGCATCGGGGGCGAAAACCGGTTTCGGACGCGCGGAGCGCGGAGGGCGAGCGTCGGCTACGGGTTTTTGCTAACGGGTTGGGGGCGGAGGGCAAGCGGGTTCCAGGAATGGCGAGGCTTTATCTGCCCAAGGGGAGGGAAATCAGTTTGCAGGCTCTGATGCCAGAGGCTGTCCATCATACAGATTCATCCACTCACCTTTATGACCTACCGCGCTTTCCGGCTTTCCGCCTTTTTCGCCACCCTGTTTTGGGGGCTCGGCTCGATGGCGTTGGCGGCGGCTGTGCCGGCCATTCTAAACGGTGAGCTTCGGGTGTCCGGACCGGGCAATCACGCAACCATCCAATTCGAGGTGGGCACGCTCAACAAGCTCACGGTGGAGACGGCGGGTATGTCGGATGCCGATTCAATGGTCCACGTGAAATCGGCGAGTGCCACGTCCTTGCGCGTGGGGCCGGGAGAGATCGGGCAAACGCCGGTGGTGCGTTTGGAAATCGCCACAGTGGAGGCACCAACGTTCTTGCGCATGTTGATTACAACCGAGCCGGGGGCGACCTTGACCCTGAATATCGTCGGGTTGGATCCGATCACGGTTCCGGCCGGGGTGACCCAGACCTATAGCTATGTCACCTGGACGCCGCCGGCCGCCAAGTAAAGGGGGGGCCAGCGGGCCCGCCCTTTAACGCCAAATGCCCCGAGCTTTTGGACTCATGGGTGGACGGGCGGGTCCCTCCGCCCGTGGTTTGCCCGACCAATTCAGGGCAGCGCGCGCCGGGACGCGCACGCCCACCCGTATAGTCTCAACCGGAGGGATGGATGTTATACGGCCGCGGGCTCAGCGGGTGAGTTTGCGGTATTTGATGCGGTGGGGGCGGTCGGCGTCCTTGCCCTTGCGTTTGCGGAAGTCCTCCAGGTAGGCGGAGTAGTTGCCGTTGTAATACACGACCTGGCTGTCGCCCTCGAAGGCGAGGATGTGGGTCGCCACGCGGTCGAGGAACCAGCGGTCGTGGCTCACCACCACGGCGCAGCCGGCGAAGGTCTCCAGGCCCTCCTCGAGGGCGCGAATGGAGTTCACGTCGAGGTCGTTGGTGGGCTCGTCGAGCAAGAGCACGTTGGCGTCGCCCAAAAAGAGCCGGGCCAG
>JAIXVP010000394.1 GCA_027482905.1 Opitutaceae bacterium
TCCTCTCGGAGAACGCCGCCTTCGCCCGCGCCTGCGCCCGCGAAGGCATTACCTTCATCGGCCCGTCTCCGGACCTCCTGGAAAACATGGGCGATAAAACGGCCGCCCGCACCCTTGCCCACAAGTTCAAGGTCCCCACCCTCCCCGGAACCGAGGACCCCATCACAGACCCGGATCAAGCACTGTCCGCCGCCCACGAAATCGGCTTCCCCCTCATCATCAAGGCCGCCTTCGGCGGGGGCGGCCGCGGCATGCGCGTGGTCGAAAAACCCTCCCAACTCCCCGCTCTCCTCGCAGAAGCACAAAACGAAGCACTCAACGCTTTCGGAAATCCCGCCGTCTTCCTGGAACGCTACATCTCCCGCGCCAAACACATCGAGGTTCAGATCCTGGGCGACCAACACGGGAACGTGATCCACCTGCACGAGCGCGACTGCTCCGTGCAACGCCGTCACCAGAAGGTGATCGAGGTCGCGCCCAGCTTCGGCCTGCCCCCGGCCATCGTGGCCGAGCTCTGCGCCGCCGCCGTGCGCATCGCCCGCGAGATCCGCTACGACAACGCCGGCACGGTCGAGTTTCTCTACGACCTCGACCGCCACGAGTGGTTCTTCATCGAGATGAACCCGCGTATCCAGGTCGAGCATACCGTCACCGAGGTGATCACCGGCCTCGACCTCGTGCGCGCCCAGATCCTGATCGCCCAGGGCCACGCCCTGCACTCGCCCGAGGTCGGCATGCCCGCCCAGGCCGACATCCCGCGCAACGGCTTCGCCCTCCAGTGCCGCATCACCACCGAGGACCCCGAGAACAAGTTCGTCCCCGACTACGGTCGCATCCAGGCCTACCGCTCGCCCGGCGGCTTCGGCGTCCGCCTCGACGGCGCGGCCGGCTTCGCCGGCTCGGTGATCACGCCCTTCTACGACTCGATGCTGGTGAAGGTCATCGTCAGCGGCCAGAACTACGACCTCGCCCTCCACCGCATGCGCCGCGTGTTGAGCGAGTTTCGCATCCGCGGGGTAAAGACCAACATCCCCTTCCTCGAGAACGTCGTCGCCCACCCGCTGTTCCAGTCCGGCCAGGCCACCACCACCCTGATCGACACCTCGCCGGAGCTGTTCCGCTTCAAGGCCCGCCACGACCGCGCGACCAAGCTGCTCGGCTTCCTCGGCGACGTGACCGTGAACGGCAACCCCCACGCCAAGGGCCACCGCCCGGCCAAACCCTTCGCGCCCATCGCGCCCCCCGCCTACGACCCGCAGGTCGCACCGCCCGACGGCACCCGCCAGCTCCTGCTCAAACTCGGCGCGAAGAAATTCGCCGAATGGACGTCCGCGCAGAAACGCCTGCTCGTTACCGACACCACCTTCCGCGACGCCCACCAGTCGCTGCTCGCCACCCGCGTGCGCACCCACGACCTGCTCGCCTCCGCCGGCGCGGTCGCCCGCCGCGCCCCCGGGCTCTACTCGCTGGAGTGTTGGGGCGGCGCGACCTTCGACACCGCCATGCGTTTCCTCAACGAGGACCCGTGGGACCGCCTCCGCCAGCTCCGCGCCCGCGTGCCGAACATCTGTTTTCAGATGCTCCTGCGCGGCGCCAACGCCGTCGGCTACACCAACTACCCCGACCACGTCGTCGCCGGCTTCGTCCGCCACGCCGCCGCCGAGGGCATGGATATCTTCCGCATCTTCGATTCGCTGAACTACCTGCCCAACCTCCGCGTCGCCATGGAGGCGGTGCGCGCCACCCACGGCGTGTGCGAGGCCGCCCTGTGCTACACCGGCGACATCCTCGACGAGCACCGCGACAAGTATTCCCTCGCCTACTACGTCCGCCTCGCCCGCGAGCTGGAAAAAATGGGCGCGCACGTGATCGCGATCAAGGACATGGCCGGCCTCTGCCGCCCCGCCGCCGCCCATAAGCTGGTCAAGACCCTGAAGGAGGAGACCGGCCTGCCCATCCACTTCCACACCCACGACACCAGCGGCATCAACGCCGCCTCCATCCTGCGCGCCGCCGACGCCGGCGTGGACGTGGTCGACCTCGCCCTCGCCGCCATGAGCGGCAGCACCTCCCAGCCCAACCTCAACTCCATCGTCGCCGCCCTCCGCCAGACCCCGCGCGACACCGGGCTGGACCTCGACGCGCTCAACGAGTTCTCCGACTACTGGGAAAACGTCCGCCCCGTCTACGCCCCCTTCGACACCGCCCCGCGCAGCGGCTCGGCCGAGGTCTACCTGCACGAGATGCCCGGCGGCCAATACACCAACCTCAAGGAGCAGGCCGCCTCGATGGGCGTCTCGCACCGCTGGCCCGAGATCGCCCGCGCCTACGCCGACGTGAACCAGCTCTTCGGCGACATCGTGAAGGTGACGCCCTCCTCGAAGGTCGTCGGCGACATGGCCCTGTTCCTCTTCTCGCGCGGCATCCGCCCCGCCGACGTGGTCAACCTCCCCCCGGGCGAGACGCCCTTCCCCGAGAGCGTGATCGACATGCTCACCGGCGGCCTCGGCTGGCCCGAGGGCGGCTGGCCCGCCGACGTGTCCCGCGCCGTGCTGGGCGAAAAACGCCACGCCGAGGCGACCGCGAGATACCGCGCCGCGCTCGCCGCCGCCCCCGCGAAGCCGAAGGGCGCGAAAGCCGCCGAGTCCGCCCGCGCCGAGTCCGCCGCCGCCGGCGCGGCCGACCTCGCCCGCCTGAAGGCCGAACTGGCGGAGAAACACCGCCGCGAACCGAACGACGACGACCTGTTCTCCCACCTCATGTATCCGCAGGTGTTCGCCGACTTCGCCAAACACCGCCGCGAGTTCGGCGACGTGAGCGTGCTGCCCAGCGCGGCGTTTTTCTACGGTCTGCAGCCGGGCGAGGAGATCTCGGTCGAGATCGAGGAGGGCAAGGTTCTCATCATCCGCCTGGTCAGCGTAGGCGTGCCGGACAAGGACGGCCGCCGCAACCTCGGCTACGAGCTCAACGGCATCGCCCGCGACGTGTTGGTGGCGGACCGCGCGGTCGCGGCCAAGACCAAGGCCCGCCCGAAAGCCGACCTCGCCGACCCGGCCCAGATCGCCGCGCCCATCCCCGGGCTAGTCGCCGCGCTCTCGACCTCGGTCGGCGCGAAGGTGGCGAAGGGCGACAAGCTGCTCATGATGGAGGCGATGAAGATGCAGACGACGGTCTACGCCACCTGCGACGGCGTGGTCGGCGAGCTCCACGTCGCCGTCGGCGACACGGTCGAAAGCAAAGACCTCCTCCTCCGCATCCGCCCGGCCTAGGCGTTCTCAGCTCAAACATTTTCAGTTGGGTAGACTGCTTGCGCGGCCTCGCGCCGGCAGCGGCCCGGCCATGATTCGATCCGGCGCCACACCTCGCGGACCCGGACAAAGGCGACGATGGTTGACCATCTGACCACCGTGGGCTTAGGTCCCGCTAAATGGCTAATCAGACGAAACTGACGCCCAAGGGCAAACCGAGCATCGGCACGCAGATCGCGGCCAAACTTCGTTCCCGCGCCAACCACCTCACCGATACGCAGCGACTTGAGCATCGCGCGGCGGCGATGAGCATCATCTACGGCAGTCCTGGCACACAGGTGTCGCATGCTCGTAGCCGTTGATACCAACGTCCTCCTGGACTTGGCCCTGCCCAAGGACGTCGCTCACGACGCGGTGGAGTTGGTCAGGAAACGCATAAAATCCAAAGACGGCGTTCAGCTGGTGGCTCCTCCAACCGTGTTGGACGAACTGCACTTTTTGGCCGCCAAAGGAGATGACCCGAAGGAACGCGCCCTGGCGCTTAAGGCGCTCCAAAACCTGATCCGTTGGGGCATCAAACCCCTTGATCTTATTCCGGTTGGCCACGGCATCACCGAAACAATCGCCCGTAAACTCCGGGACCGTGGCATCATTCCCGCCGAAGAAGTGAACGATTCGTTTATCGTGGCCGAAGCCGCGCTGGCCAACTGTGCCCTGCTTATCACCTCGGACGCTCACATCGCGGATGCTGACGCCTCGAGAATGTCCCTCACGCTGAAAGAATGTGATGTTGATACGGTTTTGGTGATGACGCCGGTTCGGTTGGTCCGGGATTTCTCCAGCAAGACACGCCGCAGCTGGTAGCCAGCAAACGGCACGAGATATCGGTCTTCCGTATTCGGTTGGCCTACAGCGAAGGTTTGAACCCGGATACCGCGATTATCCCGGCGGAGTATCGCGCAAGATGTTGAGCCGGCAAGTTGGTGCGGAATCCCCGGCCTGCACCTGGAAGGTGCTGGTCGCGGGTGACGCGGCGGGCTGCCGGCCAACAGGTGGCGTGAGACGACCCGCGATAACCGCAGTATCCGGTTTGAAGCCCTCCGAGATCCGGGCAGCCTTGAAACTCACCCGCGAGCACAAAGCCCTTCTCCTCCAATCCTGGCATGAATTCCAAACCCGCAAAAATCGCTGATGTGAGCACCGAGGGCGGATTGCTGACCGTATGGCTCGATGACGGCCGCATCCTGAGTCTGCCCCTGGCGTGGTATCCCTCGCTTTCCTCCGCCACCCCGGCGGAGCAGGCGGCGTGGCAGACCAGCGGCGCGGGTCGGGGCGTGCACTGGCCGGCCCTCGATTACGATCTTGGCGTCGAAGGTCTGTTGGAGGGTCGCCACGAACACCCTTCCGCCCTCCGCTACGTGCGGCAAACCCGCGCCCTCAATCCAACGAGCAAAACACCCAAGCCCCGGGTTCGGCAACAACCCCGGCGTCCACGCACCAAGTCAGGCGTTAAAGTGCACACGACCGCCTAAAATATCCGGGACATCGGCAATCGTGGTATGGATCGAGCCACGTCCGTCATCCGTGCCCATCCGTGAAATCCGTGGTCAAAACCCCGATTTTGCCCTCAATCACGACCATCCACCATGCCCACCGCCACGATTGATTCGCTCCTGCGCCTCCCGAAGAAGCGCAAAATGGAAATCGCCGAGCGCCTCTGGCTTTCCGCCGTGGACGAACGCACCGCCGCCGTCCCCGCCGCCCATAAAAAAATCATCGCCTCCCGCCTCGCCGACTACCGCGCGGGCCAATCCATCCCCGTTCCGCATGCCGAGCTCATGCGCCAGCTCCGGGCCAAATGAACCGCAAGCCCGTCGTGGCGTTGCCGGAGGTCGGGTCGGATCTTGGCCGCCGTGAACCGAAGCTGATCCGAAAGATTGTCCGCCAGCGGCGGAAATCCTCCTAACGGGAACCGCCGCACCCAAACCCTCGCATGCCACTGCCCGCCGAAATCGCCGCCCTGGTCGAAACCTTCGCCGCCCACGAGGACGCCTACACCGCCCCCGAGTTCAAGGAGGCCCAGGTGCGCCAGCAGTTCATCGACCCCCTCTTCGCCGCTCTCGGCTGGGATGTCGCCAACACCGCCGGCTACGCCGAGGCCTACAAGGAGGTCATCCACGAGGACGCCCTCAAGATCGGCGGCGAGACCAAGGCCCCCGACTACTCGTTCCGCATTGGCGGCAACCGCAAGTTCTTCGTCGAGGCCAAGAAACCCGCCGTGCTGATCAAGGACCACCCCGAGCCCGCCTACCAGCTGCGCCGCTACTCGTGGTCCGCCAAGCTCCCCCTCGGCATCCTCACCGATTTTCAGGAATTCGCCGTCTACGATACCTGCGTCAAACCCGCGCCCACCGACAAGGCTTCCGCCGCCCGCCTGTTCTACTGCCGCTACGA
>JAIXVP010000422.1 GCA_027482905.1 Opitutaceae bacterium
CCCGGAGCCTTCCCACAGTGCGCTGCTGGCGGCGACCCTGCCCTTGCTCGGCTTGTGCCGCCGGAATCGGAGGCGCAAGACCGCGACCGGTGGCTAAACCAACCCACGCCGAACCCCTCGCGCCCGCCGGGAAAACTTCGCAAAGGAGGAAGCCCGCCAAGTAGCCGATTACGCCACCAGTCAGTTCAGCCCCGGATCATCCGGCTCGCCGGCCAGCAGGCGCCATTGCGGATCGAGCCCGGCGAGGATCTTGCGCCAGAGGCTTTCGTCCGCCGGCTGGCGGATGATCTCGGGCTCCAGGTCGGCCACCACCCAGGTGTCGCGCTTCAACTCGCCCTCCAGCTGCCCGCCGCTCCAGCCGGCGTAGCCGAGGAAGGCCCGCAGTTGCACCCCATCCTGGCCGACGAGTTCGCTCGCGCGCTCCCGGTCCAGGCCGAAGAGGAGTTGAAACCCGTCCGCGTTCGCATCGCCGTGCGGCCGCCACGCGCAGAGGATGATCTGGCGCTTCTCCACCGGCCCGCCGTCGAAGACCGGCACGTCGGCCAGCGGCCCCAGCGCGAAGTCGCCGCCGAATTCGCCCAGCTTGCGATTAAGCGGTCGGTTCAACACCACCCCCATCGCGCCCTCGGCGTCGTGGGCCGACATCAGGATCGCGGTGCGCCGGAAATGGCTGTCCCGCAGCACCGGATGAGCCAGCAGCAAAGAGCCGGCGAGGGATTCGTCGCCGGAATCGGAAGCGGGGTCGTGGCGGGTTTCGCGCATGCGAAGGGGGAGTGTGGTCGCGACGCCTTCCGGGGCAACCCGGCGCGGCGGCGGTCAGTTCAGAGTTTCACGATACGCACCCCCGCGTCAGCAAGCAAGGGCTCGACCAGCGGATCGTTTTTATAATCGATTCGATACCGCACCTCGGCGATGCCCGCCGCCGCGAGGATCTTCGCGCAGTTGATGCAGGGGAAATGCGTCACGTAGGCGGTGCACCCCTCGACCGAGCTGCCGCGCCGGGCGGCGTCCGCGATGGCGTTCTGCTCCGCGTGGACCGTCGCCTGCTCGTGGCCCTCGCGCACCCGGGAGGTGTGCGGCGTGCCGGGCAGGAAACCGTTGTAGCCGGCCGCGATGAGCCGGTTTTTCCGCTCGCCCGCGCTTACGATCACGCAACCGACGTGCAGTCGCTCGCAGGAGCTGCGGGTGGAGAGCAGCACCGCCGTGGCCATAAAGTAGTCGTCCCACGAGGGCCGGCCGTCAAAACCGGCGGTGGCGGCGGCGATCAGATCGACGGGCGAAGGCGCTTGCGACATCGCCCCGAGCGAAGGCCGCGCGCGGGCAAAGGCCAACCCAAAACAGGCTCGCCCCGCCCTCGCCCCGCCCCACGTTTGTCCGCCATGCCCACCCTCGCCGAAGTCGTGCGTTTCTGCGACGAGCGCACCCGCCGCCACGCCTGGAAGGACCACCCCAACGCGCTCAACGGCCTCCAACTGGAGAACGACGGCCGCGTCACCCGCCTCGGCGCCGCCGTCGACGCCGGCCGCGTGCCGTTCGCCCGCGCCGCCGCCGCCGGAATCGATTTTCTCATCGTCCACCACGGCCTCTACTGGACCCCGCCCCAGCCTCTCGTCGGCGCCCACTACGCGCGCTTCGCCACCGCCATCCGCGCCAATCTCGCGGTCTACGGCTGCCACCTCCCGCTCGACGGCCACCCCGAGCTGGGCAACAACCCCCTCCTTGCCCGCCAGCTCGGCCTCGTTCCCGACGCCGGCTTCCTCAGCCCGCCGGGAAGCGAGCCCGTCGCCTGCTCCGCCCCCTACGCCGGCGAACGCGCCGCCCTCCTAGCCGACTTGGAAAAAAACTACGCCCGCATCGTCGCGATCGAGCACGGCTCCACCCGGCCGGCGCGGGTGGCCTTTTGCAGCGGCAGCGGCAACAGCGCCGTGCCCGAGCTGCCCGCCCTCGGCATCGACACCCTCGTGACCGGCGAGCTGCGCGAGGAGTGGTATAACTTCGCCGAGGAACACGGCCTGAATCTCTATTGCTGCGGCCACTACGCCACCGAGGTCCACGGTGTGCGCGCGCTCGCCGCCGAGGCCTCCCGCCACTTCGGCCTGCCCTGGGAATTCGTCGCGACCGAGAATCCCTTGTAGCATCGGCCCGCCGGGCGTCGCCGCACCAACGCCCCCACCCGGCCCGTCGGCGCCCTACCCCCGCTGCGCGGCGAGCACGCCGGCGATGTGGGCGAGGATTTCCTTTTCACCGGTTTTGGCCACGGCGGAACTGGTGAACACGAGCGGCGGCTCGGGCAAAAACTCGGCGACCACGGCCAGGAAGGCGTCGACGCGGGTGCGCGTCTGGGCGGCGGAGTGTTTGTCCGTCTTGGTGAAAACCAGGCTGAAATCGACGTCGCAGCCGGCCAACCAACGCAGGAAATCGAGGTCGATCCGCTGGGGCTCGAGGCGCGAGTCGATCAACACGAAGACCCCGGCGAGATTCCGACGTTTTTCGAGGTAGTCGCCGACGGCGCGGTTGAACTCGTGTTTGTCCTGGGTGGCGACGCGGGCGAACCCGTAGCCGGGCAGATCGACCAGCGCCCAGTTGCCGTTGATGCGGAAAAAGTTCATCAACTTGGTCTTGCCCGGGATGTCGCTCGCCACGGCGAGCGCGCGCCGTCCGGTGAGCAGATTGACCAGGGAAGATTTGCCGACGTTGGAACGGCCGATGAGCGCGAATTCCGGCAGATTCCAACCCGGGCAGGCTCGCAGGTCCGGGGCGCTGGTCTCGAAGTCGGCGGTTTTGATTTTCATGCGGATTGCAGCTTTTGCCCCCGCCGGCGGATTGCACGGACAATACCTCGTCGCGGGTCGGCGTTTGCCCGCTTATCTGGTGAGGCGTCCGGTCACCGGGCCTCGGAAAAAGACCAACATCCGAGGGTGAAATTGGAGGCGCGAGCCGGAATCGAACCGGCGGTAGAGCTTTTGCAGAGCTCGGCCTTACCACTTGGCGATCGCGCCGTCAGACTGACGGGACGGGGAACGTGTTTAAGCGCCCCCGGCGGTGCAAGTCCGGAGTTACGATTCGGAGTCGGCCGCACCTTCACGGCGTCCGTAACGAAGGCCATACCTCCCACGCCAAGAATCCACCGGGGCGCGAATGCTCCCGCCGACCCTGGGGCGGCGTCCTCACCAGACCGCGCGACGCGTAGGGGTCACTCCGCGGCCGAAAAGTTCCTCAACGCCTCGCGGGCGGCGGCCTCTTCGGCGATCTTCTTGGACGGCCCCCGCCCGGCGCCGAGCAGGCGGTCGGCGAGATGGATGGTGGAGGCGTATTCCTTGGCGTGGTCGGCGCCGCCGCACTGGACGGTCTCGTAACGGAGAGCACGGTTGCCGTGGACGGGTTGCACGCGCTCCTGGAGGCGGCCCTTGGGGTTGTCGGCCTCCAGCCCGGCGGAGAGGCGCGCGTTCAGCGGCCCGTAGACGGCCAGCACCCGGGAGCGCGCGACTTCGAGGCCGGCGTCGAGGTAAAGCGCGCCGATCAGGGCTTCGAAAGCGTCCTCAAGATTCGAGGGGCGGTTGCGGCCCTCGGGCGTGTTTTCGCTGCCGCCGAGCCGCAGGGCGTCGTCAAGCCCGAGGCCGAGGGCAAGTTCGGCGAGGGCGCGTCCGTTGGTGAGCACGGCGCGGCGGCGGCTGAGCGCGCCTTCCGATTCGGCGGGAAAGGCGTGGAAAAGCTCGGTGGTGAGAAGGTGGCCCAACACCGAATCGCCGAGGAACTCCAGCCGTTGGTTGTGGGGGCCGGCGGCGGGGTGTTCGTTCAGGTAGCTGGGGTGGGTGACGGCCTCCCGCAGGAGTTCGGGGCGCGCGAAAATGTGGCCGAGCCGGGCTTGGAGGGCGACGAGCGGATCGGTCATGACGAGGCGCTGGAGTAGCGACGCAGGCCGGCGTTGAACACCGCGATGGCGACGGCGAGCCAGAAGACGGTCGCGCCGACCATCCACGCCAGCATGCCGGGCTCGAAACCGTGGATGAGCAGGCGGGCGGGGACGTTGCTCACCACCACCACCGGCAGGGCGAAGACGAACACCACCTGGGCGACGCCGCGCAGGGCTTCGCGAGGCAGACGGGAGAACTCGGTCAGGCCGAAGTAGCCGCCCTCGATGCCCTTGGCGCTCTGCAACCAGAACACAAGGGAGATGATGGCGAGCAGGGTCGCGTAGTGCAGGACGAGTCCGCAGACCACGAGCGCGGCGTAGACGACGATCTGCGCGGCGGAGGGATCGAGGTTCAACCGGTGGGCGGAATAGACCACGATGGCGAGGGCGACCGGGACGTTGACCAGGCCGTCGAGGTCGAACTTGCGGGTCGAGACCATGAACAAGGGCCAGCCGGGCTGCGCCAGGAAGAAGTCGAAGGTGCCGCTGCGGACATTGCGCCCGAGTTCGAAGAGGTTGCTCCAGAAAAACGCCATGAGCAGCCGCTGCACGAGCAGGGTGGTGCCGACGAGCAGGAGCATCTCGTATTTCGACCAGCCGGCGATGGACTCGGTGTGGTCGTAGATGATGCCGACGAGCAAGACGTTCACGCTCATCCAGAACAGCTCGACCAGCGCCCACATGATGAAGTCGCCGCGAAACATCATCGCCCGCACCAGCGAATAGCGGATGCTGGCGAGCCAGATGCGGAGGTGACGGAGGAGGGCGGACATGCGGTTGGGGAAAGCGGTCGCGGGTTCAGCCGCCGACGGCGGTGTGGCGGCGGAGGCCGCGGGTCCAGAGAAAGCGCGCCAGCAGGAACAGGGCGACCGCCCAGGCGGCCTGGATGGCTAGTCCTTGCAGCGCGACCGACAGGTCGGTGATGCGGCCGGTCAGCAGGGCGGTCGGGAAATACATCTGGTAGTAGTAGGGCAGCCAGCTCGAGAGCTGGTAGAGCCAGGGCGGCATCAAATCCAAGGGGAAGATCTGGCCGCCGAGCACCGCCTCCACCGCGAGCGAGAGGATGATGAAGGATTGGATCTCCAGAAACCAGAAGGTCAGCATGCCGAAGCAGTAGGCGATGGTGAACTGGATGAAGGCCGACATCAGCAGGGCGGGCACGGCCACCGCGTAGAGCGCGAGGTGGTCTCCGGCGGGCAGGGCGAGTTTCGGCCCGATGAAGGGCAGGATACAGAGGAAGGGCAGCAGCGAGAGCACGCCGGTGACGATGCGCGCCGAGAAATAGAGACTGAGCCGGTAGGCGAAGTAGTTGATCGGCTTGGTCAGGAACTGGTTGATCAGGCCGTTGCGGATCTCCTCGGAGATCTCGTAGTCGTCGTTCGCCGCGCTGAGGAAAAACTGGAGAATCAGCAGGACGACGAAGTAGGTCAGGGTGGCGGCGAGCGGGAAGCCGCCGATCTCGGTTTGGCCGGCGTAGGCCGCCCCCCACAGGATAAAAATGTAGACCAGGTGCAGCAGCGAGAAGGTCGCGCGGATGGCGAAATTCCAGCGGTAGACGAGGCTGGTCTGGATGCCGGTGAGGAAAACCTGGCGGTATTTGGCGAGGGCGGACACGGCGTCGGGGCGCGTTTACTTTTTCGCGAGGCCGAAGCGCTCGATCACTTCCTTGGCGAGTCCGCGGTAGGCGGCGGCGCCGGGGGAGGTGTTATCGTAGGTGAAGATGGTCTGGCCGAAGCTGGGCGCCTCGCTCAGGCGCACGGTGCGCGGGATGACGGTTTTGAAAATCTGGTCGGGCAGGTGTTTCTTCACCTCCTCGACGACCTGACGGGAGAGGTTCGTGCGCATGTCGAACATCGTCATGACCACGCCGCCGAGGGAGAGCGCGGGGTTCACGGCGGTCTTGATGCGATCGAGGTTGCGCAGGATCTGGCCGAGGCCTTCGAGGGCCATGTATTCGCACTGAAGCGCGATCAGCAGGTGGTCGGCGGCGCTGAGGCTGTTCATCGAGAGCATGCCCATGGAGGGCGGGCAATCGATCACGACGGCGCGAAACTGTCCGGAGGCGCGCACCGGTTGCAGCACGGCGCGGAGGCGGCCGAGGTAGTTCTCCTTGCCGGCCAGTTCGATCTCCAGCGCGCCTAGGTCTTCCTCGCTGGGAATAAGCGACAGGCGTTCGGTCGAGGTCGCCACGATCATCTCGGCGGCGGCGCCTTCGCCGCGCAGCGGGCCGTAGAGCGAGCGGCCCTCCTGTTTCTCGACGCCGATGGCGGAGGTGGCGTTGGCCTGGGGGTCCAGGTCGACCAGCAGGGTCGGGATCTTTTTCTCGGCGAGGGCGGCGGCGAGGTGGACGGCGGTGGTGGTCTTGCCGACGCCGCCCTTTTGGTTGGCGATGGTGAAAACGGTGGTGGACATCGGGAGGAGGCGGCGGGGGAGCCGGACGGGAATGACGCAGGCCCGGGGCCGGATGGGCAAGCGCGCGCTGGCGAACGTTGCGTTTGGCGTGGCGCGCGGCAGGGTCGCCGGCCCGTCGTCCGCGGCGGTCCCCGTCTTTTCCATGCCTTTTTCCCCGTTTCGCCGCCTCAGCGCCGGTTTTTTCGCCCGACTTCGGGCCGGTCTGCGCCGCCTGGGAGCGAGCGTGCAAGCCCGGCCGGCGCTGGCCGCCTGGGTCTACGGAGAGCCGGATGAGGCGGAGCGGGTCACCGACGCCGCCCTGGCGGACGAGAACTACCGGGACTTCAACCACCGCTACTTCGCGGGCTTCGGCGAGCAGGAGAAGATGCTCGCGGACGGCCCGCGCATGGCCTTCTACGCGGCGGCGGTGGCGCGTCGAGTGCGGCCGGGGGACCGCGTGATCGACCTCGGCACGGGCACGGGCATCCTCGCGGCCTTCGCGGCGCGCCGCGGCGCGGCCCGGGTCTACGCCCTCGACCACTCGGATATTCTCCGGCAGGCGCGGCGGCTGGCGGAAGCGAACGGGTTGGCCAAGGTCGAGTTCGTCGCGACCCACAGCCGGGACTTTTCCCTGCCGGAGCGGGTCGACGTGATCCTGCACGAGCAGATGGGCGACTACCTCTTCGACGAGGCGATGGTGCCCAACGTGCTCGATCTGCGCGACCGGTTGCTGCGTCCGGGCGGGCTCATCGTGCCGAGCCGCTTCGAGTTTTTCTGCGAGCCGGCCAAGGTGCGCGACGAGCGGCATATTCCCTTTCTGTGGGAGCTGAAAGTCGACGGCTACGACTACGCTTGCCTGGAATCCGAGCGACCGGACAACGCCGACTACTACCGTCACATGGGCTGCGATCCGGGCATGGTCGAGCACTTCCTCGGGACGGCCGCGCCGGCGTTGCAAATCGACCTGATGACCCTGCGGCCGGAGGAGCCGGCGAAGGAGCTTACCATCGTGCGCACGGTGGTGAACGCGGGGCGGCTGGACGGGTTCGTGGTGTTTTTCCGCGCGCTCGACGGCGACGACCTAACCTTGAGTTCCAGCCCGCTCGACCCGGGACGCGCGCCGCACTGGGGTTTCCGCATCCTGCGCACGGAGAAGGCCGAATTCGCGGCGGGCGAGGTGATCGCGCTCACCCTGCGGGTCGGTTCCTGGGCCGAACCGGACGGTTGGCGCTGGAGCTGGACGCGCGAGCCGGTCACTCCGCCGACGTCGACCCAAAACATCCGGATAAGCTAGAACCGACGGCGCCTCACCCGGCCAGCATCCGCAACGCCACCCGATCCCGTTTGCCGCTGGCGTTGACCGGCCAGCGCTCCGGTGCGACCGGGACGTAACGCTTGGGGCGTTTCGCCGCCGCCAAGCCCTCCGCCACCCGCGCCCGCACCCGCGCCTCGGTGTCCGCACCCGCCGTCCCCGGCACGAACAACGCGACCACCTCCTCGCCCCATTCCGGGTGCGGCACGCCGACCACCGCGACGTCCGCCCACGCCGTGCCCGCCGCCTCCCGCACCACCGCCTCGACCTCGGCCGGGTTCACCTTTTCCCCGCCGCTGATGATCAACGCATCCGCCCGCCCCAGCACCCGCAGCCGGCCCGCCGCGTCGATCTCGCCCAGGTCGTCCGAACGCCATCGCCCATCCGCCTCGGCCCGCGACTCCGGCCAGTAGCCGCGAAACAAACCCGCCCCCGCGACCGCGACCCGCCCATCGGTTTCCACCACCACGTTCGCGTGCGGCAAGGCCAGTCCCGCCGATTCATCGCCGGCCAAAAACTCCTCCGGCCGCTGCGCCGTGACCATCGCGGCCGTCTCGGTCGAGCCGTAGCACAAGGCCACAGGGAGGCCCGCCGCCCGCGCCCGCCGCGTCAGCTCCAGCCCGGACGGAGCACCGCCAATGAACACGGCCCGAAAGCCCCGCAGCCAGGCCTCCGCCTCCGCGTCGCCCAGCAAGCGCGCGAGTTGCGTCGGCACAAGCGAGAGGAACGCCCCCGCGCCCGCCGGCCGGTCCCGCCTCGCCTCGATCTCCCGCCAGCGCGCCGCCCGGTGGACGCCGCCGGTCCACGCGCAACGCGCCCAGGCCATGAGCCCGCTCACATGCCAGGGCGGCAGGAGCCCCACCGCGTCCACCCGTTCCAGCTCGAAAAACCGGGCAAACCCCTCCGCCGCCACCCCGAGGGTGAGCTCGTCGTGGCGCGCCAGTTTCATCACGCCCGAGGACCCTCCCGTGGGCACGCAGAGCCAGCCCCGGCGTCCGTCCCAATCCTCCGGCCGCCGCGCCGCCAGCGCCGCCCACTGCGCGCGTTCGCGTTCGCCCCACCCTGGATCGACCAGAAAACACGCGCCGTCGCGCTCGACCAGCGCCGCGCCGGCAAACTCCCGCAGCCCCGCGATCAACCGAGCGCGTTCCATAGCTCCTCCGGGTTGATCCGCGCCACGTCGTCGCGCCGCACAAAGGCCCCCGTCACCGGTCCGTCCGCCCGCGCGTCGGCGAAAAGCGGCCACACCCCGTAGCCCAGCGCCCGCGCCCGCCCGCCCGCCGCCGCCCTTCTCTCGGCGTCCGCAAAGGCCAGCCGCAAGCCCGCCCGCGCCCCGACCCTCGTCTCCAGCGACGAGCCGAAGACCAGGTCCGCCTCCGCCGCCGCCAAACGCGCCAACATCTTCTCCGGCTCGCCGAGCAAGGCGGGTTTGATCACCCACACGCCCCGCCACCCCGCCGCCAGCCAGCGGTCGATGTCCCCCGCCCCGCCGAGCGATTCGTCCAGCGCGAGCGTGACCGGATAATCCTCCGCCAACCCGCGCAACAAATCCTCCGCGCCGCGCGCGTCCGGCGCCACGGGTTGTTCGACGTAGTCGATCGGCCGCTCCGCCGCCGCCGCCAGCCACCGCTCGGCCACACGCCGTTCCCAGGCCCCGTTGGCGTCCAGCCGCAGTTTGGCGCCCGCCGGCAGCAAACCGAGAAGATCGTCCAACAAGGCCAGTTCGTCCGCCGCGGCGCCCACGCCGACCTTCCACTTAAAAACCCGAAAACCCAGCTCCAGGGCCGGCCCGGCCGCCGCGAGCACCGCCCGCCCCGCCGGCAACAATCCGGCCACCGGCAAAAACTTCACCGTCGGCCCCGCCGCCGCGCCCGCGTCTTCGTCCGCCTCCGCCGCCATCGCCCAGGCCGCCGCCAAACCCGCCCGCGTGGCGCCGCAATCCGCCGGCACCCGCGCGAGCGCATCGGCCAGGTCCCGCGCCTCCCCGCGCAGCCCGGCCAGCGCCGCGCCCGCCTCGGCCACGCTCTCCGTGCCGAACCATTCGATCGGCGCCGCCTCGCCCCAGCCCCCCGCCCCCGCCGCGCCGGCCGCGTCCTTCTCGGCGCGGGTCACCCGGATCAACCATCCCTCGCGCTCCGCCCACGGCCCGTGCGCGGTCCGCACCACCGCTCGGAACGGCAGACGGTAGGCCCGGTGTTCGATTTTCCACATGTCGCCACGATTCCACCGCCCAGCCGCGCGTCAACCGCCCCGCCCGGAAGGCGCCACGGCCCGGAACGCCACGCGGTGAAAAACCGTCGGGCTTTTCCACGACGCCAGCCCCAGCCCCATGTCCGCGCCCGCGTCCCACATCCAGTTGTTGGTGAAACTCCGGCCGGCCAGGTCCCAGGTGCGCCGCGCCGCGCCGTTCCACACCGCCGTCACCCGCGCGCCCCGCACCTCGAGAATGAGCCGCTGGCGCTCCCCGTTGCGCAAGGCCGCCGGAAACGTGAGCCCGTGCGCGCGCATGTCCTGCCCGTCGATGAGCTGCAAGCCGCCCAGGCCGCGCTCCCACGCGTCGAGTTCAAACACCCCCGTGCCCGCCGCCGTGGGCAAGAAGACCCCCACCGAATTGCGCCCGGCCGTGCGGGTGAACTCCACCGCCACGTCGTAATAAAAATCCCGCGGCGGCGCGACCGGCAGCCGCAGCGCGCAGACCGCCGCGTCGGACACCAGTTCCCCCGCCTGAATTCGCCAGCCCCCGTTGGCCGTCTGCTCGGCCGGGCGCACCGCCGGGAGCAACTGGGTCCAAAGCCCCGCCCCGGTCGCCGGGGCCGGCGCGGGGGCCGCCTCCACCGGGCTCGGCCCCGAAACCACCGCGGATGGCTCCGCCGCCCCCGTCGGCACCGGTGCGGGGGGCGACACGGCCCGCACGCTGTCTATGGCCGCGGGCGTGCGCTCCACCACCGACGGCGCGATCGACGCCACCGGCTCGACCCGGGCGCCCGGCGCCACCGTTCGCACTCCGTCCGGGTCGGCGGTTTCCGCGCGTTCGCCCAGCCCGCTCCCGATCCAGACCAGCGCGATCAAACCCACACCCGCCGTCGCGATCCACCCCGCGCGCCCCACCCCGCCGCGCCCGCGGCCGGCCGCGGCGAGCCGGCGCGCGAAATCGTTCGCATCGCGCGGACGTTTCTCCGGCTCGCTGGCCAGGGCCGCGTCGATCAACGCGTCCACCGCCGCCGGCGTTCCCGCCAGCCGGGAAGCCGGCGCGTAGGCCCCGCGCGGCAGGCGCCCGGTGAGCAGTTGATAGGTCAACACGCCCAGGGCGTAGATATCCACCGCCGGGGTCACCGGTCCCGGCGCGCCCATCTGCTCCGGCGCCATGTAGTCGTAGGTCCCGAAAATCGTGCCGCTCAAGGTCAGCGCGGTCGTGAAACCCGCCCCGCCCGCGTGCGCCAGGCCGAAGTCCGCCAGCGCCAGCCGCCCGTCGCCGAGCACGAGGATGTTGGCCGGCTTGAGGTCGCGGTGCACCACCCCGCGCGCGTGAGCCGCCGCCAACGCCGCCGCGATCTGCTCCACCCAGGCGCACACCTGCGGCCAGGGCTGGTCGCCGCCCGCCAGCCGCCCGGCGAGATCCCCGCCCTCCGCCCATTCCATGACGAGGTAAAGCGTGCCGTCCGGGAGCGCGCCGAAATCGTGGATGGGCACGATGTGCGGGTGATTGAGCCCGGAGAGGATACGCGCCTCGCGTTCAAATCTCTCCCGCGCCAGCGGATCAGGCGTCGCCCCCGGCGGGAGCACCTTCACCGCCACCGCGCGCCCCAGTCGCACCTGTTCCGCCCGATAGACCGCGCCCATGCCGCCGCGCCCGCGCAGCTCGATCACGCGCAGCCCGGGGATCGCATCCGCCAAGGCCTCCGCCGGGGGCGCCACCCAGCCCGGGCCCGCGCCCGCGCCGGTGGCACCCAGGCCGCGTCCGAGCCAGTCCGCTGGGCGGCCCGCGCCGGCCGGTTTGCCCGCCCCGTCGCCCGCGTTCATGCGCCCTCCGCCTCCAAAGCCGCGCGCAGCGCCCGCAGCTCCGCGTCGATATCGCCGCCCTCGGGCAGGGTGTCGCGCACGGCGTCGCGCAGACACTCGCGGAACCGTTTCCGCAGCCGGTGCGCCGCCACCCGCGTGGCCCCCGGGCTCAATCCGGCCGCGCCCGTTTCGCCCGCCGGCGCGTCGTCCGCCCCGAGCGCACGATCCCGCAGCGCGGCGAAAAGCGCCGCCTGCCCCTCGGCCGCGTAGCGCGCCTCCAGCCGCGCCAGGGCCTGGGCAAGCAAGGCCCGCGCCCACTCCCGCTCAAAGGCCGCGTCGGGCGTGGCGCCGGCGTCGGCCAAGCGGTTCCAGTCCGCCTCGGCCGAGGAAAAATCCAGCGCCACCCAGCCACCCTCCGGTCGCCGCCGGGCCGCGCCCGCACGCGCCGCCGCGTCCTGCAGGTGATGCTTGAGCGCGGTGAGCAGAAAGCTGCGCAGCTTGCCCGCGTCCTCGTCCGCCCGCTGAAAAACCTCCCGGCGCAGCGCGACCGCGAAAAACTCCTGCACCCGGTCCTCGGCCTCGGCCCGCGGCAGCCCGCGCCCGCGGGCGTAGGCGTAGAGCGGCGTCCAATACGCGCGGCACAGGTCCTCCAGCGCCGCCTCCGCCTCGCGCGCGTCCCCCGTCCGGGCCCGCCGGACCAGCGACCAGCGCGTCGCGGGAAAGCCCCAACGGGTTTGCGGCGTGTCGGGTGTCATGGTCGGCTCGGTTCACGCCAGTGGGATGCGCTCCGCGCGCCGCCGCAAGCCCGCACGCCACGCGGCCGGGGCATCCCCCGTCGGTCCCGGGCGGCGCGACTCAGCCGAAGCGCAGCGTGTCGCGACCGAAATACGGCGCGAGCGCGGCGGGGATTTTCACCGTGCCGTCCGGCTGAAGGTTGTTTTCCAGCAGCGCGGCCAGCACGCGAGGCACGGCCAGGCCGGAGCCGTTGAGGGTGTGCACGAGCTCGGGCTTGCCGTCGGCGTTGCGGAACCGGATCTGCGCGCGGCGGGCCTGGAAGCTCTCGAAGTTCGAGCAACTCGAGACCTCCAGCCAGCGCTGTTGCCCGGCCGCCCAGACCTCGAGATCGTATTTCTTGGCCTGGGAAAAACCCACGTCGCCGCCGCACATCAGGAGCACGCGGTAGGGCAGCTCCAGCTTGCGCAGGAGGTTCTCCGCATCGGTGCGGAGCAGATCGAGCTCGGCGTAGCTCTGCGAGGGGTGGACCCACTTGAGCAGCTCGACCTTGTCGAACTGGTGCAGGCGGTTGAGCCCGCGCACGTCCTTGCCGTAGCTGCCCGCCTCGCGGCGGAAACACGGCGTGTAGGCGGCGCGTTTCACCGGCAACGCGCCCTCGTCGAGGATCTCGTCGCGGAAAAAGTTGGTCAGCGGCACCTCGGCGGTGGGCACCGCGTAGAAGCCGTCCGCGACCGCCTCATACATCTGGCCCTCCTTGTCCGGCAGCTGGCCGGTGGCGGTGGCGCTGGCGGCGTTGACGAAGATGGGCGGGTTGACCTCGGTGTAGCCGGCCGCGACCGCCTCGTCCAAAAAGAACTGGAGCAGGGCGCGCACGATGCGGGCGCCGTCGCCGATGTAGAAGGGAAAGCCGGCGCCGGTGACCTTCGAGCCGCGCGCGAAGTCGATGAGCTTGTCGAAACCCGGGATCTCCCAGTGCGGTTTCGCGACCGCCGACAACCCCTCGCAGGTGCCCCAGGTGGCGAAGGTGACGTTTTCCTCCGGGGTGCGGCCCGCCGGCACGCTTTCATGGGGCAGGTTGGGCAGCGTGAGCATGGCCGCGCGGTGCTTGGCCTCGATCTCGCCCAGCCCGGCCTCGCGGGCCTTCACCTCGGCCGAGACGGTTTTCATCTCCTGCACCTTGGCGATGAACTCCGGAGTGCCCTTGGGCAGGCGGGCCATCTCGGTGTTGGCCGCCTTTTGTTTGGCGCGCAGGGCCTCGACCTCGGCGAGCTGGACGCGCCAGGCGGCGTCGAGAGCGAGGACGGCGTCGAGGTCGACCTCGAGGTGTTTTTTCGCGATGGCGGCGCGGACGAGTTCGGGCGATTCGCGGAGGAGCTTGGGATCGAGCATGGCGGACGGGGAAGAGGGTGAAGCAGACCGGAAGCCCGCCGCCCGCGTCAACAATTGCCTTCCCATGGTGTCCAAGGGAAACACCATGCCCCGCCCGACCTCCGCTATATCCGACCCGTGAGCCGACCCACTTCCCCCTCGCCCACCGCCCCCGCCACGGGCCTCGGCCGCTACCGCCGGCACCTGCACCATCTGCGCCCCGCCCGCTGGCACCTGATCGGCGGCCTGGTCTCCGCCGCGATCTTCGCCCTGAGCACCGGCGCGGGCCTGCCCATCGCGATGAAGTATCTGCTGCCGATCTTCTTCCACAAGGAGGACAAGATCGATCCGGTCGTGCTCGGCTTCGCCCGCCGCCTCTTCGGCGAGGCCTACGAGGAGCGCCTGCTGCTGCTCGCCTGCGTCGGCCTGCCCCTCGTCTTCGTGATCCGCGGCGTGGCCGCCATCGCCAACCGCTACCTCATCAACCAGGCCGGCTTCATCGCCCTGGAAAACATCCGCCTCGAGGTCTACGACCGCCTGCTGAATCTGCCCCTCGCGTTCTACCAGCGCAACAAAGCCGGCGATCTCCACGCCCGCCTGATGGGCGACACCGAGAAACTGAAGGCCGTGGTGGTGAACGTCGGCGGCGAGATCGTGAAGCAACCCTTCACGCTCGTCGCCTCCGTCGGCGCACTGATCTACCTCTGCATCACCGAGCGCAGCACCCTCTTCGCCCTCGTCGCCATGCTGAGCGTGCCGCTTTGCATCGTGCCCATCCGCGTCGCCTCGCGCCAGCTCGTGAAACGCTCGCGCCAGCTCGCCGAACGCGCCGGCGAACTCGGCTCCATCACGGTCGAGACCCTCCAGTCGCCCCTCGAGATCCAGGCCTACAATCTCCAGCCCCGCCAGCGCGCGCGTTTTGTGGAAAACATCCGCCGCATCTTCGGCCTGACCATGAAGACGGTGAAATACCAGTCCTTCGTCACCCCGGTGATCGAGATCGTGTCGGTCTGCGGCTTCGTCGCCGCGCTCTACTTCGGCACCCGCAACGGCATGACCTTCGAGACCTTCACCGCCCTCGCGGTCGCGCTCTACATGTCCTACGAGCCGGTGAAAAAACTCAGCGCCATCCACGCCATCGTGAAGACCGGCGAGGCCTCGCTCGAACGCCTCGAATACATCCTCGACGCCGAGGACACCGTGCCCGCCCCGCCCTCGCCCCGCGCCCTGCACCCCGGCCCGCTGCCCATCGTGTTCGAAGGCGTCGGCTTCGCCTACGCCCCCCGCCCCGGCGAGGCGGCCGACGCCGCCGCCCGGCCCGCGCTGCGCGACCTCGACCTGCGGGCCGAACCGGGCGAGACCATCGCGCTGGTCGGCGCCAGCGGCGCCGGCAAGTCCACCTTCATCACCCTGCTACCGCGCTTCTACGACCCGACCGAAGGCCGCGTGACGCTCGGCGGAGTGGACCTGCGCGAGCTGGACAAGACCGCACTGCGCGACCGCGTCGCCGTCGTGCCCCAGCAACCCCTGCTCTTCAACGCCAGCTTCGCCGACAACATCCGCATGGGCCGCCTCGCCGCCACCGACGCCGAGGTCGAGCAGGCCGCCCGTCGCGCCCACGTGCACGAGTTCATCGCCGCCCAGCCCGAGGGCTACGCGACGATGGTGGGCGAGCGCGGCAACACCCTCTCCGGCGGCCAGCGTCAGCGCATCGCCATCGCGCGGGCCTTCCTCAAGGACGCCCCCATCCTGATCCTCGACGAGGCCACCAGCGCGCTCGATTCGGAGAGCGAGGCGGCCATCCAGGAAGCCCTACGCGAACTGGTGAAGGGGCGCACCGCCTTCATGATCGCGCACCGCTTCAGCTCCATCCGCCACGCCACCCGCATCCTCGTTTTCCACGAGGGCCGCATCGTCGCCGACGGCCCTCACGCCGCCCTGCACGCCGGCAACGCCATCTACCGCGAGCTCTACGACCACCAACTGCCGGGCGCGCCCGCCGCCAACTGAGCCCTGTCCCGCCGTGCCCGCCGCGCTCGAAACCCCGGTCGTCTTCATCGTTTTCAACCGGCCCGACCTGACGGCGCGGGTTGTGGAACGCCTACGCCAGGTCCGGCCCCGCCACCTGCACGTGGTCGCCGACGGCCCCCGCCCCGGCCGGGCCGGCGAGGCCGAGGCCTGCGCCGAAACTCGAGCTTTGATCGAGCGCGGCGTCGACTGGCCCTGCGAAATCTTCCACGACTACTCGGACGTGAATCTCGGCTGCCGCCGCCGCGTCTCCAGCGGCATCACCGGCGCCTTCGCGCGCCACGAACGCGCCATTATCCTCGAGGACGACTGCGTGCCCAACGACTCGTTTTTTCCGTTCATGGAGCACGCGCTGGCGACCTACGCGGACCGTCCGGAGGTCATGCACGTCAGCGGCACGCAACTCCTGCCCGTGCCTAAGGTCTTCGTCGGCGACTACTACCTCGGCAGCTTCCCCTACATCTGGGGCTGGGCGACCTGGCGACGGGCTTGGGCGCGCTACCCGGCCGAATTCCCCGTTCTGGACGAGACGGCGCTACGTGAACACCTGCGCATCGGCCGCGGGACCGCCCGCGAGTTGCTCCGCCAGTTCGCCCGGGTGCCGCGCGGCGAACTCGACAGCTGGGGTTTCCAGTGGACCGCGACCGTCTTCGCCCATCGCGGCCGCTGTGTGAACCCCGCCCGCAACCTCGTTTCCAACGTCGGGTTCGGCGAGCGCGCCACCCACACCCGCGACGCCACCTCCGGCTATGGCGAGTATCCCGTTTCCGAATTCGCCTTCCCGCTGCGCCCGCCGGCCGACGAAACCCTCCGCGCCGACTTCGACGCGCCCCACCTCGCGCGGTTTTTCCGTCGCCGGGGCTTCTGGGGCCGGCTGAAGAAATCCGCCTGCAAGCGGCTCGGCTTGCGCTATTTCTGAGTCGGGGCTCCAGGCACGGCCAGGACCGCCTCGACCCGCGTCCAGAGCGTCGCCGCGCGTCGCTTCTGGCCGGCCGCCGCGCCGCGAATCTCCGCCGCCAGCGCGTCGTAGTCGGCCGGACGCAGCAGCTGCGTCACCCGCTCGCGCGCCGCCGCGTCGCAGCGATCCACCACGATCGACTCCCGCGTATAGTCGGCCGCGAGCATCTGGTATTTGTGCGACCACGACGTGGCCAGCGCCGGCACGCCCTGCGAAAGCGCGCTGACGAACCCGTGGAACCGCGAGGTCACGACGAAGCGCGCCGAGCCGATCAACGCCTTCAGCGCCAGCGGATCCTCGTGCACCAGAATCTCCGCCCGCCCGCCGGTGCCCGCCCGGATCGCCTCGCACAGGACCCGATCCGCCTCCCCTTCGTGCAGGAGCAGGTAGGGGCGCTCGCCCGCCGCCGTCAGCTGCGACCAGAGTTCGGCGAAAAAGGCGACATAGGTGTCGGACTTTTCCGTCCCTTTCTCGATCAGCTTGTGGTTCGGGATCAGGCAGATCCCGCCGGCCCAACGCGCCTGCGCGGCCGGAGGCTCGCCCTCGACGAGGCAGGTGAAATCCGGGAAAAGCTCCACGCGATCCATGCGCCCGCCGAGGCCGCGCAGGTGCTCGAAGGAGGTGGCGTCACGCGGGCAGACCAGGTCGGCGTGCTCCAGCACGATGCGCATCTCGCGGGCCGTCTCCGGTTTCGCGAAGGGTCCGAAGGCCTGGGGCAGCAGGATGATCTTGCGCCCCCCGCGTTTCCAGGCCGCCACGTAGCGCGAGAGCCGGCGGTGGATCTTGTCCGCGCCCCAGCCGTCCCCGTAGGCGAAGCCGGACGCGTCGAGCAGGACGTCGATGGCGCTGTCCTTGACCACACCGCACGAGGCGAGCGCGCGGGTGGGCAAAAACTCCGCCAGCCGGCCGTGTTGAAAGCGCCGCGAGTCCCGCCAGTATTTCTGCCACGCCCCGAACCGGATCCGATCCGCATAGGGCAGGTAGGATGGCATCACCAGGCGCGCCCCGGGCCGCGCGCGCGCCATCCACTGGCGAACGCCCGCGAGCATGAGCTCCGCGCCCTTGTTGGGAAACCCGATGCCTTGGACCTCGATGTTCATAGGTAGCGTCGCAAATGCGAAAGCGGGGTTTTCTCCGAGTAGGGCACTCCGCCCGCCGGATCGGCGTAGCCCACCGCGATAAGCAGGATCGGCCGCTCGTGCGCGGCCAGCCCGAGCACCTGGTCCATCCGCTTCTCCCGGTCCTCGATGTCCGGCCAGTTGATCGGGCAAGAGGCCAGCCCGAGCGTTTCCAGCGCGAGCATGAACTGCATCACGGCCAGCGAGCCGTCGATGTAGATGACATGCCGGTCCCGCTCGTCGAAATACGCGGAAAGATCACCGACCAGCACGACGATGGCGGGAAATCCCTCCGCAAAACCCCGCGTGCCCATCGGGATCGACGCGATCTCCTGGGTGAGCGGCTTGCCGTTCGCGATCAGGAAGCGGAAGGGCTGGCGATTGCACGCGCTCGGGGCCTGCCGCGCCGCGTCCAGCGCGCGGTCCAGCAGCGCCTCCGGCACCGGGCGATCCAGGAACCACCTTACCGACCGGCGGCGGCGGCAGAGCGCGTGAAACTCGTCGTAGCCCACCCGGCACTCCGGCCGCTTTTCCGCCGCGTAGGGGGAGGAATCGCCGGCGGGAACGCCGCCCGCCGCCCGCGTAAACCGCTCCGCCCAGGCCGCAACCCTCGCGTCTTGCGCGACCGACGCGAAATAGCGCCGCAGCACGTCGGCGAACCAGGCCGTCTCGCCCCGGCGCTCCGGGTCCGTCGCGTCGGCCGGCGCGACTCGCTCGAAGGCCGTGATCGTCTCCTCAAGGTAGTCCAGCGCGAAGACGTTCTTCAGCGGACGCATGATCAAGCCCTTCTCCAGCCGGTGGACGTTGCGCCTCAGGGTGTAGCGTTGCGCGTCCAGCGTGCCGCCCTCGCCGAGGTGCGCGATCCGACCCGCCAAGACCGCGCGGTGCTCGCGACGAAACACCTTCGAGGAGATGCCGTAATACCATCCGAGGGCGAGACGGTTGCCCAGGATGCGCTTCAGCGAGGAGAGTTTTTTCATGGCGCCGGGGTCAGGACGGAGATCCTGACGGTGCAGGTATTTCCTCGCGCGGCGATTCCGCGTTTACGGCGCGCCAGGCCCGCCCCCAGAAGCGCCGGCGCAGCGGCAGGCATGGGTCGGCGCGTAGGCTGCGCCGCCAGAACCCGGACGGCAGACCGGTGTCCGCCGCGCAGTCGTGCCAGTGTCGCCAGAGCGCAAAGCGCCGCGCCGCCGGCACGCGCCGCTCACAAGCCCAGCCGAAGAGCGATCCGAAAAGGGCCGGCCGCAACCGCATGAGTTTCGCCCTGTCCTGGATCCGGTTGTCGGCGTGCACTCCGCGCAATGCGACCGGAGCGCCGCCGCCGTCGCCCACCAGGCGCCCGAGCAATGCCGCACGCAGGATGAAATGGGTGTCCTGCGAGAGCTCCAAATCGGTCGGAAACAGCCCTATCCGCGCCACCAGGTCGCGGCGCAGGGTCAGCGCGTCGAGATGGATGTGCCCGCGTTTGCCGATCGGCCCCATCGCCTCGAACAGGTCCTCCGGGTCCACCCCGGCCGCCACCCCGGTGTGCGTCGTCCGGGCTCCGCGCTCGCCGGCGTCGGGGTGGGCCTCCACCCCCACGACACCATACACGCCATCGACGGCGGGATCGGCCTCGAGGAGGGCGAGGTCGCGCGCAAACCGTCCCGGGAGGTAGCGGTCGTCGGCGTCGAGGAAGGCGACATAACGCCCCCGCGCGTGCTCCAGCCCGAGGTTGCGCGACGCGCCCGCGCCGCGGTTGACCCCGTCGGGATGCCGCAGCACGCGCACGTTGGCCCGTCCCTCCGCCAGACGCCGGCAGAGCTCGGCCGAGCCATCCCGCGAGCCGTCCTCGACCAGGATCAACTCCAACGCCACCGGCTGGTCCAGCACGCTCGCCACCGCCGCCTCGAGAAACCGCTCCGCCTGATAAACCGGGATGATTACGGAGACGACCGGCGCCGAAGCGACTCCGGCGGCCAGCGACAAGGCCATCGCGCCGACCAGACGCTCCGGTTCGCGCCGGACCGCCTCCGCCGCCAAACCCGGGGCGGCGGCGTCGGCCGCGCCGGACTCCAGCGCCGCGCGCAGGGCGACCGCGAGCGTGTCCGTGCCCGGCGGATACACCCGGCCGAGCCCCGCCTCCGCGACCACGCGGCCCACGTGACCCTGGTCGGCCGCGAGGAGCGGCCGGCCCGACCCGACCGCGTTGGCGAGGATGCCAGACGAGTAACGAAACTTCCGGTAGGGCAAAAGCACCCAATCGCTCGCCGCGAAATACTCCATGAGTTGTTCCGCCGGGACGAACTCCTCCACCGTCCGCACCCATCCGGAGGCGACGAGTCGTTGCAACCGCCCGCGTTCGCTCGCGATCAGCCGGTCGTTGCGTCCCACGCGCAGCAGCATCGGGGGCCGTCCGGCCGGCAAACGACCATCGGCGACCAGCGCGTCCAGCGCCGCGAGGGTTTCCACCAGTCCTTTGCGACGTTCCGGGCTGCCAAGGTGGAGAAAAATCGTTCGGTCCGACGGCAGGCCAAGCGCCGTCCGCGCCGCCGCGGCGTCCAGCCGGGGCCGACGTTCAAACGGGTCCGGCAAGACGTAGGCCGGCGTTTCCGGCACCAGCCGGCGCCAGCGCCCCGCCGGCTCGTCCAACAGAAAATACACGGCCTCGAAGAGGCGGCCGGCCAGCCGGGAGCGCACGAAGCGGTGGATGCGGCCGCGCAGCGTCCAGCGTTTGCCGAAAGGCGGGGCGGGACGCCAACGCGTGTCCAGTGCGTGCGGATGGAACCAAATGCCCGCCAATCGCGGTCCCGAATCCTTTGTCCAAGCTTCCGCCCGGACCAGAAAAGGAACCCAAAAACGATCCAGAAACATCACGAAGATCCGTCCGGCGCCCGTCGCCGCGGCCACCGCGCGAGCCTGATCCAGTTTTCGCCCGTCGCCCGTGGCCTCGAGCGCGTGCAGCCGCAGCCCGGCCGGGTCCCAACCCCGCAATCGTGCCTGCGCTCGTAGCGGCTCCGGGTCGGGCGCGGTCAGCACCTCCACCGCCCACCCCGCGCGGACGTGTGCCTCGATGATCAAGGCCAGCCAAAACGCATGGTGCCCGTCCAGGTCGGGTTCGAGGATGAGGACGCGCCGCGGAGCCGACGCCGGGGGAAACGGGACGGAACGCATCAATACCAGTGGTCGGCCACCCACGGCGTGGGCAGGCAGCGGTGATTGAGTTTTTCCCCCCGGTAACCCGCCAGCGCCTCGTGCGGGTTTGGCCAGCCGTGGAAGACGACGATCTTCGCGCCGGCGGGGATGCGGGGCGTTTTGAAATGATTCAGCGGAAAGGGCGGCAGGGCGTGACGTTTAAAACTGCGAATCCACTCCTCGGGCCAGTAGACCATCTTGGGGCGGATGCAGTGGGTCAGGTAGGTCTGCGGCGGCCAGAAGGTCTCCTGCGCCCAGTCGCGCTCGGAGGCGTATTGCCGGCCGACGAAACCGCACTCGCCGGCGCGGAAACGAAAAACCGAGGAGTTGCCCACCTCGGGGCGTTTTTTGAAGATTTTATGCGACTCGATCCAATTATGGATGATCGGGATCCGGTCCGGCTCGTAGTCGAAGAGGCAGTCGATGTTGTCCACCACCAGCAAGTCGAGATCGAGGAACAGGCTGACGCCGCGCACCGGCAGGTCGTCACGAAAAAGCCCGAGTTTGCGCCACGGCGTCTTGAGCAGTCGCTTGGGCAGGTCGACTTCGGGAATGGGAAACACCACGACCTCCGGGTCCAGTCCGGTCGCGTCGTCGGTGAAGCAGACGAAACGGTGCGGACGCGTCAGGTGCCGGGCAACCGCGCGACGCAGGTGGTTGACGTAGTTGGGCCCGTAGGCCGTTCCCCACTTG
The DNA here is from genome assembly GCA_027482905.1 of Opitutaceae bacterium. GTDB lineage: Bacteria > Verrucomicrobiota > Verrucomicrobiia > Opitutales > Opitutaceae > IMCC26134_A. The sequence goes on from JAIXVP010000422.1 coordinate 21,690, forward strand.
AGGGTGAGGATGTTCACAGGTTCGGACATGGGGGAGGCGCGGAGCCTGTCGGCCCCCGCAAAACCAAGGCAATCGCGATTTGCCGGAGAGGCCGCGCCCCCGTCCGCGTTTACCTCCGCCCGGCCTAACCGCGCCCCGCCGCGACCTCGCCGGACCACGCGACATTCCTCGGGGTCGGTTCGCCACACGCGATCGCGAGCATCCAGGCCGCCACCGTGCGCTCGTCGCACTTCGCGTGGGCCTCCTCCCAGCCCCGTCGCGCCACGGCCCGCGCTTCATCGGGCCGCGCCAGATAGTGCGCGATGAGCTCGCGCAGGTCGGCGTAGCCGTCGAACCAACCCATCGCGTCTTGCGAAAACAGGGTCGTCAGGCCCGGCGTGCGCGGGGTGAGCGTGAGCATGCCGCTGCCCATCATGTGGGCGATTCGGTCCGAGCTATACCAAGGCACGTCCCAGCGACGGCTGAGGTTGAGCCCCATCATGGAGCGCTCCAGGGCCGAGAGATAGGCCCGACCGCCGATGGGCGGCTCGCCGAAGGCCTTGTGGATGCGGAAACGCAGGCCGCCCGCGCCCTCGCGCAGTTGCGCGAGGAAGGCTGTGCGGCCCGGCTCGCCCTTCTCGATGCCGGCGAAAAACAAGTCGTGGTCCCAGCGCTCCGCCGCGAAGGCCCGTCCCGTCTCGATCGAGGCGTCGACCGGGTTGGGGAAATGCGCCGTTCGCGCGCCCTCCCGCGCGATCTCGGCCAGCACCTCGCCGCCGGAGGTGACAAAGACCGAATCGCACACCCGCGCCCAACGTTTCACCAATGCCATTTTCTCCGGCACCCACAGCGGATCGCAATACCACATCGCCACCCGGATGCCCGGGTGACGGCGCCGGATCTCGACCACGGTGTCGTTCTCGATCAACTCGGCGTGACCGAGCAGGAGAACGTGAGGACAATAGTTTTCGCAGGCTTCGATCAACCGTCGGTTCACCGCCCGTCCGCCGAAACGCTTGTGGCCGAGCCAGGCCTCGTTTTTGGCCACGTCGCGCTGGGAGAAACACTCCACCGAGTGCCCGAGCCGGATCAGGCCGTTGGTGAGCTTCTGTTCGATGCTCGGATACCAATACGAATACTTGCGGTGCCGGAACGAGGCGCAGTGCAGGATGCGGAGCGGGGAAATAGAGACGCGGGACTCGGGCGCGGACATGACGATGAAGCATTTCAGGTTGGTTCCCCGCCGCAGGGAAGTCTTATTGCGCGTTCGTCTTTCGTTCCGCGCCACTTCCCGTGCCCATCACCGTCAAGCTTCTCACCAAACACCATGGCGGCAAAATCGCCGCCGGCTGGCGCCGTCTGAGCCCCGGCCGGTCCGACCTCTGGGGCGATTGTCGTTTTGTCTACGATCCCGCCTGCGACCGCTACGACTGGCTGGTGGTCTACGACGATCTGCCCGCCGCACGCCCGCGCGAGCCTCTCGCCTGCCCACCCGACCGGACCCTGCTCGTCACCAACGAACCGCCCACCGTCAAGCTCTACGAACCCGCCTACACCCGTCAGTTCGGCCATGTGTTGACCAGCCAGTCCCCCGCCGACCTTCCCCACCCCCGCCGCGTCCACCACCCCTCCACCCTCCTTTGGTATTACGGCCTCCACGACAACACGGGCCGCGACCTCGACGCCCTCCGCGCCGGCCCTCCGCCCCCCAAAACCGCCGACCTCTCCACCGTCTGCTCCGACAAACGCCAGGGCCACACCCTGCACCGCCTGCGTTACGACTTCACCCAAGCCCTGAAAAAACGCCTGCCCGCCCTCGAGATCTACGGCCACGGCGTGCGCCCCATGCTCGACAAGGCCGAAGCCCTCGAACCCTTCCGACTCCACCTCGTCTTCGAAAACCATCACGCCCCCGTGCATTGGTCGGAAAAACTCTCCGACGCCTTCCTCGCCGGCTGCCTCCCGCTCTACTACGGGTGCCCGGACGCCGAGCGCTGGTTCCCCGTCGACAGCTTTATCCGCCTAGATCCGTTCGACCTCGAGGGAACCGCCCGCCGCATCGAAGCCGCCATCGCCGACGACGAATACACCCGCCGCCTGCCCGCCATCCTGGAGGCCCGCCGCCGCGTGCTGGAGCACTACAACCCCCTCGCCGTCATCGCCCGCCACCTTGCCGCCCACCCCGCCTCCGATACTCCACCCGCGCCCGGCGCCGTCCTGCTCGGCCGCCGCGCCGCCCGCCTGCGGCACCCGCTCCAGGCCATCCCCTTCCTCCTCGGCCGCACCCTTCGCCGCCTGCGCGGTCCGGGCGTGTAAGTTACAGAAAAAATCCCCGCTGCCGCTCGCTGATAGGGAGCCCGGCGCGTTCCATGACCTTGAGCAGGTCCTCCCAGACCGCACGTTTGGAACGGTTGCTCGCGCTGCGCAGCAGGTAGTTCGGGTGGTAGGTGACGAGTAGCGGTCGCCCACCGTAGTCCAGCCAACGCCCGCGCACCTCGGCCAGAGTCGTGAACTGCGCTCCCAGCAAACCCTGCGCGGCCGTCCCGCCCAGCGCCACGACCAGATCGGGTTGCACGATGTCCAACGCCGCCTGCAAAAACGGCCGGCAAAACGCGATCTCCTCCGCGCTCGGCGGACGGCTACCGGAGGGATCCGCGTCGCCCCCCGCCGTCACCGCCGGCCGCCAGTTGACAAGATAGGAGATATACACCGCCTCGCGGGAGAGCCCCATGCCCTTGAGCATCTTGGTCAAAAGCTCCCCGGCCGGGCCCGCGAAGGGTTCTCCCGTCGCCTCCTCTTCCTCGCCCGGCGCATCGCCGACCAAAAACACCTTCGCCTCCAGCGCACCAGCGCCGGTCACCAGCTTGAGGCCCGGCCGCACCCGCGCCGCGCAGACCGGATGCTCCCGCATCAACGTCGTCAAAGCCGCCCGGCGCGCCGCCTTGTCGCCATCCGGCAAGGTCATCACCGGCGGCGGTGGCAGACTCGGCGCCGACACCACCGGTGCGAGCACCGCTACGACCGGTCGCCCGCTCGGCGCAGCCTTCGCCGCCGCCGCCTCGCGCTCCGCCCGCAGCGGATTCACCGGCGCGGCTACCACCGGCCGGGCCGCCGCCCCGGGACTCGCCGCGACCGGGGCCGGCACGACGACCTCCGCGCCGGCCGGTTTCGCGACCGCCCCGCGCGCCCGCACCATCGCGCGCAGGCCGTCGAGCGTCGCGTCGGACACCGGCACAGTCGTCTCGCCGTCGGCCTTCAGCCGCGCCAGCTCCTCGGCGATGGCGTTCAGGATCGCGTGCATGCTGCGCCGCCCCTCAAGCCGTCCGCCCCGCCAGGAGTTTCTCGACGTATTTGCCCAGGAGATCGAACTCGAGGTTGACCGGATCGCCCGCCCGTTTCCCCGCCAGATTGGTCACCGCTGCCGTGTGCGGGATGACCCAGACCGCGAAGGCGTCGCCCTCGACCTCCGCCACCGTCAGCGAAATGCCGTCGATCGCGATGCTGCCCTTGTGGATCAGATAACGCCCGCCGCCCGCCGGGGCCCGGACGCGCAAGTAGCGGTCCGCTCCGCGCGTCTCGAAGACCTCGACCACGCCGAGCCCATCCACGTGCCCGGTCACAAAATGGCCGCCCATTTTTCCGCCGAAACTCAGGCTGCGCTCGAGGTTTACGACGCCGCCCGCCCCGACCGCCGCAAGGCTGGTCAAGCGGCGCGTCTCCTCCAACACGTCGAACTCGAGTCCGTCCGCGTCGGCCTTGACCACCGTGAGGCAGCAGCCGTTTACGGCGATGCTGTCGCCGAGGGCGACGTCGTTCAGCGCGGCCCGGGCCGAGACGCGCAGTTTCCACGCGTCGCCCCCCCGCTCAAAGCGCTCCACCCGTCCCGTCTCCTCGATTATACCGGTAAACATGCGGCGATCAGTAAGCGCTGTGTCGACCATAGCGCGAACGCGAATTTTTTCCTTACGATCAAAAGGGAGGCGGGCCGCCGACGCCACTTCGCCCTCAGGCGCCGCGAATCGCCCTCGGCCGTTTACCCGCTTATGACGACCTGCTCCCATCCACCGGCTCCAACTTGAGATGATCGCTCCGCGCCGCCACGGCGGATCAAGGAGTCGCATCCCTGGCGCGGCGGGCCGGCGGCTCAGCGCGCGGCGTTGCGCCACCGCCCCGCTCCGCGCAGCTCCATCTCGGCGTGACGGAACATCGCCGCGTAGGTCGTGCCCAACACGGCGAAGCCCGCGAAACCGAAAAACGGCAGAAGCGGCAGTCCCGTCACCAGAAGGCCCACCAACGCCAGCGTCGGCACCAGCAAAGGCGCCCCCACCGCCCGCAGCATGCGTGGCGGGACCAGCGGCCGGAAGGCGTCGCGATAGTCGGCCCGTTTCTGGTGCAGATAGATGCCGGCCGCCGTGAGCGGAAAACACAGGACCAGAACCGGCATCATCGGCAGATAGCTGATCCACCCCGCGCCCGCCCAGTGCAACGGACGGGTGAGGACCCAGGCCACCGCCAGCGGCGCGACGGCGTAGACCAGGAAAATCACGAACGCCGCCACTCCGTTGTGAAAAAGCCGGCCCCAGTCCTCCCATTCCGGAAGCCCCGCCGGCTCCCCCCGCCTCGCACGATCCATGATCTCGTAAAGATAACCGCAGGCCAGGAAATGCGCCCCCGGCACCGCCAGCAGGACCGCGCCGAGCACACACTTGAGCACCCACGACGAATCCCCCAACAGGCGTTTGCAAACGAGCTCGAGCGTCGGCATTGCAGCGGCGGACATCGTCCCGAACGATTCCCGCGCCGATGGACTTCTCAACCAAATTAAACGCCCTGGTCGCCCGGACCGATGCCGCGCTCGACGCCCTCGTGCCCGCCCTGCCCGCCGCCGCCCCCGCCGGACCGGCCCGCATCCACGCGGCCATGCGCTACAGCCTCCAGGCCGGCGGCAAACGACTCCGCCCCGCCCTCGCCCTCGCCGCCGCGGGTCTCGGCGGCCCGGACGCGACCGCCGCCGCCCTGCCCGCCGCCGCCGCCCTGGAGTGCGTCCACACGTATTCGCTGATCCACGACGACCTGCCGTGCATGGACGACGACGACCTCCGCCGCGGCCGCCCCACCTGCCACCGCGCCTTCGACGAGGCCACCGCCCTGCTCGCCGGCGACGCCCTGCTCGCCCACGCTTTCCTCATCGTCGGCGAGGGCTATGCCGACCGCCCCGCCCTCGCCGCCGCGCTGTTGCGTGAACTGGCCGGAGCCGCCTCCGGCGCCCGCCTCGTCGGCGGGCAGATGCAGGACCTGCTGGCCGAACGCGCCGGCGGAGAGGTGGCCGCCTCCGACCTCGAGTTCATCCACCTCAACAAAACCGCCGCCCTGCTCGAGGCCTCGCTGGTCTGCGGCGGCCTCGTCGCCGGGCTGCCCGCGCCCGCCCTCGACGGTCTTCGCCGCGCCGGCCGCCACCTCGGGTTGGCTTTCCAGATCGTGGACGACGTGCTCGACGCCACCGCCGACACCGCCGCCCTCGGCAAAACCGCCGGCAAAGACGCACGCGCCGGCAAGGCCACCTATGTATCCCTGCACGGGATCGACGCCGCCGCGCGGATGGCCGCCGATGAAACCGCCCGCGCCCGCGCCGCCCTCGCCGCCCTGCCCGGCGATCCCGCCTTCCTGCTCGGTCTCGCCGACCTCATGCTCGCCCGCCGGAGCTGATCGTGGCGCCGCCCGGCTCCCGACTCAGGCCCGCATCCGCTCCTCGGCGAACCGCGCGCAGAGGTCGTGGATCGCCGACGGCGACTCCATCGCCAGCGCGGTTTGCGCGAGTTGTTTCGCGTCGGTGAGCTTCAGGTTGCGCACCACGTAGCGCGCCGCCGGGATGAGCGGAGGCGTCATGCTCAGCTCGTCCACCCCCAGCCCGATGAGCAGCGCGGTGTAGTTGGGATCGCCCGCCATCTCGCCGCACACGCTGACCTTGATGCGGGCGCGGTGCGCCTCGACCACGATATGCCGCAGCGTGCGCAACACCGCCGGGTGGGTGGGCTCGTAAAGATGGGCGATGCGGTCGTTCACCCGGTCGATCGCCATCAGGTATTGGATCAGGTCGTTGGTGCCGACGCTGAAAAAATCGCATTCGCGCGCCAGCAAGTCGGCCGACATCGCCGCGCTCGGCACCTCGATCATGCTGCCCACCGGCATGTCCGGATCGAAGGCCACGCCCGCCGCGCTCAGCTCGGCCCGGCACTCCTCCAGCACCGCGTTGGCCCGGCGCATCTCCTCGCTGCCGCTGATCATCGGATACATCAGCTGAACCCGGCCGTGCGCGCTGGCCCGCAGGATGGCGCGAAGCTGCTCCTTGAAAAGCACGAGGTGGTCGAGGCAGAAGCGGATCGCGCGGTAGCCGAGGAAGGGGTTGTTCTCCTTCGGGAAAAGGTGGGACTGCGACGCGATGGGTTTATCCCCGCCCAGATCGAGGGTCCGGATCGTCACCGAACGGGGCGCGAGGGCCTCGGCCAGCGCACGGTAGGAGGCGTATTGGTCCTCCTCGGTCGGCGCCTCGCCGGCCCCGAGATAGAGGAACTCGGTGCGGAAAAGTCCGACGCCGTCCGCGTTGTATTCCTTCACCAGCTCCGCCTCCTCCGCCTTCTCGACGTTGGCGCGCAGGACGATCGGGACGCCGTCGAGGGTGACCGCCGGGAGCCGGTTCGCCTCCAAAAGTTTTTGTTCGCGCGTGCGTTTCTCGCGCTGGATCCGCCCGTAGCGAAAAAGCGTGGACTCGCTCGGGTTCAGGATCACCGCGCCCTCGTAACCGTCCACCAGGATGGAGTCGCCCGCCTGAACTCGCGTGGTGAGATCGCGGAGCCCGACCACGGCGGGAATCTTCATCGAACGGGCCACGATGACGGCATGGCTGGTCTTGCTGCCCGAATCGGTCACGATGGCCAGGGCAGACGAACGGTCCAGCCCGGCCGCGTCCGAGGGCGAGATGTCGTTCGCCACCACCACGCGTTTGTCCGCGAGCTGGATCAGGCGCTGCCCCGTATGGCCGAGCAGATTCGCCAACACGCGCTGGGCCACGTCGCGGATGTCGCCGCCCCGCTCGCGCAGATACTCGTCGTCGATCTCCTCGAAGGCCGCTATGTAGCGCCCGGCGACCTTGTTGAAACAGGTTTCGATGTTGGCCCGCGTCTTCTCGAATTCCCGCAGCGTCTCGGTGATGAGGGCCTGGTCCTCCAGCACGAGGAGGTGCGCGTCAAAGATCCGCGCCTCCTCCTCCCCGAGGTTTTTCTCCACCTCGGTCATGATCTTCTGCACCTGCCGCCGCGTCGCCACCAGGGCCTGCTCGAAACGTGCCCTCTCCGCCGCCCACGCCGCCTCGTCCACCCGGTATTCGGGCACCTCGAGGTCGCTCTGGAGATAGACGAAAATCTGGCCGTAGGCGATGCCCTGCGAGGCGGAGATGCCTTGCAGCACGACTTCGGGACGCGAAATGGATTCTAAGACGGGCATGGAGGACAGGGAGGCTTAAGCGTCTAAGCCCGCCGCCGCAACGGGGTGGCGCATGAGGTCTTCCCCGGCTCGCGGGGTCAACCTGTTTCCGGGCCGATTCCGAGTGAAACTCACGCCAGCGCGGTGGCTTGCACAAACGCCTTCGCCCCCCACCCCGCGCGGATGGTTTCGCGCGGCGGCGCCTCGTCGCGACCCGGTTCGAGCAGAAAAAAACACGCGCTGCCGCTGCCGCTCATCCGCGCCTCGACCCCGTGCCGCTCGCGCAGCCACGCCAGCATCGTCGGCAACGCGATCCACTTGGCGAAGACCGGCCGCTCCAGCGTATTGGCGAGCAAGGCCTCCGCCGGGGCGTCCGCGTCCGCCGCCCACGCCGCCAGCCGCGCCTCCTCCGCCGCCGCATCCGCATACCACTCCGGACGCGCCGCGAGCGCCGCGTAGGCCTCCGCCGTGGCCACCCCGAAATCGGGTTTGAAAATCAACACCCGCCGCCCCCGCAGGCGCCCCGTCGACTCCACGCCGAGCGGCTCGATACGTTCCCCGCGTCCGCGCATCACCACCGGTCCGTCGTGCAGGAAAAGCGGGCAGTCCGAACCCAGCCCGGCCGCCAGCTCCAGCCTCCGCCCCGACTCCAAGGCCACCCCGCTCAATGCCTCCAACGCCCGCAACGCCGCGACCGCGTTGCCGCTGCCCCCGCCCAACCCGGCGCCGACCGGAATGCGTTTCTCCAACGCGAACGCCACCCGCCCGCGCCACCCCGTGGCCGCCGCGAAGGCCTCCGCCGCGCGCAACACGAGGTTGCCCCCGTCCGTCGGCACGCCCGGCGCGTCGCAGACCAGCGTCGCCGCCCCGGTCTCGCCCGCCCACGTCGCCCGCAGCGTGTCGCCCCAGGCCAGCGGCGCCACCACCGAGACGAGCTCGTGAAACCCGTCCGCGCGCCGCCCGGTGATCGCGAGCGAGAGGTTGATCTTGGCGGGGCTGAAGAACGTGACGGTCTGCATTTCCCGCCAGCCAAACAGCCCGCCCGCCCCGCGCACGCCGGAAAAACGCCACCCCGCCGCGCGCCTTGCCGGCGAACCCCTGCCGAAAAACCCGCTCGCCAGCCCGAAACTTGCTCCACCAAGGTTTTGCCCATCGCCCGCATGCCGACCGCCCCCGCATCCGCCCCGCCCGTCCTCCCCGGCTATTTCGGCCAACCCGGGCGCTACGACGAGGCCGTCGCCCCCGACCGCACCCTCCGCCCCGCCTGGGCCCAGTTTCTCAAAACCCTCGGTCCCGACCCCGTCGCCGCCCTCCGCGCCGCCGGCGACCACGCCCGCCGCGCCATCGTCGAACAGGACGTGAGCCTGAACATCTACTCCGGCGAAGGCTCCGCCGCCGCCGCCTGGCCCCTCGACGCCGTGCCCCTGCTGCTCGACGCGGCCGACTGGTCCGCCCTCACCGCCGGCCTCCGCCAGCGCGCCCAGCTTTTCAACGCCCTGCTCAAGGACCTCTACGGCCCCCAACGCCTGCTCCGCGCCGGCGCCCTGCCCGCCGCCCTCGCCATGGCCAACCCGCACTACCTGCGGGCCTGCGCCGAGCTTGGCAGATCCCGCCAGCCCTTTCTCCACCTCTACGCCGCCGACATCGCCCGCTCGCCCGACGGCCGCTGGTGGGTGATTCAGGACCGCCTCGACGCCCCCTCCGGCCTCGGCTACGCCCTGCAAAATCGCCTCATCGTCCGCCAGGCCCTGCCCGCCGCCTTCGGCCAGACCCCGGTGCGGCGCTTGTATCAGTTTTCCCGCGACCTGCGGACCTCGCTCGACCGCCTCCACGCCCGCTCCGACTCGCCCCGCCTCGTCCTGCTGTCGCCCGGCCCGGCCAACGAGTCCTACTACGAGCACACCTACCTCGCGCGCCACCTCGGCTGCCCGCTGGTCGAGGGCGGCGACCTCCTCGCCCGCGACCACCAGGTCTACCTCCGCACCGTCGGCGGCCTGCGCAAGGTCGACGTCATCCTCCGCCGCATCGACTCGGATTTCTGCGACCCGCTCGAACTCGACCCCCGCTCCCTGCTCGGCGTGCCCGGCCTGGTCCACGCCGCCCACGCCGGCCGCGTCGCCCTGTCCAACCAGCTCGGCGGCCGCGCCCTCGAGACCACCGCCCTTCTCTCCTTCCTCGCCCCGCTCTGCCGCCGCGTGCTCGAACAGGACCTGCTCCTGCCAAACGCCGCCACCTGGTGGGGCGGCCAGCCCGAGGCCCTCGCCTACATTTTGGATAACCTCCACGGTCTCGTGCTGAAGCCCACTTTCGGCGGTCAGCCCGCCCGCTATGGCGCCGTCCTTTCCGCCGCCGAGCGCGGCGCTCTCGCCGACCGCATCCGCGCCCAGCCCTCCGCCTGGTGCGGACAGGAACGCGTGCTGCTCGGCACCACCCCGGCCTGGGACCCCGCCGCCGACGCCCTTCGCCCCGCCCCTTTCGTCACCCGCGTCTACCTCGCCTGGCACGAGGGCGACTACCACGTCATGCCCGGCGGCCTCACCCGCTTCAACCCCTCCGGCGAGGACGCCAGCGTCACCCTTCAGGGCGGATCCATCTCCAAGGACACCTGGGTCCTCGCCCCCGAGGCCCAGACCGACGCCCCCGGCCTGCACCAGGTTCTCTCCGCCCCCGCCTCCGCCCAGCGCCACGGCGCCGCCACCCCCAGCCGCCTCGCGGACAACCTGTATTGGCTCGGCCGTTACCTGGAGCGCACCGGCCAGCTTTCCCGCCTGCTGGAAAAACTCGACCCGCTGCTGCGCGACGAGATCACCGCCCTCGATCCTCGCGTCGCCGCCGACGCCGCCCGCCTGCTGCTCACCCTCCAGGACGCGCCCGCGCCCGCCCGCGCCGGCCTCGACGAACTCGTCGCCCTCGCCCGCCGCACCGCCGCCGACCGCCGCCAGCCCGGCGGCCTCGTCTCCAACCTCCTCCGCCTTTCGCGCAACCTCGACCTCGCCAAGATCCGCCTGCCTCCCGAGGCCTGGGAGATCGCCCGCCTCCTCCGCCCCCTCGGCGCCGAGGGCGCCTCCCCCCTGCCCGCCGCCATCCGCGAACACCTCGTCACCCTCGACGGCATCGTCAGCGAGACCCTCATCCACGACACCGGCTGGCGTTTCCTCGAGATCGGCCGCCGCCTCGAGCGCGCCGCCCACGTGCTCCATCTCCTGCGCGGATTGCTCGGCGCCGCCCCCGACGTCCCCGGGCCGAGCGAATTCCGCCTGCAAAGCTGTCTCCATCTCGCCGACAGCCTCTTCACCTACCGGGCCAATTTCCACGGCGCCATCCACCCCGGCGGCGTGCTCGCCTGGCTGGTCGCCGAACCGGAGAACCCCCGCGGCCTGCGCTACCAGGCCGACCGCCTCGGCGAACACCTCGCCGCCCTTCCCGACGAACTCGCCCCCCGTCCCGTCGAGCAACTCCGCACCGCCGCCTTCCGCCTGGTCAGCGCCGCCCGTCTTTTTGAGTGCGAGTCCGAGAACCCCGGGCCCACCCGGCTCATCGCCTTCGCCGACGAACAACTCGCCCTGCTCGCCGACCTCAACGCCCGCCTCGCCCGCATCTACTTCGCCCACTCCGACACCGACCCCACCGGCGCCTAGGCCCGCGCCTTTCCAATTTCAGCTTTCCGCTTTTCCGCTTTTCAGTTTTTCCGCTCCCCGCCTTCCCCATTCTCCGCCTTTCCGGTTTCCGATTTCAGGTTTCCGCTTTCAGCGTCCACGCTTTTTCCGTCCATGCCCGTCTACCGCATCCAGCACGGCACCACCTACCGGCACGAGGCCCCCGCCGCGTCCGCCTGGCAAACCCTGCACCTGCGGCCCGCCGACGACGCCGACCAGCGTTGCCTGGAGTTCGACCTCGATATCACCCCGCGCGCCCTCGACCTCGCCACCCGCACCGACGCCTTCGGCAACACCCTGCACGTCTTCAGCGTGCGCGAGACCCACCGCCAGTTCGCCGTCCACGCCACCAGCCTGGTCCGCCGCCTCGCCCCCGTCCTGCCCGCCGCCGCCGACACCTTGCCCGTCGCGGCCGCCCGCGCCGCCACCGACGCCGCCGTGCTCGAGGGCGAGTTTAGCCTCGAACAATTCCGCCACCCCAGCCCGCTCGTCCCCGCCCTTCCCGGGATCGAGGCCCTGCTCGCCGACCTCGACCCCGCCGCGCCCGCGTTGGAAACCCTCGCCGCGCTCGGCGAGATTTTCCGCGAAAGCTTCACCTTCGATCCCTCCGCCACCGACGTCAGCACCCCGCTGGCCGACGTCCTGCGCCTGCGCCGCGGCGTCTGCCAGGATTTCGCCCACCTCTACCTCGCCTGCGTGCGGCGCCTCGGCCTCGCCGCCGGCTACGTCAGCGGCTACCTGCTCACCCGCCCGCCCGCCGGCCGCGCCCGCCTGATCGGCGCCGACGCGATGCACGCCTGGGTGTCCGTCCACCTGCCCGGCCACGGTTGGATCGACTTCGACCCGACCAACCACTGCTTCGCCGGCGACGGCCACCTCGTCGTCGCGCGCGGACGGGATTACGCCGACGTGTCGCCCATCCGCGGCCTCTTCAACGGCGGCGGCCGCCACGCCCTTTTTCTGGGCGTCACCGTCGAACCCGCCGACGACCCGGTCGACACGGTTTAAGTCGTTGCAAAGGTGCCGGTCCCGTCACGCCCGACACCATAAATTCACGAAGCCGGGCGTGCCAGCCTCATGCCCGCGGCCCATTCATGGCGCGGTCCATCCATGAACAAATCCCTCCTCGCTTCCTTCGCCGGCGCCGCCGCGCTCCTCGCCTCCGCCCCGCTCGCCTCGGGTCAGATCAGCTCCTCCAACCGCACCTTGGTCGGCACCAACGTCGTTTCCTCCTCCTCGGCCGCCTCCACCACCATCGGCGGCCTGACCTTCACCAACGAGGGCCTCGTCGGCGTCGGTCGCATCGCCGCCGGCACCACCGACGCCTGGGGTGAGACTCTCGGCTCGGTCTCCGGTCTCCAGGTCACCGGCTGGACCAACAACGGCGGCGGCGCCTACTCCGGCACCTTCAACATCCTGCCCGACCGCGGCTACAACGGGGCCACCTTCTCGAACTACGCCGCCCGCATCCAGTCGGTCGATTTCACCTTCACGCCCTACACCGGCTCCGCCACCAGCGGCGTGGCCCAGAACCAGTTCGCCCTCACCTACAACCCGACGAACTCGATCAAGTTCACCTACGATTCCGACCCCGGCGTCGGCGTCAGCCTCCGCACCACCACCGGCCTCGTGCCCGACTCCACCACCACCGTCGCCGGCGCCTCCGTGCCCTACGTGACCGTCTCCAACGGCGCCGGCACCAACACCACCACCGGCACCACCTCGACCATCAACAAGTTCTCGGTCGACGCCGAGGCCCTCGTCCTGAAGCCCGACGGCTCCGGCTGGATCGGCGACGAATACGGCGCGAACGTCTACCACTTCAACAGCGCCAAGGTCATCGACGGCGTGCTGGGCAAACCCGCCGCCACCGTCCCCACCCTGTCCGGCTCCGCCAACTACAGCTCCGAGGTCACCCCCACCACCGGCCGCCGCGGCAACCAGGGCATGGAAGGCCTCAGCCTCTCGCCCGACGGCACCAAACTCGTCGGCCTCATGCAGAGCGCGCTCGTGCAGGACTCCGGCTCCGGCAACCAGGGCCGTTTCAACACCCGCCTCATGGTGTGGGACGTCGGCTCCAACAACGCCCCCGCCGCCGTCGCCGCCGAATACGTGCTCCAGCTGCCGGTCGGCAACGACACCGGCGCCGGCGCCGCCAACAAGACCTTCGCCCAGAGCGAGATCATCGTCCTCGACGCCACCCACATCCTCGTGCTCGCCCGCGATAGCAACGGCAAGGGCATCAACAGCTCCGCCACCACCACCTACGACGTCTCCCCGGTCTACAAGAGCATCCTCCTCGTCGATCTCGCCAACGCCACCAACATCGCCGGCACCGGCTTCGACGCCACCGCCGGCGACATCACCCCCAGCGGCAGCACCCTCTCCCCGACCATCACCGCCGTCACCTGGACCGAGGCGGTCAACCTGCTGAACACCTTCCAGCTCGGGAAATTCGATCTCAACGTGAACTCCGGCAAGAACGCCGACGCCAACTCCCTCTCGGAGAAGTGGGAAGGCCTGTCGCTCGTTCCCACCGGCGTGGCCAACGAGTATTTCCTCTTCGTCGCCAACGACAACGACTTCATCAGCGGGGCCACCATCATGAACGGCTTCAACGACACCTTGAACTCCCCGATCGACGTCGTCACCGCCAACGGCCTGCCCGTGGCCAACGACACGATGTTCCTCGCCTACCGCGTGACCATCGCCAGCGCCATCCCCGAGCCCGCCTCCTCGGCCGCCCTCGCCGGCCTGGCCCTCCTCGGCCTCGCCGCCGTCCGCCGCCGCAACGTTCGCTGATCCATCTCCGCGGCGATCTACAAGCCGGGGCGCCCTTCGCCGGGCCCCCGGCTTTTTTGCGTCTCCACGTCCTCCGCCTCCGCGCTGCGCACCGCCCGAGCGCCCACCCAGACGCTCGACCCGACCATGAGCAAGGCCGCCGCCACCGGGTGCAGGCACCCCGCCGCCGCCAGCGCCATGCCCGCGAGATTGTAGCCGGCCGCAAACCGCAGATTCGTCCGCACACCCGCCGCCACCCGACGCGCCACCTTCACCGCCTCCGGCAAAGACCGCAAATCGTCCCCCGCGCACACCGCCATCGCCGCCGCCCGGGCCAACGCGCTCCCGCCCCGCAATGCCAGCGCGCCCGTCGCCGCGCCCATCGCGGCGGCGTCGTTCACCCCGTCGCCCGCGAACAACACCCGCCGCCCCTCCGCCGTGAGCGCCGCCACCCGCGCGCGTTTTTCCTCCGGGGTCAGCCCCGCCCGCACCGCCACCCCCGCGACCTCGGCCGGAGCCCGCGCGTCGCCGGTCAATACCTCCAGCTCCAAGCCGAGCCCGCGCAGCCCCGCCACCGTTTCGGCCAGACCATCCCGCCAACGCTCGTCCAGCGTCGCCCGCGCCGCCACCACGCCGTCGACCGACACCCACACCGTCTTGCCGTCCTCCGGCCCATCCGCGCCGCCGCCGGCGAAACCCCGCTCGCCCACCCGCACCCGCCCGACCCACGCGACCGCGCCCTCGACCCCCGCCCCCGGTTCGAACCGACGCTCCAGCGCCACCGACAGCGACGCCGACTCCGCCGCGAGCGCCCGCCCCACCGGGTGGTCCACGCCTCGTTCCACCGCCGCCACCGCCGCTTTCAACTCTTCCGCGCGCCCGGCCCAAGAGGGTTCAAAATCCCAGCGCCGCACCACCAGCGCCTCCTCCGAGAGCGTGCCGGTCTTGTCGAAACACACCCGATCGACCTCCGCCAACGCCTCCAGGAAATCCGCGCTGCGCGCCACGATCCCAAGCCTCGCCAGCCGCGCCAGCCCGCCCCACACAGCCACCGGCGTCGCAAGTCCCATCGCGCAGGGACAGGCGACCAGCAGGACGGCCATGGCGTTGAACAAGGCCCGCGACCACGGCGCGCCCGCCCCCAGCCACCAGCCGAAAAACGTCGCCAAACTCGCCCCCGCCACCACCGGCAGCCACCACGCCATCAAGCGGTCGGCCCTGGCCTGGAAACGCGAGGGCGCCAGCCGGGCCTCCATCACCGCGCGCAAAACACCGTCCAACCGCCGCGGGCCCTCCTCCGCCGTCACCACCAGCCGGCCATCGAGCGCGCGCGACCCCGCCCAGACCCGGTCGCCCGGCCCGCGCGCCACCGGCCGCCATTCACCGGTCAGGGCCGCCTCGTCCATGTAGGCCCGCCCCTCGGCGATCACACCATCCACGCAGATCGCCCCGCCCGCCGCCACCGCCACGCGCTCCCCGCCGCGCAAAGCCGCCACCGGCCGGGTTTCCTCCCGCCCGTCCGCCGCGAGCACCACGCAGCGATCAAATTTTTCCGCCTCCGCCTCCGCCGCCCGCAGGGCCGCCGCCCGGCTGCGCGCCCCGGCCAGTTTACCCAGGGTGTGGACCACCACCAGCACCGCCACCACCTCGTAGTAGATCGAGCCCGTGCCGGTCAGCGTGCTGGTAAGCGAACCGCCCAGCGCCCCCAACAGGGTGAGCAGGAACAGCAGGTCGATGGTCACCCGCCGCGTCCGCAGCGCCTCCCGGGCTCCGCCCAGCAGATCCCGTCCCAAGAAAATCAATACGCCGAGCGCGCTGGCCAGCAGTCCGCCGTGCACCAGCCAGTAGGCCGCGCCTTCGGCCGGGGTCAGGTTGACCGCGAGGGAAAACACCATCGCCTGAGCCGCCACGGCCGCGCCGATCCCGATCCGCAACCAGGCCGAGGACGCCGCCCGTGCGTCTCCCCGGACGCCGGGTTCGGGATCGGATTCGGAGGAGGACATGGGGCGAGGCGCGAAAACGAGCCTCCGGAGGCGAAAACGCAAAACCATCCGCTCAGCTGGTGCCCGGGACAGGACTCGAACCTGCACACCTTTCGATAAGGGCTTCTAAGACCCTCGTGTCTGCCATTCCACCACCCGGGCGATGAGCCAGCGCGTCCCTCCGACGCACCCGCATCGAATGTCGTTCGCGCCCGCGGCCGCAAGGCCCGACTTTGCCGCTCGATCCTTGTGCGCCGACTACGTCGAGCCACCCGGACGGTGGTTCACGCCTTCCCGGACGAGGTGTCGGTCTTGCCGTCTACGGTCCCGGCGTCGCTTTTCTTGCCTTGGAACGGAGCCGCCGAGTGGTCGTCCGCCGGATCGAGACCGGTCAGCTCGGGATGCAGAACCTCGCGCACCAGCCGGCGCATGCGTCGCGACGAGACCCGCAGATTCAGAGTAACGCGGGAAAATCCGACGTTCTCCGGGTGGTGCGCGAAATCCTCGGATTCGTTGAAAAATTCCCGAAACCGGCGCAGCCGGGCGACGGATTGGACAAAATCATGGTCGGCCACGAAATGCCTCGGCCAGAGCAGTCGGATGACAGGCGCGACCAACTTCGCGTGCGGGTAGAGTGTCTCGTTAAAAACCGCCCTTTCGTAATCTGCCTGCTCAATCTTGCGCTGGGCGCAATACATCGCGCCAAAGGTGGTTTCGTTCATGGGGGACAAAGAAGCTGAAGGGGTGTGACCTGCCGGGGTGTGCATAAATTTCCCCAAAGCGATCAGAGTGTAAAAACCTTACTCGTGAGCATAACTACATAAGGCAAGCGAAGGGTGCCCATCCGTCCGGCTA
>JAIXVP010000018.1 GCA_027482905.1 Opitutaceae bacterium
CCTGGTAAGCCAGGCCCGTGTCGCTGTCGTTGATGTTCGTGCGCGCGGCCGGGCTGTCAGCCGAAACGTCAACGCGGGCGAGACCCACGCCGGCGCCGACGTACGGACGCACCGTGCCGGCGGCCTTACCGTCGAACTCGTTCCAGCGGTGGCCGAGTTCCGTTTCGAGGCGGAAGCCGTTCGGGTCGGAGACGAGGAGAAAGCCAACGCCCTCCGCTTCGTCCGCCTTCTGGCCGCATCGTCCGGCGGAGCGTTGCTGCTGCTCCTCGTGGTCGCGGTGCTGGTCGCGCGCAGCATCCCGCGGCCGTTCATGGGCATCATCGGCGGCCTCACCCAGATGGCCGAGACCAACTCAGGCGCCTCGCGTCACGTCACGGCGGCCAGCCAGACGCTCGCGAAAGGCGCGAGCGAACAGGCCGCGTCGTTGGAGGAGATATCCGCCACCGTCGAGGAGCTTTCCAGCATGACCGGTCGCAACGCCGACCACGCCCTCGCGGGCAAGTCCGCCGCGAACGAGGCACGGACCGCGGCCGAGGCCGGCGCCGAGGAGGTCGTCCGCATGCAATCGGCCATGGGATCGATCCAGCAGTCATCCCAGGAAATCGCCAAGATCATCAAGACCATCGACGAGATCGCTTTCCAGACCAACATCCTCGCCCTGAACGCCGCCGTGGAGGCCGCCCGCGCCGGCGAGGCCGGGGCCGGCTTCGCGGTCGTCGCCGACGAGGTGCGCTCGCTCGCCCAACGCTCCGCGCTGGCCTCCCGCGAAACGGCGGAAAAAATCGCCGCCGCCTCCGAACGGAGCGCCCAAGGCGTGCAGATCTCCGACCGCGTGGCCCGCGGTCTCGGCCGGATCGTGGAGAAAATCCGCGAGGTGGACGAAATGGTCGCCGAGGTCGCGACCGCGTCGCGCGAGCAATCGAGCGGCTTGCAGCAAATTCGCGATGCGATCCTCGGGATGGACAAGATGACCCAATCCACCGCCGCCAGCGCGGAGGAAACCGCCTCCGCCGCCGCCGAACTCTCGGCCCAGTCGGAGGACCTCAAGGTCTCCACCGGGCGGCTCGCCTTGCTCGTCGGCGGCACCCGCGCGAGCAGGCGGTCCGCCCTCACGACCGCGGCGGCGCCGGCCCAGGCCGGCGCCGTTGGTTAGGCCGCGGTTCGAAAACCCCCGGCCGTCGATCGTGGTCAGCGGGACGGGAGGGATTCTCGGCCGGCGCCACCGAAAAAACATCGGCCGCGGGACCGCCTCCGCCTTCGACGCCGCGGCCCGGCGGCGATGGCGCCTTCCCCGGCCCGGTTTGCCCACACGCGCCGGACCTAGTCGGAAACGTGACCGAGAATGGTGCGGAGTTTTTCGACCTCGGCCCTGGTCTGCTCGTGGGTTTCGTCCACCGCGTCCGGGTCCACCCCGGCGGTGGTCAGCGCGCCCAGCTCGAAGCGCCAGACGCCGCGCTCGATTTCAAGCGTCTCGCCGTTGCGGTCCACGATCCAGTTCGCGAGGTGCAAAACCGCCGCCGCCGGTTCCGCGAAGGGACGCTGGCGCACCCGCCGCAGGATGCGACTGGCGGTCGGGGCGAGATTCCAGAGTTGCAGCACGCGCAGGGTGGCGTCCATCGCGTCGATGCCGAATACCTGCCGCTCCCACAGCCGCACCGTCTCGGCATCGCGCGCGGGCAGGGAGTTCAACGGCAATTCCTCCTCCTGCGCGATGCGTTCGAGCAGCAGGCGGCCGAGGCTGCGCAGCAGCGCGATGGTGTAGCACTCGCCCTCGTGACAACCCGCGCGCGCGGCCAGCCGGCGCGCCGCGATCGCCGAGGTGATCGAGGTCCGCCACAAGGCGTCGCCCGTGATGCCGTAGTGGGGCAGGTCGGCGGAAAAAAGCCGGCTGGCCATCATCACGCCGACGATGTGGCAGGTTTCCCGGGTGCCGATGTGCGCGATCGCCTCGTCGAGGTCCACCAGGGCTTCCCCTCGCCGGTAGACCGGCGAGTTCGCCACCCGGATCACCCGCGCCGCCAACACCGGTTCCAGACGCACGGTCCCGACCACGTCCTCGAGGGTCGTGGCCGCGTCCGCCAGTTGCGTGGTGAGCCGCGAAAAAACCGACGCCGACATCGGCAATTTCGCCGCCGACGCCATCAGGCGCTCGGATGACATCTTCGGGATTAGCACGGTTCTCCTCTTACGGCGCGCGACGGCGTTTCTTTAGGGTAAGTCCCCGGCCGCGCGGGCAAATACGGCGGACGCGTTCTCCCGGCGCGCGATCGGGCGGGCGCGTTACGGCGGATGATTCGCGTCGGTCGCGCCGCACACCCCGCCTTCCGGCTCGGGTGCGGCTTTCGTGCCTTCGGCGGGTTCCGTGGTTAAGCAGGATCCGACCCGCCGCCTCACACCGCCGCCAGTGCGCGGCGACGTTCGAGGGCGAAGCGTTCCAGCTCGGCCACCGCCGCCGCCGGCCCGTTTTCGAGCAGCAACTCCCGACGCACCTCGGCGGCCCGCTGGATCCGCGCCGGATCGGCCAACAAGCGGTCGAGCGCGCCGTGGAGCTGCTCGGGCCAGACCGCCTTCTTCAGCCGGAAACCGCAGCCGAAACGCTCGACCTCGGAGCCGAAAAAATTCTGGTCGCCGATGTGCGGCACCACGATCTGGGGCACGCCGGAGTAGAGCGCGCTCGCGGTGGTGCCGGCGCCGCCGTGGTGGATGATGGCAGAGGCGTGTTTGAAGAGCTGGTCGTGCGAGACCTTGCCGATGATCTTGATGTGTTCGGCGTCGCCAAACTGCGGGAACTGGGCCCAGCCGCGTTGCACGATGATGCGTCGGTCGCGCGGCCAGGCGCGGATGAAGCGCTCCATCCAGGCGCCCGCGTCCTCGTAGACCATGCTGCCGAAGGTCAACACCGGCACGCGGCCGCCCGCCGGGGCGGTGAATTCGCGCAGCTCGGCGTCCAGCGCCGGCACCTCGGCCGATTGCCAGCGCAGGTAGCCGATGTAGCGGAAACGCGCGTCGATCTCGGCCCCCGGCACGCGGAAAAGTTTCTCCGGCACGGTCACCAGCACCCGCTCGGCCGGACGCGAGAAGAAGTTGCGCACCTTGGGCAGACCGGCGGCGCGCAGGGCGTCGGAGACGGAGCTGTTGATGGTGCGATCCACGATCGCGTTGCCCGTGCGCCAGAGCCAACGGTTCCAGGCGCGGCGCGCAGCGCGACCCAACCAGCGGGGGGCGGGGATGTTTTCCGGCGGGTAATCGGGGGAGGGGATGACGTGCGGCGCGAAGGCGAGGGTGGCGAAGGGAACGCCGTGGCGGTCCGCGATGCCCTTGTTCATCGGGAAGAGGTAGCTGGAGACGAGCAGGTCGGTCTCGGGCATGATCGCGTCCATCCGGGAAATCATCTCCGGGATATAGGAGCGGGCGCCGACGTAGATCTCGCGCAGCTGGTAGACGGGGTTGCGGATCTTGTTGAGCCGGCCCATCCAATAGGTGAGATCGGCCTGCTCCCAATTCGGGCACAAGGGGTAAAACTCCACGCCCGCCGCCTCGATCTCCGCCTGGTAATGCGGGATGGTGGCGAAACGCACCGAGTGGCCGGCGCGCTGGAGAGCGACGGCCAGGGCGATGACCGGATAGATGTCGCCGGTGGAACCGTGGGAAGTGAGGACGATGCGCATTGAATCGGGGAGGCGAGGGAGGCGGCAAAAACCGGTCGGCCGAGAGCGACGGACGGAGGAGCCAAACGGTAGCAAGGGCCATGGTTCGGCGCAGGGCGAGCGCGGGGGCGTCACGTTTCGGTGACGATGGCTTGCGCGACCGCGAATCGGGGCTAGGGTTGGAATGGAAAAGCGGGAACCCGGGACTTTGCCGTTGCGTCCCACTTTTTTACGTCCGAATCTTCCAACTCTTCCCCCTATGAGTTTCCCCCTCGTCCCCAGAGGGCGTTGCGCGTTTAAGGCGTTTACGCTTATCGAGTTATTGACCGTGATCGCGATCATCGGCATTTTGGCCGCGATCACCTTCGGCGTGGTCAAGGGAGTCCAGAACAGGGCCGCGATCAGTCAGTGCCGGACGGAGTTGGGGGTTTTGGCCCAATCCCTCGAAGCCTATAAAAAACAATATGGGGACTATCCCCAGACGGGAGTTTCCGGGGGAATCCCCACCGCGATCGCGACCAAGACCTCGGCCGAGGGTTATCTTTTCAACGCCTTGCTCGGGAAGATCGGTCCCAAACTGGACCCCATCCAGGGAAAACAGTTTACGGAAGCCTCGAAATTCACCCTGCAGTCGACGGTTTTGCCCACGGCCGGGAACAACACCTCGGTCGCGAACGCGTTCCTCGATCCCTGGGGTAAACTGTATTTGTATTATTACCGCAGCAACGCCGCCGGCGCCAGCTCCTGGGCGCAGCCGTCCTATATCCTGGTCAGCGCGGGCCCCGACGGCAGCCTGGGCATCACGGTGAACCCCACGACCGGTGCGATCACCGACGTAGACAACACGCTGTCGGCGGACAATATTTACGCCAATCGATAATTCACGAACGAGTATGCAAACCATCCCTTCCGGTAAGAAGTCCCGCGGCTTCACGCTCATCGAGTTGCTCACGGTCATCGCGATCATCGGCATCCTCGCCGCCATCATAATCCCCACCACGGGGGCGGTGCGCACCTCCGCCAAAAAGGCGCAGGTGAAATCCATGTTTTCGCAATGGACGACCGCGTTCACTCTATACAAGCAGGAATACGGCTTCTTCCCCAACGTGGGCACCGACGGAACGGCCAACCTCCTAAGCACCAAAAACGATACGCTGGAGTTCGTCCGCGCGTTTACCGCAAAGGAGCTCAACGGCACGGCCACTACGGCGGCCAACCTGAATGGAAACAAGCGCCGGCAGGCCTTTTATTCGTTTAGCGATGGCGAGATTCCGACCGCGACCGAGCTGCTCACCGATGCTTTTGGCAACACCCAGTTCGGCGTGATCTGGGACTCGAACGGCGACGGCGTGATCAAGGTCACGGGCGCCGCCAAAGACGGCGATATCGCCGGCGCCGGCAGCGTGGACGGGGGCACTTTCACCCCCAGCACGGGCACCGCGGCCACGGATGACATCCCGACCGACGGCATCAAAGCGGGTGTGATCTTTTTCTCGGCCGGCAAGGGCGGCTCCGCCACCGTTTCCAACAAGGACGCGGTGATGAGCTGGAAGTGAAATCATCCATGTCTGCCGCCCTTTCATGTCGAGCGCGACCAGCGCGTGGGTTCACCCTCATCGAGCTGCTCGTTGTCATCGGGCTCATCGCCTTGCTGGCGGGAGGCATTGGCCTGGCGCTCGGCAAGGGGGATCGTGGCACTTCCCTGCGCAACGCCCAGGCGACCATCGCCAGCCTTCTCTCGGGGGCGCGCGCCCAAGCCGCGCTGAACCAGGCGAACGCGGCCATCTTCGTGAACGCCGAGCCCACCTCGGATAATTTTCTGCGTGAATTTCGCATCGCGGTCGAGACCAGCCCCAACAACTGGCGAGTGACGGGCGACCCGATCATGCTACCACGCGGCTTGTATCTGGTGCCCGCGAAGGGTGCCTTTTCCTCGCCCGGCCAAGTCCAATTCAACGGCACCTGGGAAAGCGGATCCTGGTCGCTCTATCCGAGCTCCAGCACCTACGACAGCACCGATCTTAAACTCAAAGATAGTGCCAATAACAATATTTCCTCCGACGACTATAATCTATTGGTAGATCTATCCGTCCAGGGCACGACCTCGGCCGGAAAGATCGTGGTGGCGATCGCGGAACCTCAGTCCGATGGATCCCTGCGCTACGATTCTCCCGATCTGATCCGGGGTATGAAGGTAAGCAACTACGGGGTGGCTTCGTTTATCAACGAGGCGGAGGCTTTTAAATGATCAAGTCCGGCCGTTTTGGAAAGTTCGGTTCTCGCGCCGCCTTCTCGCTTGTGGAGGTGGTGGTCGCGGTGGGTATCTTCGCCATCGCGGTGATCTCCGTGATCGGACTGCTTGGTCCGATCAATCAATCCGTGGCGAACGTGAAGGATGGAGACGACGCCTCTCGTGTGGTTTCCATTATTCAAGCCGAGCTTCAACGGATCGGCGTCACGCAGGTGAATAACTATCTCGGTGCCAACACTCGGCTCTATGCCAATCGCGACGGATCGAAAATCGGCATCGACGATACCAATGCGCCTTGGGATGTCGATGCGCCCGACCTGAACGGAAACGGTTCCACCCAAAATTTTGAGATCCAGGCTCAGAAATTCTTCCAGATTAAGCTCCTTGTTAACCCGGATCTGACTTTTAACGCCGCGACCGACGGCTTTCTCGCCCTGAACATCGAGCTGCGCTGGCCTGCCTACACCGGAGACG
>JAIXVP010000388.1 GCA_027482905.1 Opitutaceae bacterium
AACCTCGCTGGCGCGTTCGCGGCCCACGGTCAGAAAACGCTGTTGCTCGATTTCGACCTCCGTCGCCCCGTTCAGCACCGCGCCTTCGACGTCCCGAATACGTTCGGCATACTGCGTTGGCTGGAGAAAAATGAACGTATCGAGAACATCAGCGTCGATCCTGCCTTGGACGCCGATTTGGGCATTGTCCAATTTGGCGAAAATCTCTCGCTGCTCCGGGCCGGCGGCTCGACCCGTCGCGTGACCGAGGTCATCAATCGCGAACCGCTCTCGCTCCTGATCAAGAAGCTCAAGGCGCATTACGATATCATCATTGTGGACACGCCGCCCGCCGGGGTCTTTCCGGATGCCATCGCCATGGCCGAAAACGCCAACGAACTCGTTTTCGTGGTGCGCTACAACCACGTCGCCCGGCCAGCCGTCAAACGCGTCCTGGAGCGATTCGCATCGCACGGTGTCGAAGTGCCCGGGGTGGTCCTGAACATGATGCCCTCGGGCCGCGGCACCTCCATGTATTATTCCGGCTACGGCTACTACGGTTCGAAGTATTACAAGGACTACGAAAAGGAAAAGAAGCCCGCGGCCGCCGGTTGACCCGGTCCCGTCCCCCTTTCTCAACCCGCCCGCAATGCGGCGCAGATGATCCCGGCGGCCACGGCGGCGTTCAGGGACTCCGCCCCGCCGAAACGGGGTATGGTGATTCGCCGCGTTACCCGCGCCGCCACCGCCGGCGACAGCCCCCTGCCTTCGCTGCCGATCACCACGACCGCGTCGGCCAGCGGGCGAAGCGAGTAGCTCGATTCCCCGGCCAGTTCGCAACCCAGCACCGGCAGGCCGGTTTCCGCCTTGGCCAACACGTCCGCCAAATCGGTCGTGAAGACCTTGACCCGTGCAAACGACCCCATGCTGGCGTTGATGACTTTCTGGGAAAACAAATCCGCGCAGTCGGGGCCGAGCAGCACCCGCGCGAAACCAAACCAGTCCGCGATCCGCAACAGGGTGCCGACGTTGCCCGGGTCCTGGATGCCGTCGAGCGCGAGCGTCAAGCCGCCGGCGAGCTCCCCCGGGGTGAGCATGGGACGAACGATTTTGCCGACGGCGAACACTTCTGACGGCGTGGGCAGGTGGCTGATGCGCGCCAGGTCGACTTCCGCGACCCGCGTGCAGGCGGGCGAGGACGCGCTGGCCGAAGCCGTGAAATCCGCCGTGGCGTAAAGCTCGGCGAAACGGTGTCCGGCGGCGAGCAACTCGGCGACGACCTTGGGATTTTCCACCACGTAGAGACCGGCCGCCTCGCGGTTTTTTTTGTCCCGCAGGGAACGCAGGCGGTTGATCTCGGCCTTGGGCAACTGCATGGCGAAGCGGCAGGGTGGGGGGCCGGGACCGCGCTTGGCAATGCGGGTGATGCGCGCACGCTCGGCGCATGGTCTCCACCCCCGAGCTTCCGCCCCTGCGCTGGGGCATCCTCTCCACCGGACGGATCGCGGGCGTCTTCGCCCGCGGTGTGGCGGTCTCCCGCACCGGTCGCGTTGTCGCGGTGGGCAGCCGCACGGCGGAGAGCGCGGCGCGGTTCGCGGCCGAGCACGGTCTGCCGCCGGCCGCCGCGCACGGCGGCTACGAGGCGCTGCTGGCCGACCCGGCGGTCGAGGCGGTTTACATCGCCACGCCGCACCCGGAGCACGCGACCTGGGTCGAGCGGGCGGTCGCCGCCGGCAAGCACGTGCTCTGCGAAAAACCGGCCGGGATGAACCTCGCCGAGGGCCGGCGTATGGTGGCGGCGGCGCGACGCGCGGGGGTGTTGTTTATGGAAGCCTTCATGTATCGCTGCCACCCGCAGACCGCGCGCGTCGCCGCCTTGGTGCGGGCCGGGGCGATCGGCGAGCCCCGGCTGGTGCAGGCGAACTTCGGTTTCCGCACGGATTTTCACCCCGCTTCACGGCTCTGGAACCGTGAGCTGGGCGGCGGCGGCATCCTGGATGTGGGTTGTTACCCGATGTCCTTCGCGCGGCTGATCGCGGGCGCGGCGGCGGGCGGGCCGTCGGCCTTCGCGGATCCGGCGGAACTGACCGCTTTCGGCCGGCTGCATCCGGAGACCGGCGTCGATGAATTCGCCACCGCCGGTTTGCGCTTCGCCGGCGGCCTTGTGGCGCAACTCGCCACCGGGGTAGGCCTTACCATGGAGAACCACGCCCGCGTCTGCGGCACCGAGGGCTGGCTGGAGATTCCCCATCCCTGGATCATCACGCGTGGCGGCGGCGCGTTGTCCTTTCGTCTGCACCGGCGCGGCGCGGCCGAGCCGGAAACGATCACGACCGAGGCGGGCAATCTCTACGCG
The DNA here is from genome assembly GCA_027482905.1 of Opitutaceae bacterium. Classification (GTDB taxonomy): domain Bacteria; phylum Verrucomicrobiota; class Verrucomicrobiia; order Opitutales; family Opitutaceae; genus IMCC26134_A. Next base: position 2,336 of record JAIXVP010000388.1, read on the forward strand.
TTGGAGGCGGATGCGTTCGCCGACGCGTTGCGCGCCGGGGCCCGCGAGGTGTCGGCGATGACGCCCGACGACACGCTGGGCAACCTCGCCGCGCTGGATCGCTGGCGCGCCGCGCTCGGACTGGTCTACCCCGTCGACGCGCTTGCCGGCGCGTAGTTCCTCAACGCGCGAGAACCGCCGCGCGCGCGGCCGCGTCGAGTTCCTTCCAGGTCCCGGGCGCTTCTAGCAAGCCGAGCCCCGCCAGCGTCAGCCGGCCGATGCGCACGCGGACCAGCCGCAAGGTCGGGTGGCCGACGGCGGCGGTCATACGGCGCACCTGGCGGTTTTTCCCCTCGTGCAGCGCGAGCGAGAGCCAACCGTCGGGCACGGTTTTGCGGTAACGCACCGGCGGATCGCGGGGCGGGAGGCTGGCGATTTCCGTCTCGGACAACGTGCGCACCACGACGGGCGCGCAGGCGTGGTCGGGCAGCCGCACCCCGGCGGCGAGACGCGCGAGGGCGTCCGGTCCGGGCACGCGTTCGACCTGGACCCGGTATTCGCGTTCGTGGCCGTGGCGGGGATCGAGCAGGCGGGTGTTGAGACCGGGCTCGTCGGACAAAAGGAGCAGGCCTTCGCTGTCGGCGTCGAGCCGGCCGAGCGGATAGACGCCGGGCGGCAGGCGAGGGCCGGGGGCGAAGGGCGGCGCGCCGAGCGCGGCGAGGGTTTTCCAGGCGGAGCTGGGCTCGGGGGTGAATTGGGAGAGCACGCCGTAGGGTTTGTGGAGGGCGAGGAGCACGGCGGGTCGATTTCGGGTGGCGCGGGGGGCGTTTCCGGGTTTGGTGAACGTCCCTTCTCATGCGCGCAATCCTGCTCACCGGCGTCAATCAACTCGAGGTCCGCGAAGTGCCCGATCCCGCGCCGGCGGACGGCGAGGTGGTGGTGCGGATCGCGGCGGCGGCGCTCAACCACCGCGACGTGTGGATCAAGCTCGGCCAATATGCCGGGTTGAAGTTTCCCTCCATTCCCGGCTCCGACGGGGTCGGAGAGGTCGTGGCGACCGGCGCCGGGGTCGAGGCGGCGTGGCTCGGCCGTCGGGTCGTCATCAACCCCTCCTTCGGTTGGGGCGCGGGCGAGGCGGCGCAGGGCGCGGGTTTTTCCATCCTCGGGCTGCCGCGCGACGGCACGCTGGCGGAGTTGATCGCGGTGCCGGTCGCGCAGGTGTCGGTCGCGCCCGGCCACCTCGGCGACGAGGAGGCGGCGGCTCTGCCCCTGGCGGGCTTGACCGCGTGGCGCGCGCTGATGGCGCGAGCGGGGCTGCGCGCGGGCGAACGCGTGCTGGTCGGCGGCGTCGGCGGGGGCACGGCCGTGTTCGCCCTGCAGTTCGCGGTCGCGGCGGGCGCGGAGGTCTGGGTGACCTCGTCCAGCGCGGAGAAGATCGCCCGGGCGAAGACGCTCGGCGCGCGCGGCGGCTTCGACTACACCCGGCCGGGTTGGGCGGAGGCGGCGGAGCGCGAGGCGGGCGGGCTTTTCGACGTGATCATCGACAGCGCCGGCGGCAACGGTTTCGAGGCCCTGGTCGACGTGGCCGCGCCCGGCGGGCGGATCGCGTTTTTCGGCGCGACCCGGGGCAATCCGAGCGTGTTGCCGATGCGGAAGATTTTCTGGCGGCAACTCAGCCTGCTCGGCAGCACCATGGGAAGCCCGGCCGACTGGGACGCGATGCTCGCGGCGGTCGCGCGCCACGCGATCCGGCCCGTCGTCGGCGAGGTTTTCCCGTTCGCGCGGGCGGCGGAGGCCTTCGCGCTGATGGAGCGGGGCGGCCAGTTCGGCAAAATCGTGCTGAAACCCTGAGGCGTCGCGCGCGTCCTAGGTGAAGGTTGCCAAGCGTCGCGCGGCCTGCCTGCCTTTTCCTCCTTCAGTGAAAACCCCCGGACTCCTTTCCCTCCTCGTCCTCGCTCTGCTCGCCCCCCGGGCGTCGGCGGCGGACTTGCAGACCTTGATCGCGCGTTCCCCGTTCGCGCCGGCGGGCGGGCCGCAGCTCAACCTCGGCGACGCTCCGGCCGAGCAGAGCACGCTGGAGTTTCGCGGCCTGGTGATCGACGAGTCCGGGCCGTCCTACAGCGTGTTCGACGCTTCGCAGAACCGGGGTTTCTGGATCCGCGAGGGCGGCGACGGTCCGCTGCGGGTGCGTTCCTACAACGCCCAGGAATCCCTGCTCGAGGTCGAGCAGAACGGTCGGGCGACGAAGCTTCAACTCAAGCGCGCCAGCGTCCAGAACGGCGCCGCGCCCGCTCCGCGACCGGTCGCGGCCGTCCAGCCCGCCGGCGGTCAGCCCGGCGCGGTGGGGCCGAGCAACCCCGACGGACGCCGCCTCGAGGCCGTCGCCGCCGAGGTCCGTCGCCGCCGCGCCTTGCGCAACGCCGCCGCCAAGCCCGCCGCCGAGGCGCCCGCGCCGCCGCCCGCGCCCGCCCAGTGATTCGCGCGCGTTCCTCCGCCTGATTTCCCCCTATGTTCACCTCCGCCCGCCTCCGTTCGCCGCGCGCCGCCCGCCGCGGTTTCACCCTGCTCGAGATCCTCGTGGTGCTCGCCATCATCGGCCTGCTGGTCGGCCTCGCGGTCAAGAACGTCGACAAGATCTTCGGCGACAGCCAGGCGTCCATCGCCAAGATCTTCGTCAACGACACGATCAAGACCTCTCTGGTCCGCTATCGCATCGACCTGGGCGACTTTCCCTCCACCACCGAGGGACTGGACGCGCTCGTGACCGCCCCGTCCGGCAAGGCCGACCGCTGGAAGGGCCCTTACATCGAGGCCAAGGGCGGCAAGCTGCCTCTCGATCCGTGGACCGAGCCCTACGGCTACCGTTACCCGGGCACCCGCAACAAGGGCACCTACGACGTGTTCTCGAAGGGCGCCGACAAGGTCGAGGGCGAGGACGACATCGGGAACTGGTGATCGGGTGCCCCGCGAACGCGCATTTCCCGCGGGTCGGCGGGGGTTCACGCTCCTGGAGATCCTTCTCGTCCTGCTCCTCATCGCCCTGCTCGGCTCGGTGTTGATCGGAGGCGCGGTGTCGCTGCTCGACGCCAACAAGGAACAGGACCCCGAGACCGCCCTGCTCGCGCTTTTTCAAAAAGTGCGCGGGCGCGCGGTCGAGAGCGGCCAGATCATCGAGCTGGTGCAACTGCCCGAGGACGAGGGTTTCCTGTGGGGCGCGGACGAGGTCGAGGTCCTGCCCAAACGCGAGGGCGGCCCGCGCGTGCGCGTCATCAAGGCCGAGTTCGGTCGCGCCTCGTTGATCGGCGGGCAGCTCGAGGAATACCCGCTCGAGCGCATGCGTTTCTACCCCGACGGCTCCTGCGACCCGGCCCGGGTGCAGATCCGGCAGAAGGAAGCCCGCCGCGTGCTGGTGATCGATCCGTGGACGGCCGCGCCGCTGCCGGCCGGCGACGCGGCGGGAGGGTCGTCGTGAAATTTTTGATACAACGGGCGCGGCGTGCCTTCACCCTGGTCGAGGTGCTGGTGGCGCTGGCCATCTTCGCCATCGCGGCGGTCGCGCTCGGGGCGGCCTACGTGAACCTCATCCAGCTCCACGCCGCCCTGAAGGCGCGCGACGGCTCGGGCGACGACATGCAGTGGGCCCGCGCCGTCCTGCTGGCCGAGCCCGACCGGGCGACGGCCGAACGCGGCGGCGACGTGGTGCTGCCCGACGGTCGCAGCGCCACCTGGCGCGCCACGATCGCGCCGACCGGGGTGAGCGATCTGTTCGACGTGGAGATCGAGCTCAACGCCCCGCCGCCCGCCGGCGGCGGCGACCTCGTGCGCACCAAGTCCAAACTACGCCTCCTGCGCCCGACCTGGTCCACCCCGGCCGAGCGCAACGAGCTGAGACGCAAGGCCAAGGACCGCCTGAAACGCGAACGGGAGGCGCTCAAGTGAACCCGCCCGGATCGCGTCCGCGTTTTCGTCTCCGCCCCGCGCGGGCCTTCACCCTCGTGGAGGTGTTGCTCGCCCTGGCCCTGCTCGGCTCGCTGCTGGTGGCCCTGAACGTATTCGTTTTCTCCATGGCCGAGGTCTGGGGCAAGGGCCGCGACGAGCGCCTTTTCGGCCAGCATTGCCGCGCGGTCGCGGCCCACGTCGAGGAGTTGCTAAGGTCCGCCGTCCTCGGGCCGGGCGGGGATGGGATCGCGATCAAGGAGGTCAAGCAGGAGAACAGCGGCGAAGAACCGGAGCTATGTTTCACCCTGGCGGAGGGCGACCGTCTGCTGTCCTGGCCGGGCGCCGCCGTGCCGGACGTGGAGCTGTCGTTCGCCGTCGATACGCGGGGCGGCAAGGGGCTCATCCTCCACTGGCAGTCGGTTTTGGAACTGCGCCGCGACCAGGAGGCCCCGCGCGTGGTGGTCATCTCGCCCTTCGTGGCTTCGCTTGGCTGGGATTATTACGACGAAAGTTTTAAACGCTGGGAAACCCTGGAGGAGCCGAAGAAGGAGCCCGACGGGACCTACGTCCTGCCC
>JAIXVP010000291.1 GCA_027482905.1 Opitutaceae bacterium
CGCGGCGGCGACGCGCGTGACGGACGAGAACGAATAAAGCTGGCCGGCGATGCTGATCTTGGCGCCTGCGGCGGTCTGGGTGACCGACTCGACCAGCCCCGTGACCTCGCCCTTGGCGGTGTCGACCGCGACCTCGCGGCCGATCAGGTTGTAAGACGATTGCCGGGCGACGTCCCCGCGCAGGGCGGTCATTTCGCGGGACATCTGCGAGCTCTGCTCCAAGGCGGTGAACTGGGCCATCTGTCCCATGAACGCGGTGTCGTCCATCGGCTTGAGCGGATCCTGCTTCGAGAGCTGGACGGTGAGCAGCTTCAGGAAATCGTCCTGCCCGAGGGTTTGCTTCGGGATACGCTCCGACGTCGCGGCGGCGGAGGCGGAAGAGGCGGTCGAGGAGTTGCCTTGGATGGTCATGGAGGGATTCAGGCTTGAACGCTGAGGAGCCGGTGCGGGTCGCGAGACGTGGACGATGACTTGGCGACGACCTGGGTTCTGGCGGCGGCGAAAAATCCCGCGCCCGTCGCGTCCGCGTCCGGACGGGAACGCCCGGCTTGCTCGCGACCGGAACTCCCCTGCCCCGTCGCGTCTTGACCGAAGGCGTTCGCGGCCGCGCCCGGGGCGACCGCGGGGGTGCGGGCGGGATCGAGGGGCGCCGCGGCGGCGAAAGCGCCGAGGGAGGCGAAAACCGGCTCGGCCCAGACGCGTGAATTGGCTTCGGGACGCGCGGTGAAAGTCTCCCAGGCGGAGGAGAGTGCGGTGCGCACCTCGGCGGAATCGGAACGAAACTCGGCATGGACCCGGCCCTCGCGCATAGAAACGCGGACCTCGACGCGATGCGCTTCATCCAGATCGATCTTCAGGGTAACGCGCTCGGTCGGCGTGTCGCGCACCAGCTCGGCGACCTCGGCCACTCGCTCCACCAGGCGCACCGCCGCCGAAGCCAGCTCCCCCGTCGACGGTGCGGTGTTCACCGGCGCGGCGGACGGAGTCTCAATCGGGGAAATGGCGGGGGCTGAAGTCATCGGCATCGCTCCATAAGCTAACACGATGCCATGCTTTAGTTCTGATGTCTTAACGACCTTTGAATCATATGCTTCAACTATACTTTTATTTTCAAGATTCAACAGTTTACCTTCGACGGGACCGGACGCGCGCGCCGAACCGGCAATATGTTCCCGGGGCGATCTGCCGGTCGGAAGGGCGGGCGTCGCGACCTGACGATCCTCCTGCGTCGGGATGGGCATGCCAGGCGAAATGGAAACGGACGCGGACGCAGGGACCGCAGCCGGGGCGAGGGCGGCGTCCGGAACAGGGGCGGTGGCGGAAGCCGAATCCACCACGGGCGCATTCGGCGTGCCGTTTGTATCCGCCGCCTTCCCAACCAGGACTTCGGCGGTCTGCTTCGGTGGAACCGCCGCCGCCGTCTCGCGCGCCACGGCCTCCGCCGGGCGAGCCGCGACGGGAGTCGCCACGGCAAATTCGCCGGCGGAGAACGCCACCCGCGGGGCAACAGGGACAGGCTCGCCAAAACCGACGCGAGCGGGCGGTGTTTCCGTTTCCGGGTTTGCCCTGACCGGCCCTCCCCCGGCTTGGGCGGCTTCGCCCGAGGCGGCCGCCTCGACTTGGCTTTCCGATCCGACGATGTCGCCGGAAATCAGAGCCGCTGCCGGGGCCGGCGGCGGAGCGAACTGCGGCGGTGGCGCCCATAACCACGGATACGCCGATATCGGCGACGTCGACGGCTCCGTTTCGGACGAAGACTCGGATGCCTCGATCCCCACATCGCTCGGCTCCGGCCCAGATTCCGCCCCGACCGCGTTCGCTGGGGTGCACCGCCCAAGGCAACCGGCGAAGTCCGGCGGCATACACGGCGTCGCGCCGGAACCATCCGCCAGCGGCGCAACGGCCGGACGGACGGCGGCGGCGCCCCGCGCGGCACCGAGACCGAGGGATGGCGTGGTCGCCCGGGGAGTGGAGGGAGGAATCATGGCGGAAAAAGATAACGACCCGAGCCTGCAAGAGACGCCGACCGCGAGACTTGGAGCGGAACGGGGCGCCTAGGGACCGGCGGGCGTGCGTTCGGCCGTGATGCGTTTCAGCAAAAGCGAGATGGTGGCGGCGCGTTTGGCGCCATCTTCCCCCGCCCCGGAGTTTTTTGCCAACTGCGCGAGGATGGCCGAGTTCACGTCGGCCTTCATCAGGGAAAGCAGTTTCGCGACCGTTAGGTCGTCCATCTTCGCGAGGATGGCGGCGGCTGCGGCCGGGGCGATCTGGCTGTAGGTCGCGGCGAGGGGTTTCAGGTTTTTTTTCTCGGTCTCCTTCACCTCGATCAACTGCCGGTTGATCTCGCCGCGCATGGCCTCTATTTGAGCACGGGTGCGCTCCAGCTCCGAAGCCTCTTCGGCGACGCGTTTCTCGCGCGCCGCGAGCTCGGTCTCGCGTTTGGAGATCTCGGCTCGGGCCGTCTCCAGTTCCTTGGCGAGGTTCTCGATTTCGGACGTCCAGAAATCCCACGGCTTTTCCGGCCGGGTCGCCTCCTTCGCCTCGACGTGTCGGTTCCGAATGTCCGCCGCCGCTTGCAAGGTGGTTTTCCAGAGCCAGCCGAGCACGACCGCCGCCGAAAGCAGCGAGGCGAGCAACGCGGAGACCAAGGGAGAGGCGAGGGCTTTCATGAAGGGAGCCGGAAACGGCGGACCATCCTTAGCAAAAGCGATACCCACAGACTAAGCCCTGTCATTAATACCTTTCCTGCATTGTTATAAAAATATTCTCACATCGATAGTCTTCCCTTTTTCCACTCGTCGCCGCCACGACGGCAAAATCTTCCGGACCGCCTCCGCGCCCCGTCCACCGTGTCCGTCGATCACCACGGTTGACATAAATGAGACTAAAATGAGACTCCCCGACGTGACCCCCGAAGCCATCGAAAGCGCCCGCCAAAAATTTCGCACCCATCTCGCCGCGCACGGCCTTCGCATCACCAACCAGCGTCTCGCCATCTTCGACGCCGCCTTCGGCCAGGCGGACCATTTCACGGCCGAGGAGCTGCTCGCCCACGCCCGCGCCCTCGACGAGTCGGTCTCCCGCGCCACGGTCTACCGCACCTTGCCCCACCTCACCGGCAGCGGCGTGCTGCGCGAAGTCGATATCGGCCGGAACCTGAAGTATTACCTGCCCAACGCCGACAGCACCGCCCAGGTCGCGCAGGTGATTTGCGTGGATTGCGACAAAATCTTCGAGATCAGCGCGCCGTTCATGTCGTGGTATGGCAACACCGTCTCCTCGAAGCTCGGCCTCACCCCGGTCTCGCAGCGCCTCCAGGTCAGCGCCACCTGCGACGCGCTGAAGGCCGTCGGCGCGTGTAAACACCGGGCCTGACGTATCCGCCGCGCGCGGCGCCGCTTTTTGTTCGCCCGCGCCGGACGGTTTGCCGTTTTCTGCCGCGTTCGCATTCTGTTCACCATGGCCCGCAAAGACGACCACGCCTTCGACATTTCGTTCTACGAAAGCATTCTCCGCCGCGATCCCTCCTACTCCGAGGTCGTCGAAATCCTGGGCGGGCTCTACACCAAGGCCGGACGCATCGCCGACGGCCTGAAAATGGACCGTAAACTCGTGCGCCTGCAGCCGGAGAACGCCACCGCCCGCTACAACCTCGCCTGCAGCCTTGCTCTCTCGAAACGCCCGGCCGAAGCCCTCGCCATCCTCGCCGAATCCATCGCCCTCGGCTACGACGACGCAGACTGGATGGCCAAGGACCCCGACCTCTCCCCGCTGCGCAAACGACCGGAATTCAAACTCCTCGTCGACCTCGTGCGCCAGGCCGCCAACCCCAAGAGCTGACCCGCTTCCCGTGATCGACTACGAACCGCTCGTCCTCCCGCCCCGCGCCACGCCGCCGCCCCTGAGCGCGATCCAAGAGGAGGTCCTCGCCCTCAAACGCGAACGCAACGCCGTCATTCTCGCCCACAACTACCAGAACGAGGAGATCCAGCGGGTCGCCGATTTCGTGGGCGATTCGCTCGGACTCAGCTACCAGGCCCAGGCCGCCCGCGCCGACGTGATCCTGTTCTGCGGCGTCCACTTCATGGCCGAGACGGCCAAGATCGTGAACCCCGGCCGCACCGTGCTCCTGCCCGACCTCGCCGCCGGTTGCTCGCTGGCCGACTCCTGCCCCGCCGACCGCCTCGCCGCCTACAAGGCCGCCCACCCCGGCGTCTACGTCGTCGCCTACATCAACTGCTCCGCCGCCGTGAAGGCCCTGAGCGACGTGATCGTGACCAGCGGCAACGCCCAGCGCATCGTGCGACGCGTCCCCGCCGACCGCGAAATCCTCTTCGTCCCCGACCAGAACCTCGGCCAGTGGGTGTCCAAAAAAACCGGCCGCGCGATGCAACTCTGGCCCGGCAGTTGTTACGCCCACGTGCTCTTCACCACCCAGGCGATCGAACGCGTCCGCCTGAAATTCCCCGACGCCCCAGTCGTCGCCCACCCCGA
>JAIXVP010000330.1 GCA_027482905.1 Opitutaceae bacterium
CGGTGACGGACGACGACGTCGCGCGCCTCACCGAGATCCGCATCAAACGCATCTCCGCCTATAACCGCTTCAAGGCCGACGAGGCCATCCTTGCCCTCGAGAAAGAGATGAAGACGGTGAAGCACGACCTCGCCCACCTCACCGACACCACCATCGCCTGGTTCGAGCGCCTCCAGGAAAAGTTCGGCAAGGGCGTGAAGCGCCGCACCACCTCCGACGAGATCGAGCAGATCAGCGCCGCGTCGGTCGTCACCGCCAACCAGAAGCTCTACGTGCAGCGCGCGGAGGGCTTCATCGCGTTGAACGTGCGCAACAAGGACGACTTCGAGTTCGTGCAGGACTGCACCCCGCTGGACGACGTGGTCGGCTTCATGCCCGACGCGACCTGCAAACTGGTCAAGGTCGCCGACAAGGTTTTCATCGGCAAGGATCTGGTCCATCTCCACGTCGTGCCGAAGGACGGCGACGACCGTTACTACACGCTGATCTACCAGGACAGGGAGAGCGGCAAGGCCTTCGCCAAACGCTTCCAGCTCGGCGGCATGACCCGCGAAAAAATCTACAACCTGGCCGCCAGCGAGGGCAGCAAGCTGGTCTTCCTCGACGAGACGAAGAACCCCGAAAGCATGCCCAAGGCGGTGACGATCTACCTTAGCGGCCGCTGTTCGGCGCGGGTGAAGGAGTTTATCTTCGACCTCGGCGAACTGACGGTCGGCGCGCGCGGCAACAAGGGTGTGACCGTGACCCAATACCCCATCCGTGACGTCAAACGGGCGTGAGGGGGGGCGAGAATGCCGACGGCGGCGACGGACGATCAAGGCGGTGGGAAGCGCAAAGACGCAAAGGCGCGAAGTTCAGCGAAAGGGTGGGTAACTTTAGGAAGTCATACCTTTGCGTCTTCGCGTCTTTGCGCTTCAAATGGGCTGTTTCTTCATCATGAACGCGCTTCGCTTTTGGTTTTCCTTCGTTCTCGTCGGCATGCTCGGGGTCATCGGGTGGGCCAGCAGCCGGTGTGCGCTCTTCGACATCCCGGGCGAGGTGTTGCGGCACCCGTGGTTCATCGCCACCCTGCTCGACGCCTACTTCGCGTTCGTCGCGTTCTGGGTGTGGGTGGCTTGGAAGGAAGGCACGACGGCGGCGCGGGTGTTGTGGCTCCTCGTGATCCTGCTCTGGGGCAACCCGGCGATCGCGCTCTACATGCTCTTCGAACTCGCCCGGGTGCGGCGCGAGGGCGGCGGGTTGGACGCGGTTTTCACCCGCAAGCGGCCGGGGGCGGTGAAGTTGCCGGCGATTCTTTTGGGATTAGGGTTGGTCGTCTACCTGATCGGGGCCAAGAATGTGCTGTTTGGCTGATTCCCCGTTGAGCACCCCAGTCGTTCCCACCGTTCCCCCCGCCTCCAAACCCGGTTTTTGGCAGCGCCGCGTGCGCGGACCCTTGCTCGCGCTCCTCACCCAAGGGGCGACGCCGGAAAAACTGGCCGCGGCCATCGCGTGGGGCTTTGTGTGTTCGTTGTTTCCGTTTCTCGGTTTCACCACCGGGTTGAACGCGCTGGTCGGGCTATGGCGCAAACTCAACCAGCCTCTGCTGCAGGCGATCAACTACGCGCTCAGCCCGCTGCACCTGGTGATGATCCTCGTCTACGTGCGCATCGGCGAATGGCTGTGGCGGGCGGAGGACGGGCATTTCACCCTGCGCGGCATGATCGCGTCGTTCCACGAGTTGAGTTTCGGGGCGTTTTTGCGCGAATTCGGCTGGGTGGGCGCGCACGCCTTCACCGGCTGGCTGGCGACCGCTCCGGCGCTGTTCGTGGTCGTGTATTTCCCGGCCCGGGCGGGACTGCGGCGTTTGAGCTATTTGCTGCCGGAGCGTGCCCGTCAGTAGTGCGGATGCCCGCTGGTGTTTTTGGGGTTCGACTGGGCGGCTTTATGCTGCGTGTTTCCTAGTATAGGGCCAACTAGGGTATTCTCCCTGTGCGGTTTATACAGATTCGAATGAGGAAGGCGGGGAAGAAATGTTTTCGCGAACGTCACGCCAGCGGTTTGCGCGAGGGGGTTGGTGTGGGGTGTGCTACGAGGGTCTAAGCTTTTATTCCACTAACCTTATGAACAAATCATTTTTCAATATTGGCGCAGCGGTTTCCGTTTTTGCGTTCGGAGCGTCAGCTCTCCATGCATCGGTTATTTTTTCCGATCAATTTAGCTATACCGCAGCATCTACCTTGGAAGGTAACGGGGCTTGGACGGGACTTAATTCTGGAACCGCGCCGACCATCAGTTCAACCAGTTTGTCGGTCAGTGGACTCCAAGCTAGTGCCGGAAACAAAGTTTCATTCGCCAGCGGAAATATCAAAGAGGCCATCGCGGCCCTAGGCAGCACTACCAGTGCTAATACGGTGTTTTACTCCTTTGCCTTCCAGCTATCTGCTTTGCCCACTGCCACAACATATAGCTTTGCTCTTTCTACTGGAAACACAAACTACGCAGCTCCGGTTTGGCTGCGGGCGGATACTGGTGGTGTGGGTTATAACATCGGTCTGTCGAACAAGAGCAACAGCACAGCAAATTACTCTTCTTCGGTGACTTCATTGAACACTACGGTTTTTATTGTTGGCAGTTACACTTTTGTCACGGGCACAGGAAATGACACCTCGAGCCTTTGGATCAATCCGTCGAGTTCAACTTTTGGAGGAAGTGCGCCTTCCGCTTCTTTAACTGCCGTTGGTGGGACTGACCAAGCTGACATCTCGCAGTTTTTGCTGCGAGGCGCTGCGGGTTCTCCTTCCGGATTGTTCGATGAGTTGCGCGTCGGAACCAGTTGGGCCGATGTCACCCCAGCCGCGATTCCCGAGCCTTCCACCTACGCCGCGATTCTCGGCGGCGTGGCGCTCCTCGGCGTCGCCGCTCGTCGCCGTCGCTCGGTTTGAGCGGGTTTAAGCGACTCTCTTTAGTTTAATACAAAGGCCGGCGAGGATTTCCTCGCCGGCTTTTTTGCGTTTAGTCCGCGCGGGTTATGGTCCGGGAGCGACACCCGTCCCGGGTGTTGCGTCGGACGTCTCGCCCGACGATTCGGTGAGGGCACGCGGGACGCGTGCGCTTACCGGACCACAAATGCCCGGACCCCGACCAGCGGTCGGGGCTACATTTCGATCAGGCCTCGGGGGCGGCGGACTCGGCGGCGGCTTGTTGTTCCTCGGTTTCGACCACCTTGGCGATGCTGAGGAGCTTGTCGCCCTCGGCCAGGCTGAGGAGCTTCACGCCTTTGCCGCCGCGGGCGACCTCGCGGATCGTGTTGACCGGGGTGCGCACGCTTTGGCCCTTGGCGGTTAACAACATGACCTCGTCGGTGTCCTTCACGCTGAGGGCGCCGGCGATGTTGATGGAGCCGTCCTCGGGCAGGTCGATGGCCCAGACGCCGCTGCCGCCGCGGTTGACCAGGCGGTAGTCTTCGAAGCGGGTGCGCACGCCGAGGCCGGCCTGGCTGGCGACGAGGAAGCGGGCCTGGTGGTCGACCACTTCGAGCACCTCGAGGTAGTCGCTCTCCAGCTTGAACTTCATGCCGCGGACGCCGCCGGTGGCGCGGCCGGTGTCGCGGAAGAGGATCTCGCCGGATTCGGCGTCCTTCTCGGCCAGGCGGACGGCGAGGCCCTGGTGGGAGACGAGGAGGAGCTCGTCGGCGCCGGTGGTGAGCACGCAGCCGATGACGATGTCGTCCGCGTCGAGGTTGATGCCGATGAGGCCGTTTTCGCGGGTGGCGTTGGTGTAGTCGGCGAGGGCGGTCTTCTTGATCGTGCCGGCCTTGGTGGCCATGACGAGGAAGCGGTCGCCGGCGAAGTCGCCGAAGCAGAGCATGGCGGCGACTTTTTCACCCTCGTCGAGGGCGAGGAAGGACTTCACGGACTTGCCCTTGGCGGTGCGCACGCCCTCGGGGATGGTGTAGACCTTCTTGGCGAAGCACTGGCCGTGGGTGGTGACGAAGAGGATGTAGTCGTGGGTGGAGGCGGTGAACAGATGCTCCACAAAATCGTCGTCGTAGGTCTCGGCGCCGATCACGCCCTTGCCGCCGCGTTTCTGGGAGCGGTAGTCGGCGGAGGGGGTGCGTTTGATGAAGCCGAGGTGGGAGATGGTGATGACACAGCCCTCGTTCGGGATGACGTCCTCCATGCGGAAATCGCCGAGGGCGCCGACGATCTCGGTTTTGCGGGCGTCGCCGTATTTTTCCTTCATCGCGAGCAGCTCGGTTTTGATGACCTCGCGCAGGCGCCAGTCGTGCTCAAGGATCTCCTTCAGGCCGGCGATGAGGTTCTGGAGTTCGAGGTATTCGGCCTCGATTTTGCCGCGTTCCAGGCCGGTGAGCTGGTAGAGGCGGAGTTCGAGGATGGCGATGGTCTGGCGCTCGGAGAGCGGATACTTCGCCATCAGCCGGTCCTTGGCCTCGTCGCGGCTGGCGGAGGCGCGGATGATTTTCACGAAGTCGTCCAGGTTATCCAGGGCGATGATGTAGCCCTCTAGGATGTGGGCGCGGTCCTCGGCCTCCTTCAGGCGGAACTTGGTGCGGCGGGTGACGACGTCGCGGCGGTGTTCGACGTAGCAGTCGATCAGCTCGCGGATGTTCATCTGCTTCGGCCGCTTTTTGTCGAGGGCGAGCAGGGTGACGCCGAAGGACGACTCGAGGGCGGTTTTCTGGAAAAGCTGGTTGAGGATGGGCGAGGCCTGCTCACCGCGTTTCAGCTCGATGACGACGCGGGTGTTTTCGTCGGACTCGTCGCGCACGTCGCGGATGCCCTCGATCTCCTTCTCGGTCACGAGCTCGGCGATGCGGACGACGAGGTTGGCGCGGTTAACGTTGTAGGGGATCTCGGTGATGACGATTTGTTCGCCGGTCTTGGTTTCCTCGGTGTGGGCCTTGCCGCGGATGCGCACGATGCCCTTGCCGGTCTTCAGGTAGGACAGGATGCCCTCGCGGCCGGCGATGACGCCGCCGGTGGGGAAATCGGGGCCCTGGATGAAGCCGCAGAGGTCGTCGAGGGTGGTGGTCTGGGGTTCGTCGAGGACCTTGACGATGGCGGCGATGAGCTCGTGGAGGTTGTGCGGGGGGATGTTGGTGGCCATGCCCACGGCGATGCCGGTGGAGCCGTTCATCAAAAGGTTGGGCAGGGCGGAGGGGAGGACGGTGGGCTCGGTGGTGGACTCCTTGTAATTCGGGGCGAAATCGACCGTGTCCTCGTCGATGTTGGCCAGGAGTTCCTCGGAGATATTCTTCAGGCGGGCCTCGGTGTAACGGTAGGCGGCGGGCGGATCACCCTCGACGGAGCCGAAGTTGCCCTGGGGGTCGATGAGCGGGTAGCGCATGACCCAGTGCTGGGCGAGGCGGACGAGGGTGTCGTAGACGGAGGAGTCGCCGTGGGGGTGGTAGTTTTTCAGCACCTCGCCGACCACGCCGGCGCATTTGTCGAAGGCGCGGTTGTGGAGGAGACCCTCGCGCAGCATGGCGTAGAGGATGCGGCGCTGGACGGGTTTGAGGCCGTCGCGAGCGTCGGGCAGGGCGCGGGCCACGATCACGGACATCGAATACTCGATGTAGGCCGACTGCATGATGTCGGTGATGTTGGCGTTGGAGAGTTTTTCGTTGGCGGTGAACACGGGGAAAAAGGGGGATTTTTAACGCAGAGACGTGAAGGCGTGGAGATCGTCGGAGCGCGCGAGGTGCGTCTCAGGCGGGGGTTTTGGGAAAGTAGCGGACGCCGGGGAGTTTCTCGAAGTGTTCGTCCTGGGTCCAGAGGGTGGCACCGGCGAGCTGGGAGGTGGCGTAAATGATGGAATCGGCGAGTGCCAAGCCGTGGCGCGGGCCGATCTGGGCGGCGGCGAGCGCGTGGGTGGCGTCGAGATCCACCACCTGGCAGTCACGAAGAGCCATCACCGCCTCGTCGGCCAGGTCGGGGCCTGCTTCGCGACGGAGGATTTTGTAGAGCTCGAAGAGCACGATGGTGGGGACAAGCAGTCGCTGACGGTCTTCGATCGGGGACGCAAAGATGTCGGCCAGAGGAGTGTCGAGGTAGTATTCGACCAAGGCGGAGGTATCGACAACGTTCACTTTTGCGTGGGCGGATCGGGGTATTCCACGTCGGATTCGTCGCGCTGAAAGTCCTCGGGCTTCATCTTGCCCTTAAGAAAACCGCGCAGTTCTTTCATGGTTTTCACCTGGACGAGACGCACGGAAAAGCCGTCGTCGATAAAATCGAACTTCATACCAGGCTGATAGTTGCGGCGTTTGCGCAGCGCTTCGGGTATGACGATTTGGTATTTGGAGGACAGGGTGACTGACATGATCGTTCGGGATTGCGTTTTACGATGGATGGAACGATGCGAGGGTCAAGGGTGTCGGCGGTCGCTCACGCATCCAGGAATTGGACGTTCAGGGCGTTGTCCTCGATGAATTGGCGGCGGGGGGGGACTTCGTCGCCCATGAGGAGGGTGAACAGGGCGTCGGCCTTGGCGGCGTCGGCGATGTCGACCTTCAGCAGGCGGCGTTTGTCCGGGTCCATGGTGGTCTCGAAGAGCTGCTTCGGGTTCATTTCGCCGAGACCTTTGTAGCGCTGGATGCCGAGGCCCTTGCGGCCGTTGGCGCGGATGTGGGCGACGATCTCGAGCGGGCCGTGGAGTTCGGTTTTGAGCTCGGTTTTCAGGCCGGGGTTCTCGGTGACGAGGAAGCGGGGTTCGGCGGGGGTGGCGGTGAAGCGGTGGCCGTCGAGGCCGAGGCGAGCGAGGGCGACGAGGCACTTGGTCATCTCGTTGCTTTCGTAGATCGCGTGCAGGGTGACGCGGCGTTGGGCGCCGGGGCCGGTGCGGGGGGCGGAGCTGGGAGCGGGGAGCGGGGAGGCGGACCCGGCGGCGGCGAGGTCGGAGGGGAGCGGGGTGGCGGTGACGGGTTGGCCGAAGTCGGCGGCAAGGCCCTCGCGTTCGAGGAACGCGGAGCGCGCATGCTCGTCGGAGAGGAACTCGTGGGCCTCCTTGTTGCCCTCGCGGATCCGGGCGAGGTAGCGGGGGAGGGCGCGGGTCTCGGGGTGGTGGGCGTCGAGGTAGGCGGAGAGTTCGGCTCCGTAGCGGGTGACGCCCGCGCCGAATTTCTCCAGCAGGGCGAGGTTTTCGACCAGTTGCTCGACCTGTTCGGCAGGGAAGAGATGGCCGTCGCGCAGGCGGGTGAGGACGACGTCCTCGGAGCCGAGTTCGAGCAGGATGCGGTTAAGCTGGTCGTCGTTGTCGACGTATTGCTCGCGCTTCTTGCGCTTGATTTTGTAGAGCGGGGGCTGGGCGATGTAGACGAAGCCGCGCTCGATCAGGCCCTTCATCTGCCGATACATGAACGTCAGCAGCAGGGTGCGGATGTGGGACCCGTCGACGTCGGCGTCCGTCATGATGATGATCTTGTGGTAGCGGGCCTTGTCGGCGTTGAAGCCGCCGATGGCCTCGCCGCCCTCGCCGATGCCGGCGCCGATGGCGGTGATCAGGGTCCTGATTTCCTCGTTGGACAACACCTTGTCCAGGCGGGCTTTCTCGGTGTTGATCAATTTGCCGCGGAGGGGGAGGATGGCCTGGTAGCGGCGATCGCGGCCCTGTTTGGCGGAGCCGCCGGCGGAG